>CAYQDC010000014.1:0-33071 GCA_964416205.1 uncultured Acetobacter sp. | reverse complement strand
AGTTACACAACGACGTGAGTAGCCATAATTGTTGGCTTCTTCCACCGCAGCATCCAATAAATCGCGCATCGGATCTGCCATGGCGGCCATTTGATCGCCTTCTTCCAAACGGCGTTTGATTTCGTTGCTTTGCTCTATTTGCGATGATGTAATCCATTCCAAAATCATTGCCATACACGGTTCGTGGTTAATCCATTTTTCCGGTAACAGATTCCATGTTCCTATCGGCAGGTAGTTTTCTATGGTCAGATTGCCATTTTGCAAATCTTTAATTGCACGAGCAGCATTTGCACGCAGACCACCAGTACTCATCTCATCATAATATCGTATCAACTCGGCCTTATCCTCAGCTGTCATTGAGCCTTCATAAATCTTTTGAATGAACTTTTCATTTGCCAAAGCTCTTTCGCATTTAGATGAAATAAAGTGAATAAATCCGCATAGCGCACTTCGACCGGTTTTTGACCAGTGCGGATCGGCTCCGCCCTTAGGGTCTTCCACCAACGTATTACACATTGAATCAACATACAAATCGCGTTCAGGTCCCGGAGCTGGCAAAGCTCCTGGTGAAAGAGGATTCCAGCTTGGATAGTATTCTCCGGTTGCCGGGTTGTCTTCTTTACCCCAGTTGATAACAAATACCGGACCAATTTTATTACGTGCACCGGTTGTCTGAAAACAAAGTTCCGGTTTGGGATCGTTAACGATAATACTTAAGCGCTCGGAATTGAAAATTGTTGGAATAACGACTCCGGCAGTTTTACCGGTACCAGGAGGCGCGCAACATAAGGTGGACAGTGTTTCTTTTAATTTCAGCATTTTTCCCTGGAATTTACCAACAACCATACAAAAACCGTCAAAACCAAGAAGTGGCATTCTTTCAATATCGCGCAAAGTGGCTATGTGCGCTGAACCATGAATATTGGACTGGAATTTATACGGACACTTTATACCGCCGATTAACAAAATTGCGGGAAAGGTTATAAATGGCAATATTGGAAACCATAATGACGGGCGAAAATCTCCACTGTAACGGTATACTTTTTTCATCCACTTCATATACCAATCCCAAAGAAAACCGAAATCTGCAAAAGATTTTTTCAGAAACATGCTGCCGATTTCCACACTTTTTTTGGATATACCGTTTTGCATAAAAAATGCAAGGATTGGCGCCGTGTACATTAATATAACTGTTACGACAATGGAAATAACAAATGTTATTGTCATCCAGCGCACAGCATTATCATATTCTTCCCACTCTTTTCCTCTTTCTTTTGCCATTTTTCTTTCCTTTATACCAGTTATGCCAAACTTCTAATCAGTTTTTTTAATTTTTCCAACATGTTTTTATCTGTTTTTTCATCACAGTTATCCAAAGATTTCGAGAACAGGCGGATTTCTTTTGGACTTCCGCGATTAATGCGGGTTACATTTATATTCATATTGTTCCAGATTTCAAACATATCCTCTGCATTGATGATATTCCCTGATTGGATAATTACATAAGATACTATTTCAAAATTCATATCGCCAACGGCCAGTTTAGTTTTCAGTATGTCGCGGGCAATGTCAACTTTACGTATTGGTGAAATCCGATGACTGCTTTCAGAAAACCATAACGGCTCTTCATCGTTGAACTTTTCTTCATCAGCCAACCAATCTCCGATTTCTTTATCTACATAGCATAAAATCAGTTGTTTTTTAGAAATACCAATGTAGTCAATGGTAATATCTTTAATAATTGACGAGGAAATAACATCATATCCCTTTTGATTGAGCACATCAAGAACTGGCGTGTGCGATTCTTTAACAGAAACCGGTGTTTGATTCTGATCATGTCCTTTGCCCGATTGACGCGGTTGATTATCTTTTTTACTACTTTGCTGATTATTATTTGACAGAGCTTTGTTTTTTTCTTCTTTTTTATGAGGTGCAGGTTCAGGCATACTCTTTTTTATTTCCTCCGATATTTCAGCAGGTAAGGTTTCTGACGTATCTGCATTATCCGTCATTAAAGCAGATGGAATAGATGTATCGGACTCGGGCTTTTTCTCTTTTTTCTCAAAATCAAAATCCAAATCAAAGTCATCTTCATCAAAATTAAACAATGCATGATTTATCGGGGCTTCAACATCTTTTTTACCCGGCGTGTATGATGATGTCCGCATTCCGGAAGAGCTTAAATTGCTGTTTATATTTGATTGCATTAATGTTGCAGACGGCAGTGAAGGCCTTTTTGTTGGTGCTTTTTTGATAATCGGTGTTTTTTTGATGACTTTTGTTTCTTCTGCCACCGATTTCTTTTTTATAACCACCGGGGGTTTTGTCTTCAGGGTAATTTTTCTATACAAATAAAGAGGACTGAAAATTATTCTTTTCAGTATTTTTTCCCATTTTATGAGGCATAGACCAACCCATCCTGCCAACCAAAGCGGTATTGCACTGGCGACAATCATAAAGAATCCTATTTCTGAATTTGATATCGGAGCGCCACTGTTCCATTTTGCGCTAAGCATCTGCCAGTGCCCAGTCATAAATATATCAAAATGCCAGTTAATCAACAAAACCACACGTATGCCATCTATGAAGATTATACTCCACAGGCAGCCGACTATTAACGTTTTTAGTATTATTCCCAGTGGTTTCAAGTTATTCTCCGGCTTTTTCTTTCCGTTATTGTATTTTCTAATTAGTTAATAAGGTATTATTGTTTTTCATTTTCCTCAATTTTTGCCGCAATTTGCTTTCTTAAATTTTGCACTGTATTTTCATCTGAATCTATCTTTTTTTCCTTTTCTATTTTTTCGGAAATAATTTCATCCAACGTTTTATCTTTGCCGCCTAAATTTTTTATTGAGACATGTTCTATCTCCATTACTTTTGGACGCGTTATCAGCCTGTATAGTTTAATTATCGGAGTTGTCAGAAATTTAATCAGTCCATATTTATATAGTTTATAACTGAGGATAAGACCTATAATTGGTGTTAAACATAATGCGACAGCCAGGCTGCAATCGCGAAAAGTTCTGAATACACCACCCTTTTCCCAAAAATCATACATAATGTCATATGAAACCCGATTAAACAGGTCAAAATTCCATAGTAGTTTAAATAAAAACTGGTAGACATACCCCAGTATGAAAAAAACTATTATACTGATTGACAAGAATCTTATGAAATTTTTAATTCTTTTCATTTTACTCCTCTTAGCGACTTAAATGATAATTTCTTATAGCCTGAGAAAATTGTTTTTCAGTTAACAAAAACTCATCTTTTTGTCCAGCACTATTCCGTGCGCCTATTGGCTGACCATTTAATTCAAATTCATTGATGGCCTTGTTAATATTTTTTACGCTTTTTATTGCGTTTTTCATATATGCTTTAGCACCTAACATACCCGGGCTAACAACTTTATCTGTTTCCTTTTTGACATCTTTAGCGACATTATTTATTGATGTCAGATAATTTTTTATGGTTTCTTTTATTTTTTGGGGATCATTTGCATATTCTTCATGAATCTTATCAATATTTTCTGTCATCATTTTATATTTTTCTTTACTGTCTTGCAAAATATGGCTTTTTATGACTTCTTTATTATCTATAAGACCTTTATTCTGTTCCTGGATTTCTTTAGTTATTTTTAAAGCCTCTTTTTTAAGCTCTTTTGCACTTTTATTGGTTTGCAGTAAAGTTTCCATTTTATCCATCTTTTCAGAAATTCCGGCAAACTCATTTTCTCCCATTTCATTTTTTAATTCGGAAAGCCGGCTTGAAATTTTTCTTTTTATATTTTCAGCATTGTTACTTCTATCGTCTTTAATATCATTTTCCAAACTCTTTAATGTTTCAGAAAAAGCCGGAGATATACTGTCCTGCTTTGATCTTGTTACTTCCTCTATGGTTGCCAGACGAACAGCCAACGTGAACAATGTTTCTTCTTTGGCAAAACGCCCTTTGATGACATCGGCATTAACTCCAAATCCATATTTTTCTATAAATTCAGCTTCATCTGACTGTGGATTCTCTTTTGCTTTGGTATATATTTGCTGTAATTTCGGATAAAAAGGTGGCATTTGTCCCCATAATGTCCATTGAGGTTGGATTCCCTGCGCTTCTTTGGCTAAATTTTCATTTATTTCTATTAATTTATCTTTTTCCTTGGCAAACTTTTCTATACGTTCTTTGTATAATTCATCTCCTATCATATAAACATTTTTGGCTTTTTTTTCGGTTTCTTTATTAATTATTCTCTGCTTGGCTCGAAAAGGCTCAAACAAGACCCATTCTGCAAAGTCTAATGTCGTATCCACAACCATATCAACTGCTGTCAGGTAAAAAGCCATAATATAATCGTTCCAAAAGACTTCCATAATGTTATCACCGCCAGATTTACCTTTGCTACCGCCTCTATCTCTTTCGGGAGGCGTTATACTGCCGGATTCATTGTTTTTTATTTTTTCATTATCATGAGGAGCCTTGGTGTCAAACTGTCCGGTATCAATGTCTTCGTAAGCTCGGGAAACCCCATCGTAAACCGCCCGCCGAGTTACCTGTGGCTGTGGAGTTGGCTGTACATTATCATCAGGATTTATGTTTTCTGTTCCATTTGCAGTATTGTCTCCACCATTTTGTGTATTTTGCCGAGTTGCCGCAGAATTTGTTGCCCTTATTGAAGAATTATTTTCATTAGGTTTTACTCTGTTTAAAATATCCCGAATATTGTTATTTATATCATTTATTCTTTGAGAAATATCGTTTGTTTGATTTCGTTCATCCATTTTTTCCTCCATTAGCAGCTTTTTATGTTATTTTAACACAAAAACCCACTTTTGTCTACTTTAAATGTTTTTATAAAGTTTTTTCATACTTTTAATTTTTTTATGAAATTTCCGATTTTCTGGTTTGCTCTTATTCCATCTTCAGGAGTTACTTTAATTAAACCAAAAAATTTCGGACGAATTTTATCAAACTCTATTGGTGAGAACATTGCCGGGTTTTTCGTAAGAGCTTTAAATGAACCATCGGCATCTTTTGTTGCCACACGAAAATAATTTCCAATTAGTTTATCTACATTTATCGGGAAGTTTTTTTCTTTTATTTTTTTTATAAATATATCTTTTCGTCTTTGAAGCTCCATATATTCTTCATACAACTCTCTTTTTATCCGATTTTTTTGTATAATTTCTTTTTTTTGAGCATAACAGACCTCGCATACTTCCATGTTAATCAATATTTCTACGTAAGATATAATGGACAGCTGCATATCTGTATCATCTAATGTTTCAGCAAATGTCAAGTATTCTTCATCACTGGCATTTTTAGACAGTCTTTTCATATTTTCAGGATCATATTTGTTGATAAAATCCCAACAGGCCAATAAATACTGAGCAATTTTTTTTCCTATACTCGGTTTATAGTTTGGTGATAACATTTTTGGATTGTAATCTGTTTCAGGTGCTTTCACGCTTTTTTTATCCGCTAAAGCATATATACCATTTTGAAAATTATCTATAGCACGTGCCAATTCCTGTTCTTCTGACTTTAATCCATTTTGGTCTTCAGTGGCAATTTTGTTTTGCGCTTTTTCTTCCGTTGCTGAATGTATCGGTTCAGTATTTGGAATCGTTATAAAGTTATCTAAATTTTCTTTCTCTGGAATCTCGGAGGGTGTAATAAAGCTATCCAAACTATCTTTCTCAATTTTTGTTTGAAAATTATCCAAGCTATCTGCAATAACTGCATTCTGAACTTTATCTTCTTTCTTTTGTTCTTCTTTATTGTTCTTGTTTTCCTGATTGATAAAATCATTCAACAATTTCGCAAATTCGTCTTCCAAATCTTTGGTTTTATTATTTTCCTGTTCTTTATTTGGCTGATTTTGTGGCGTGTTTGACGTTATAAACGCATCCAGCGAACTTTCTTCTTCACTCATTGCATTCTCCCTTTGTTACATTTATTTTCATTGTTTCGGTTTGACTGGTTTCATCAATTACGCTAATTGTGTCATGGCAAGGCGCTTGTAAAAGGATATAAATTTTACCTTTCTCCACATAAAAATTTTTAATTTTCGTAAAATTACCCAGATCTAAAATCTTTGTTTCCTGTGACAATGTTGCTTCAGGCGTAATTTTTCTTTCAAAAGCGCGTACAAACATTAAATAAGTGCAAAAAACTATACTTACACCTAATATTAGTGATACACTTTTGATTATCTTTATTTTTGGCATGATTATATCCTTGATTTATCTTTTGTTCTAGTTTATTTTAGCTTGTAATGTGTGAAGATATATTTAACATGTTCCGATGACAGAAAAAAACAGTAACATTTTATACACTTCTCCTGTTGACGAAGCGAAAAACGGGCAGCGATTAGATAAATATATTGCAAATGATTTTCCGGATTTTTCACGGGTACAAGCTCAACGTCTGATTGAGGAAGCATGTGTTTTTATACAAGATGTTCCAATAACAGACAAAAATTATAAAATACGAATCGGCGAAATATATCAAATTCATCTTCCAGCTCTTAGAGAGGCAACTCCACTTGCAGAAAATATACCTCTAGATATCCTTTATGAAGACAGCGATATTATTGTTGTTAATAAACCGGCCGGAATGACTGTTCATCCTGCTGCTGGTATTTCATCTGGAACACTTGTTAATGCGCTTTTGTATCATTGCCACGGAAGTTTATCCGGAATTGGTGGCGTAGTACGTCCCGGCATTGTTCATCGAATTGACCGCAATACAAGCGGTGTGCTTGTTGTTGCTAAAAACGATGTGGCACATCATTTTCTGGCTGAGCAATTTTCGTCTCATTCCATAGAACGAACATATTATGCTGTTGTTTATGGTATTCCGTCACCATTTTCTGGTACAATATCTGGTAATATTGCCCGTAGTTCTTATGATCGTAAAAAGATGGCCATTGTGCCTTCTGGCGGAAAAAATGCTGTTACACATTACGCTGTTGTTGAACAGTATAAGAGTGCGGCGTCGTTGGTTGAATGCCACTTAGAAACAGGACGAACACATCAAATACGTGTTCATCTTTCTTCTATTGGTTGTCATCTTATAGGAGATGATGTTTATACACAAACAAAGAAAACCAGCATCCATGTTCCCCTTAAAATGAAACTTTATATAAATTCATTTCCCAGACAGGCTTTACATGCTTATTCGCTAGGCTTCATCCATCCTAAAACACGTCAATATATATCTTTTTCTTCTGATTTCCCTGAAGATATGAAAGAATTAATTAATACGCTAAGGCAAATTTAAATTATAGCTTTTAGTTTTGCTTTATTCCATACACAAAATAACCAATGCTATAGCTTTTGAAAGTGTCTCTTTACTTAATATCTACGCTGGAAGACAACCTTACAAATAAAGATTTGTAAAAAAGATATATCTCTGCTTATGATGAATCCTGATGAATATTAGACACAACCCAAGGTCACCATGCCTTCTGTTTTTATGGGGAAAGGCAACTGTTGATTATAATCTGGCCTACTATAAAAGGATTCAATATTCCAGAGCAAAGGCCTTTTCAGATATGGAAAGAGATAATGCCGAAAATAATTATAAACAGGCTGTGGTTTCTTTAAAAAGGCCAAGGTTAATCTTATTGCTACACAAGTACCCCTCATATTTCAGAATTAATCGGTCATTATGATTCTCCTTCCTGTAGTGGTTTCTGGATATTGTCCAAACAAATCTGGTACATGTTGTCTTTTTTTAACTGGTAAAGAATATTTTGATTTATTGCAGAAAAACTACACGCTTTTTAAAACCCTGTTATACAAACAAGAACAGCAAATGGTAAACTTTATAAATATATCAGCATATTTAAATACACTGACAACAAAAATAAAAAAATTTACAAATTCTCTTGTCATATAGGCTTATTTCATAAATCAAAATAATGAACTGCACCCCATTTTTTGTGACGGTAGATGTGATACGATTTTTAAAAACACCGTTTCCACAGATAAAAAATCTTAATGTTCCTCTGTTGACACTTATTAGTATAAATTTTTCAACGATACTGATTTAAATACACTGCTCACACACTAAATTATAATTTTTCTATTCAATAAACATTTGAACGCAATATTTAATAAAATGTGTAATAATATGATCTTAACATAAACCAAATACGAAAAATAGTCTTGTTGACTTACTGAAGCGTCCACCGCAAAGCAAAATTTATGCTATAATAATCCTGATTATATTATCAGAGGATCTTTTATGAATATATCTTAAAAGATAATGTTATTATATGACATCCTGTGTTTTTTGCGGAAAACACCTTTTCAACAAAAAAGGTATCTGAAATTTTTTATTTTCAATTAATCTGCCTAGCAGGATTTTATGGATATGTGCTGTCCAACGGTGCATCCTGGTTAACACTCTGTGGTTTGTAAACAAATAAATTGCTAGCCTCCGGAATATCTATCGTTCTTTCAACGTACCCTTTTTTTAGCATACATTTTTGATATTTACTTGGGCTGGCATCTGAATCATCTCGAACAGAATTTACCAGCACAGGCATAGCGCCAGGATAGGGAATAAAACTGGCCCAAATACCATGTTCTTTATGCCATTCAACAACAATGTTATAGCGTTGTTCTTCTGTATAAAACCAACTTTTAAAATTTGGAAAAAATTTAAAAGCCTCTGCCTGACGCATACATTCGGAGTGATCTCTTGCAAACTTTATCCCGCCTGTATTGTATCGATCCCAATGAAAAACTACCTGTCCCTTTCTTCCACCAGAACAGGCTGTCAATAAAATGCAAACTATTGCTACTCCTATCTTCTTCATTGTCAAAAGTCCAAATCAGCATATATTACCGATGGTGTTATCCCTTTAATATTGTCTTTTAATATATCCTTAAAACTCGGGCGTGATTTTATTTTTGCATACCATAATTTTGTATTTTTATAGTCATTCCATGGCACATCGCCAAGATAGTCAACTATTGACAAATGCGCAGCCGCCGTTAAATCCGCTATTGTTAAATTTTTACCGACGAGATAATTATTTTGGTCAGTAAGATATTCCAAATATTCCATATGATATTTCAGATTGTTAATTCCCGCTTTCAATATCTTTGAATTAGGTGCTTCCCGATACTGAAATCTTTTTATTACTTTTTCTGTAACAATATATTTATATACTTCGTTATAAAATTTTATATCAAACCATTCCATAATACGTCTGACTTCTGCCCTTTCCAATACATTTTCAGGCAATAATTTATATTGAGGATTGCTCTCTTCCAGATATTCGGTTATAGCATAATCTCCAGCTACTACTTTTCCATCAAATACCAGTATTGGCAAGTTCCCTGCTGGATTTATATTTAAGATATCTTGAGGAATATTCCATGGTTCTTCTTCTTTTAATACAAATAGCATTTTTTTTTCTGCCATAATCAACCTGATTTTCCGTGATTGTGGGGAAACGCTATGATGAACTAAAAGAACCATTTTAAAATCTCTCCTGTTGTTAAGCCATATTATAATTTAAATTTATTTTTTCAAGTCTTTCTTATCCTCCGTTATTGGGGATGAAACTACGGTTGTTTCTTCTTTAACATTTTGCTTTTGCGTTAAATTTTCCTGAGGCATGATTGCTTTGATATAAGTTGGAGGCACTACGCCTTTGGTATTCTCTTTATAGATTTCTACCAATTCCTGTAAAGCTTCATCTCTGACTTTTTTATATCTTGAACTTTTTAGGTATTTTTTTAAATAATCTACACGCTGATATTTTTCTATCTCTGGGAAAGCCCTGATAAACATTGGCATTTTCCATACTGCTTCTTTGCTGAATACCACATAATCACGTATACCTAATTTGTAAGCTTCTATAATGCATGGATAATAACTGCCAACAATAAATTCTGCTTCACCGCTTAATAATTGTTTATATGCTTCGGGAAAATCTTTTACTTCTTTTATTCCTAAGTTTGAAAACTCTTTTAATACGAAACTGGAAAATTTATCTGTAGCTGCATATACGCCATTGAAATTCTTTAAGTTTTCTTTATTGCCTATATCCAAACTGTTGCTTGCTGAAGTTATAACGTGGACATGATTTTCAAAGAATGACGGATATATATATACGTTTCTTGAATACGGAATATTTTCATAATATACTCCAAAATGGGTATTGACTCCCGAAAGAGATGCAACTGTCCCTTCTTCAAATTTTTGTACCGCGTTTGTGTAATCTTTTGGATAGTAAAATTCAATAATGATATGCTCTTTTTCGGCTAAATCTTTAAATATTTTAAAAAATACAGACCCCTGTGAAGCAGATGACCAAGGAAAATTATCCGGATCCGCAATGGCGGTTATAACATATTTGTCTTTCCAGTCGGATCCTGATATTTTACTATAATAAGGTTGATTATAACCGTTGACATCTTTTCCTTTCATTACAATTTCAATATCTGATACGGCACAAACCGTTGTTGCATATAAAATTCCAACCAAGAAAAATAACAATGCTTTTATATTTCTCATTATCACCCCATATTGCAAAAAGAATCTTTTATTGTTTAAATATAATGTTATTATGTTAAAAAATAATTTATGCTAGTTTAGCTGGTTTATTTGCTGGAGATATTTTGTTGGATAATGCAACCGATTTGATTTATAAAAAGTTATTTTTTAGCCGGGAGTTTCCACATCACATTTCCGTCTTTATTTCTGGTGCGGAAAGAATAGGCTCTTCCTGGTGCGCTTTAAATTTGACCTATGCCCTGAATAACGCTAAAAAACGTGTTTTGCTGGTTGATGGAAATGGTAATTTTTCTAATATTTCTTCTTATCTTATGCTACAAAATGCTTCCTATTTGGAAATGTATATCCGTGGCAAAAAAACACTTAACCAGCTTGTTACAGCTTATAAAAATCAAAATTTTCATATTTTGACCGCCGAGTCCGGAAATAATTATTTATACGACCTCCCACTGGGGCGGGTTCAAATTCTTGCCGAAGATTTACTTATACTTGCTGAAACTTATCAGCATACTGTTATTGATCTCGGTACAGAACTTACTGACAAAAATCTGAGTTTATGCCAAATTGCCGATAATATTCTGATTATGTGTTCTGAAAATACCGCTGACTTGATAAGTACTTTCGAGCTTATCCGCTTCATAAACAGAACAGGATTAAACGCTAATTATAATTTAATAATTAACAAGGTAAATTCATTTGAGGATGGATACAAAGTTTACGAGAAATTAAACAAGGCCGCTGAGCGATGCAATTTGATTTGCCCCGGTTTAATCGGAATTGTCCGTTTTGATGCCAGAATAAGAGATACTATCCGTAACAAAGAACTTTTATTATCACGCTATCCGACCTCTGAAGCGGCTTTAGATATTTGTAATATTGCAAAAAAATTAGATCTGGAGATAAAAAATGGCTGAAAAAGCAAAACAATATGACAGTTTGGAATATTATAAAATTTTGGATATATCCCCTTCGTCTACAGAGGAAGAAATCCGGCAAAAATATCGTGAACTGGCTAAATATTGGCACCCTGACTATAATAAAAATCCTCAAGCCGTCGATATGTTTCAGAAAATTTCTGTTGCATATGAAATCTTAAAAGATAAAAAAAGTAGATTAAAATATACACTTTTATCTTTTATATATGACAAAAATAACTTTCCCAACATAAATTCTCTCTGTGTTTTAAAAAACATGCATGGAGAAGAAGATATTAATTTACATGCCATACACCTGATTGAAGTCACCGGAAAGATTCTTGGACATTCTAAAATTGATAAAGTTTATTATTGCAATAATCAAGAAGCTCCTAATGTGGTCAAACGTATCACAAAGCATAATTGGGTATGCGGTTTTTGGGGAATAACGGCATTTTTTGTAAATATTGTGGCGCTCATAAAAAATATTTTTTTCTTTAACCGCCCCAGAGATAATCTTTTACTTATGCTTCATAATTCTTTATCTTATGAAAGTAATGGAAAATATGCAGAAGCTTTAACTCTAGCGTTGAAGGCAAGAGAATATGCTGATAAAGATCAGCTTTCTTTTATAAATGAATACATACAAACATTGGCCTCTTATACACCGTTGAGTTTAAAAAAATGGAAATTTTCAAAACTAAAACGTATTCAATTATTTTATCCGATAATGTTGTTTGTTTTACTCGGCCTTATCGGCGGTTTGCTCTATTTGCGGCATGTAAATTACAAAAATTCAAATCAGGTTAATGTTAAGAAAGTAGTTATCCTTCAAAAGGGTCAAAAAGTTTTTAGTGATGTTGCTGTAGCTAAAATTTTTGATATTCCTGTTGATGTTTATGATAATAGCAAGTTATATCATGTTACAACAGAAACCAAAGCTATGCATGGTGCTGATAAGAGTTTTGATGTCTTTTCTATTGTCTCACCCGGAACAACCGTTCGTTTAACAGGTTATACAGGTGATAAGAAGTGGTATCGCGTTATGTTTGATAGTGGCGAAATGGCTTTTATTGAGGCTGACAAATTAAAAAAAGGAATCGGAAAAGAGATTCCTCTTTGGAGTAAAATTTATAAAGAATAAGGAAATATAATGGCTCTTAAATTTGATATTTTAAAAAAATATAATAAATCCAGACTGGGAAAACTTTATACCCGGCATGGTATTGTTAATACTCCGGCTTTTATGCCTGTGGGGACTTGTGGCACGGTGAAAGCAATGCTTCCCGAATCAGTAGAAGCAACGGGCGCGGAAATTATTTTGGGAAATACTTATCATCTTATGTTGCGTCCAGGTGCAGATTTGGTTGAAAAAATGGGAGGATTACACAAATTTATGAATTGGAATCGTCCTATTTTAACAGATTCAGGCGGTTTTCAGGTTATGAGTCTGAAGGGCTTGCGCAAACTGACTGAAAAAGGTGTCAGCTTTAAATCTCATATAGATGGAAAAACATTTTTCTTAACTCCTGAAGAATCTATCAGCATTCAACATAAACTTGATTCCAACATTACAATGAGTTTAGATGAATGTACACCTTTTCCTGCTACTTTCGCGGAAGCGCAAATTTCTATGCAACGTTCCATGCGTTGGGCCAGACGAAGCCGAGATGTTTTTCAGGACAGAGAAGGATATGGGATATTTGGTATACAACAAGGAAGTATTTTTAAAGAGTTGCGAAAAGAATCGGCTCAAAAACTCAGAGATATAGGATTTGATGGTTATGCTATCGGCGGATTAGCCGTGGGTGAAGGACAAGAAAAAATGTTCGAGGTATTAGATTATGCTCCGGAAATGTTACCAGAAGATAAACCTCGTTATCTTATGGGTGTCGGCAAGCCAGATGATATTGTCGGAGCTGTTTTGCGGGGTGTTGACATGTTTGACTGTGTTATGCCAACGCGATCTGGAAGAACAGCTCAAGCTTTTACTGATTATGGTTCTATAAATATTCGCAACGCACGCCACCGCGAGGATCCGCGTCCTGTAGAAGCCGGATGTGATTGTCCGCTTTGCCGTAATTATTCGCGCGCTTATATTCACCATTTGCAAAAATGCAACGAAATATTAGCCGTTATGTTACTGAGCTGGCATAATATCCGATATTATGAGCGATTGATGCAGAAAATTCGTATGGCTTTGAACGAAGATACTTTGGAAGAATTTGTTAAAGATTTTTATAAAAAACAACAGCAAGGGGATATTGCATCGCTTGTTTAGTGTTATAGGGCGAATTGTTTTTTGACAGGAGAAATTTGATATGGCAATGAAAAAAAACTGTGGCGAAGATATGCTGTTGTCTGCTTTTATTAAAGAAAATAAAAAAAACGGTATTCGGGTTTTTGTAGCTGGAGGTTCGCGCGGAGGACATAATCCGGTTTATGTTAGAGAGGCGTATGCTCTTGGAAAAAAAATTGTTGAAATGGGTTTTAAACTTGATTTCGGCTTATCCAATACTGGAATTATGGGGGCTGTAGCGCGGGGAGTTATGGATGCCTGGAATGAAAAACAGCATTATGCGACTCCCGATTTTCCGATTCAAGGAATTACAACTGCCGAATATTTTAAACTTTATGATTCTGATGATAAAATGTTGCAGCATATTAATGTTATTTTTGCAAAAACATTAGAAGAACGCAAACAACGTTTATTAAATGCGGATTTTGTCGTTTTTACCCCGGGCGGTGTTGGCACGTTAGATGAATTGGCATATGACTGTGTTGCTATGCAGGATGGATTGTTACAAAAAAAACCATTCATCCTTTATAATATCAATGGTTTCTTTCACCATTTACTGGAATACTTAAAATCCATCTCAAACAAAGGATTTTCTGATCCTGTTCCTTTTGTTGTCGTAGATAATGATTTTGAACTTGAAGTTGCTTTCAGTTTGTTAAAAAATAAATATGATAAATGTTGTGAAAATAATAAAGTATATGATAATACGCGCCAGCTGGTTTATGAATTACCTTACTTTATCCAGCAAAAACAACAAACAGGAAAAGATGTTGCCGATATTATACGCGATGTTTGCAGCATTCGCGGTTTGGGCAGTGAGGAAGAAAAAACAGAACTTGATACCAGGATTGAAACAACTTATTTGGAAAAAGAAATTGAAAGAATGTATGACCGGTTGGCAAAAACCGGTCGCGATACATCTGTTGTAAGTTATAAACTTTCAAGATTGAAACGGCGGCAAAATAAATTGTAATCAATCAACACAAGGTGGTATTTGCCTCTTTATTGATAAGAACCTGAGCTGCAGCACGCGCTTCTTTGGTTATCTTTTCCCCTGAAAGCATGCGGGCAATTTCTTCGATTTTTCCTTTTGCATCCAGTTTCGTCAAGCTTGTTGTCGTAGTGTTGTTTTCTGTCCTTTTTTCTACTTTAAAATGCTCTGTGCTAAATGCCGCAACCTGTGGAGAGTGCGTTACAACCATTACCTGAAACTTTTGAGCAAGACGAGCCAAACGTTCACCAACAGCTTCAGCTGTTGCACCGCCAATACCGGTATCAATTTCATCAAAAATCAATGTTTCCCGGCTGCTTGTTTGAGCCAAATTTACCTTTAGAGCCAACATGAGGCGTGATAACTCGCCACCAGACGCTATTTTATTCAGCGGTCCCATAGGGGTATTAGGGTTGGTTGATACTTCAAAGCAAACTGTATCCCACCCTTTTTCAGACCATTGTTTTTCTTCATTAACGGTTATTTTGGTTTTAAAAACTGCTTTTTCCATTTTCAGAGGTGGCAGCTCCTGCATGATGCTTTTATCCAACTTTTCGGCTGCTATTTGGCGTTCTTTACTTAATGCTTCAGCTGCCTTTATATAAGTTTTGCGTAATTCTGCAACTTCCTCTTTTAATTCTTTCAGTTTATCTTCTCCGTTTTGTAAATTCTGCAAAGCATCAGAAAGTTCTTTTTGTTTTTCCGGCAACAAGTCTATTTCTGTTTGATGCTTTTTAGCAACATCTTTTAAAGCAAACAAACGCGTTTCTATTTCATCAATTTCATTCTGGTTAAAAGATATGTTTTCCGAATTAGCCTCAATGCTTTTTATAACATCATTCAAACTATATAAAACCGTTTCTAAATTTTGTTCAATATCGGCATATTTATTGTTTACAATTTCATTTGCCCTGGAAATTGCGTTTTGTACTTGAGCAATCTGCCCCAAAACAGAATTATCACCATTCAGATATGAATATGCTGAGTTTAGCATTTCTAAAATCTTTTCGGCATTCATTAATTCGCTACGACGATTGCGCAGAATAGCTTCTTCTCCTTTTTGTGGTGCCAGTTTATTTAATTCTGACACCCAATGACGTAAATTTTCCTCTTCTTCTTTAGTTAATTCTAATTTTTTTTGTTTTTCTTCAAGTAATTTTGCCCCTGTATTGTAGGCAATATATGTCGCTTTCACCTCTGCAATATTTTTGACAGCGCCACTATATCCATCTAAAATGTTACAATGTGTTATCGGATTTAAAAGTCCCTGATTATCGTGTTGACCATGGATTTCTATCAAATTGCGGCTTAGTTCCCTTAATAATTTCAATGTAATTATCTGGTCATTAAAAAGTATTTTATTTCGGCCATCTATCGTAATAATGCGTTTGATTATAATATCACCATCAATCTCTAACCCGTATTCGCCGGCAATTTCATAAATTTTATTTCCAGCATCTACTTCAAAAATACCCGTGACAGATAGTTTGTCTGTTCCAGCTCTAATTAGAGATGTTTCAGAGCGACTTCCAAGTAAAAGCCCTAAAGAATCGAGTAAAATAGATTTCCCGGCTCCTGTTTCACCACTTAAGACAGTCAAACCTCCCGAAAAATCTATATTCAGACTGTCAATTAATACAACGTTTTTTATAGACAGCGTTTTTAACATTTTTTAACCTTTTTTTACAAGCTTTGTCGCTCTCTTTGACCATTTGCTGTCGGGATAATTACGACGCAAAATTTCTTCTTTCTGCTCAGCTTTACTGTTAAGACCCAATATTGTATATATCTCAACTTCTCTATATAAAGCTTCTTCTATTTGATTAGTTGTCTGGTAATTGTCCGTAACCGTGGAGAAACGATTAAGAGCCGAAACATATTCTTTGTTTTCCAGATAATAACGCCCAACAGCCATCTCGTGTCCGGCAAGATGGTCTTCGATTAGAGCTATTTTTCCTTTGGCATCAGCAGCATATTCACTATCGGGAAACATAGCTATAACCTGTGAAAAAGTTTCATAGGCGTCTTTTGTTGCCGATTGTTCTTTTTGGGATGGTGCAATCTGATTATAATAACATACGCCTTTTAAGTAAAATGCATAAGCTATATCTTTGTTACCTGGGTGTAACCGAATAAATCTATCTAAAGCAATAATTGCGTCATCATATTTTTCGTCTTTATAATAGGAATAAGCACTCATCAATTTTGATTTTGTAGCCCATTTGGAATAAGGATGTTCCAATTCTACTTTATCAAAGGTTTCAGCTGCTTTTTGATATGATGTTTTTTCAAGATGGTCATATGCTTCATTATACAACATTTCGGCCGTTTTGTCTTCATCATTGATTTCCTGTGCAGTATCTGAAGCACAGGCTGATAAAAACAGTAATAGTATTACAGGTAATGTATATAAAAAATTTTTCATATTTACTCTCCTGCTATAAAATTTCATAATTGTCTTTTGACGCAAATAGTCTTCTTAAGATTTCATTATTATGAAAGTGTCCACTTTTGTTGGCAACTGTTTTTGCTAAAATATAATATCCAGATGTATATAAATCACCAACTGTATCCATGACCTTATGATTTACACATTCATTTTGAATGCGAAACCCTTCCGGATTTAATACTTTTTCACCATCTAATACCAGTGCATTTTCCAATGAACCACCTTTAATTAAACCAATTGAACGTAAATAATCTACCTGGTATTTCTCACAAAATGTGCGACTTGGAGCGATCTCTCTGACAAAAACATCTTTTGATATATCTTTATCAAATCTTTGATGCCCTACAATTTTTGAAGGAAATTCTATATCAAAACAGATATGCAGCAAATCGTTTGGAAGCAACATTATGCCATTTCCTTTTTCATCAGTAAATTTTACTTCTTTTTTTACTTTAAGAAATTTACGCGGGACTTTTTGAATTTCAAGCGGAGCTTTTTCCAAAATTTGTAAAAATTTTATTCCACTACCGTCAAGAATCGGCACTTCCGGATTATTTATAGATATTAAGGCATTATCTATTCCCATGATATATAAAACGGACATAATATGTTCTATTGTACTTACGATATTTTTGGGTGACATACCGATACATGTACAATTGCGTGTATCAACAACATTAGAATACAAAGCAGGAATTTCTATACTTTCCTTTATATCGTTGCGTAAAAAGCGAATACCGTAATTTTCCGGTGCAGGCATAATCGTCATATCGGATGCACAGCCTGAATGCAACCCTATTCCTTTAATTTCTATGTTTTGTTTTAATGTTTGCTGATATTGCATATTATTCTCCTAAAAAACAGAAGGTGGTCTATAAGCCGAGTTCTGTCCCTGTCATTTGCTTTACAAATGTAAAGATTCAGGGGGCAGCTATTCATCTGGATCGTATGTCACCACACGATTCAAGCGACCTACCTCTGGAGTAGGGTGGAAACGCCCCATATAACAGTAAAACTGCTCTCCTAACTTGGTCTTGCGTCAGACAGGGTTTACCTTGCCAAGAGATATTGCTACCTCCGCGGTGAGCTCTTACCTCGCCTTTTCAACCTTACCAAAATATTTTTTGGCGGTAATTTTCTGTGGCACTTTCCCTTAGATTTCTCTAGCCGGACGTTATCCGGTGCCTTGTTTCCATGACGCTCGGACTTTCCTCACCGAAAAGAATTCGGCGCAGCTGCCCGACCACCTTTTTATGGTTTAGCATACATTATTATAAAATCAATATTTTTAAGGTTTATCCGGTATTCTTTTTACTTTTAAAGATTAAGAAAATTTTATATTTTATGGAAAATTGGTATTTTGAGTCTACCGCTTTTAAGCATTATTTTAAAATGTTATCATACGCTAATCATAATTGAGCCATTGATAATACAAACTTTACCGGTCTCTGGTGACGGTATTTCTATCAACGCCACGAATTGACTAAATACTGATGTTGGATATCGTTATTTTGATATGGGCTAGCATTCCATATTTAGGTCGCAACTTATTGATAAAAAGGTTGTACTTTCATTGTTTTGTGGTAGAATAATTTGCTTGCATTTTTTATTTTATGATTTTAACACTAGAAAAGTATTAAAGTTTTTGAGGAACGATATTATGTCACATAAATTGTTTGGAACAGACGGCGTGCGCGGGATTGCCGGAAAATATCCTTTAACGGCTGATTTTGCATATAATTTAGCTTTGATTTTAAGTCAAAAGGTTTGTATAAACAAAAAAAGAGTTGTTATCGGAAAAGACACAAGAATTTCCGGAGATATGCTGTTATCTGCACTTAGTTCTGGTTTTCTTAACAACGGAGTTGATGTTCTTTCGCTTGGTACTGTTCCAACTCCCCTTATTACTTCAATGGTTGCTTCTTTAGATGCTGACATGGCTTTGATGATCACGGCTTCACATAATCCCTATTATGACAATGGAATAAAACTTATTGATAAGAACGGTTATAAGTTTTCAGATGATTTTTACTCTGAAATAGAGATACTTCTTGAACAAAAAAAGGGATTGCTGGAAACAACTTCTTTCGGCATGTTAATCCAAAATAAGGAACTTGTTGAAACTTACATCGCCAAAGTGCGTGATATTGCTCCGAATTATAAAGCTTTGCAAGGATTACGTGTTGTTATTGACTGTGCCAACGGTGCTTATTCTTATATTCTTCCTCAGACGTTTAAAGATCTTGGTGCTGGTGTTATTGCTATAAATAATCAACCCGATGGCTTTAATATTAACAAAAATTGCGGTTCCCAACATACAGAACAGCTGTCGCAAACAGTTGTTGGAGCTCATGCTCATTTTGGTATTGCTACAGATGGCGACGGTGACAGAATAATTCTTGTTGATGACAAGGGACAAATTATTGACGGTGACCAACTCCTGTGTTTTTTGGCGCAACATTTAAGAAAGCATAATCTTTTAGATAATAATAGCGTTGTCAGCACAGACTGGTCCAATCTCGGACTTGGCGAGTATTTACAAAAAAAAGGTTTTAATTACTATCAAAGCAATGTAGGGGAACGCTATGTTATAGATATGATGCAGAAAATGTCGGCTTGCCTTGGCGGTGAATCTGTTGGACATATTGTTTTATCGCATTATGCAAAATCCGGTGATGCTCTCGTTGTATCTATTGTTTTGGCTCTGGCCTATTTAGAGGAACAAAAACCGCTTAGTGAGATTTTCCCTATTTTTCAACCCTACCCTTGTCTAATTGAAAATATTCGCTTTTCAACCAAAGAGGCCATGTATGACAGTGTTGAGCATGAAGATGTTCAACAAGCTTTAATTATGGCTAAACGTGATCTTGGCGATAAAAGCACTGTCATTGCCAGAAAATCAGGTACTGAGCCAGTTATCAAACTGCGTATTGAGGGAAAAGACGCTAATTTAGTTCAAAAAAATATGCAAAAACTAAAAAAATTAATAGCTGTTTATCAGAAATAGTGTTTGACAGCGCAATTATTAAAAAATTTGATACTCTTTACATAGATTTGAATGTATCTATCAAAATGATAACATTTTTCTATATGATTTAACTGGTATCTCTCCCTGACTTAATTATCTTATTTGTTAAAATTCATTCTGTTATTTCATTTAAACTGTGTAAACTTTTTTTTATATTTTCATCTTTTATTGTCAGAGGTAGTAATCCGCTTAAACCGCTTTCTATTTTATTTTTTACTTGTTTTTTATTGATCTCACTGTTGTCTTCTTTTTGCGATAAGGCCTGTTTCCATTGAAATACTGCTTCGTTTTTTCTGCCACCGCACCAATATGCATCACCTAAGTGGTCGCTTATTACAGCATTTTGAGGCTTCAATTCAGAGGCTTTTTCTAAATACATAATAGCATTATTACAATCGCCGGTTTTAAAATATACCCACCCTAAGCTGTCTATGATAACACCGTCTTCAGGGCTTTTTTCATACGCTTCTAAAATCATGGAAGCTGCTATATCCGTATTTATATTATATTTTAACCAACTGTATCCCAAGTAATTTAGTACTTGTGGATGCCTGTTGCTTAATTCAAGCGCCTTTTTTAAATTTTCTTCTGCTTTAAGCCACTCGTTATTTCTATCATACGAAATGGCTAAAGCATAAAATACTGACCAATATTTATTGCTTTCATAGAACAGCGAATCGATAGCTTTTGTATAATATTTTATGGCAGATGTCTGATCGTTGCTTATACGCAGTATCTCTCCCAAATTAAATAATACCTGAAAATTGTCAGGATTTTTTCTTAATATTTTTTTCAAAATACGGATTGCATCATCATATTTTTTTTCTGCTGCCAGATTATTTGCCATTTTTATCTGGGCCGGATAAAAAAGTTCCGAATCCTTGCCAAGGGAGGCATAATATCTGTTTGCATCTGTTAACATGTATCTTTCTTCATAAATATCCGCCATGGCAATTTTAGCTACATCATTATCAGGGTTAAAGTATTGTGAAATAGCCATATATATTTGCGCGTAATCATATCCCATCGGCACTGATTTAAACAGCAGACCAATCTCCAAAAAGAGTTCACCCATTCCGTCATCTGCCGATTTTATCAATTTCGGCGTATTTTTACTACTTTTTTCAACCTTTTCCTTCAAACTGACCAACATTTCTTTTATATTGCTGCTTCCGTAATATTTTGCTATTAAATCTTGAGCTTGTTTTTTATTTCCATTTCTGACCATAAAATTTGTTATAATCTGAAGGGCTCGGAAAGACATATCATTTGCCTTATCGCTTATGATATAGCCATACATTTTTTTTGCCTTTTCCGTATCATTAAAATAATCGGCAATCATTCCGCTGTGCAGACTGTAAACCGTTTGCATTTCTTTTATGCCTTCAAGCTTTTTTAATTCATTTTGTGCCTGGGCATAATTATTTTCTCCTACAAAGCTCCATGCTTTAAAAAGTGGAGTTATCAGCTGTTGATAAGTTTTTTCATGAATATCATCAAGTTCTGCACGCGCAAATTTATGATTTTTATGTTTAAAAGCGTGAACAGCATTGATTACGTCGATAAAATTGTTTTTATCACCTTTTTGACGGGCCTGGCTGGCATACTTTACTGCTTTATCTATTTTTCCTTGTGATGCCAGGATAATGTATGTTTTCCCAAGAAGATCTTCATTATCAAGACCTTTTTCGATGCTTTTTATATAATAATGGGAAGCATTGCTATAATCTTGGCGTAAATGAGCGACTCGACCTGCCAAGTAATTACCATATGCCGTATCAATTTTTTGTAAATAAACAGTTTTCTGTCTATATTCCGGAAAATTTATAAAATTGCCGGTACAGGAATTAAATATACCTATTCCGCTCAATAACGTAATGATATAGCTCGCTTTTAACATTGACATGATTTTCCCGCTAAATTTGTTATATGCTATCATATGTTCTTTAACTTTAAACTAAATTTATTATATTTGTGTAAATAATTACAATCTATTGCAATAAAAATACACTATAGTATAAGTTTTACTATGACGATTACATTAACAGAAATACAAGAAACACTGGATTGGTATATATTTGCCGGTGTTCAGGAGGTTTGCGGAGATAATGCCTGTTTGTCTTCATCTATTGTTATGCCCTTTTCTGACAAGGTAAATCCATCGTCTACTTCTAATTCAGTTTTGTTTAAAGATACATCATTTATTTCACCTGTCGGCAATCAGATTTCAGGCTTACCGAAGGCAGATGTTGTCAAACACAGTGCTACTGTTAAAAATGCTAAAGATATATGTGGCCAAGCTCAGAATTTAAATGACTTGAAAGAGCTGATGTTAAAATTTGACGGTTGTAATTTAAAAAACACAGCAGCTTCTACCGTCTTTGGCGACGGAAATCCATATGCCAGACTGATGCTTATAGGTGAAGCGCCTGGAGCAGATGAAGACAGAATCGGGAAACCATTTGTCGGAAGATGTGGTAAGCTTCTGGATAAGATGTTTGCAGCAATGCAGCTTAATCGTGCCGACTGTTATATAACAAATGTTCTGCCCTGGAGGCCTCCTGGAAACCGGTCTCCCACGGATGAAGAAAAAGCTGTTTGTTTACCTTTTTTGCAACGACAAATAGAATTAATTTTACCTGATTTTATTCTTTTATTGGGTGGTATTGCTCTTAATTCCGTAATGAATACATCTGATTCAATTTCAAGGACACGTGGAAAATGGATGACATATTATGCAAATCAAAAAGAGATTCATGTTCTGGCGACTTATCATCCTTCATATTTATTGCGTACACCCGCAAAAAAAGCAAATGTATGGACTGATTTATTGCGTTTGAAATTTAAGATGAAGGAGATACAAAATGAAAAACCGATATAATATTTTAAATGTCTATTTTTCTAAAATATTGTTATGAGTTTTTTTCACCTAATTAACAAAAATTAAACATTCTTCTGATATGGTACGATTACCTTTAAAAGTTCATGAGGTTCAAGATGAAAAAGATTAAGAAAATTTTGGCGGTTTTATTAAGTAGTTCAATATCTCTTTCTGCTACAAATTCTCTGGCAGCTATACCCGCGCAGTCTAAAAACGATAAGACTCTGCCGCAAAAAAATGAAAATGTGACAACACGACCGGATGCGGTTATTTTTAAAATTCACGATATTGATCCCGTTTTAGAAAATGGTGTTGTTAAAGGATGTAATTATACTATTACTCTTTATAACCGCACCCCGATGAATTTCAGAACGTTTACAATTAATTTGGCATGGCCCGATGTTGTTGATGAGCGTTTTAAATTTGATCGTTATGTTGAATCTATCCTTGGTGTTGAAGAAGCTGAAAAACAATATGAATTGTTCAGCAAAGAAGAGGCAGCTAAACCGGCACAAACGTCTGTTACCGTTAATGCTTTTGGTGCAGACAAACAAATTTCTTTACGTTCTTATATGGATAATGAGAAGTGTTATCTTATGTTGTCCGATGCTCAATATACAGTCTCGCCCTGTGATATAGCACGTAATATGGATACCGTTGGTGGTTTTGGATTGAGTGCCGAACAAAGTATTTGTACAAATTTGTTTCAGTTTGTCAGTCCCAAAAATCCTGAATATTTCGGTGAGTTTAAAAAACTTTCAGCAACAGAAGAAGCTAGACAAAGTGAATCTGCTGAAAGCCGAGAACTATCTGATATTGACGTTATAATTAATAAGATTGTTGAAAATCTTGGGGCTTCAGATAAGACACTAACGAATATTTATTAAGATATCGGAGATAAAAAATGTGGCGCAGCCTTTCTGTATGTTGTTTAGTGTTGTCGTTATATTTTGTTGTGCCCGTTTATGCTCAGATTTTAGATGAAGAACCTACAGAACAAATATCTAATCTAGTTTCTTTCGATGTCGTATCAGATGAATTGTCCGTTGACGAAACGGAAGCTATGTTTAATGAAATGTTCCAAGAACATTCAGAGAATGATCGAAATCCTGAAAAAAGCAATACATTTGAAAACTATGCTGACCAAGTTGCGCAGGCTGCACAAAAAGCTGGCGCTTTATCTAAAGATTCTTCTGTAAATTCTATTTTAGAACCTTTAGCTGGTGATATGTTTATTGGAATCACCAAAGGTAGTTTTAAGATTTTTCAAAATGCATCAGGACAAACAATGTGTTCTTTTGCAGTTACACTCAAATCTACTCTTGACCGCGATTTGAATGCTATGGGGCTGAGGCTTATTTATCCCAAACGTTCATTTGCTTTTGTTTTCAGAAAAGTTGCAGCCAACGGAGCACAAGAACGTTATATTACGACAAATGGTGATATATGCTATGATTTAACAGGCATTCCGGATATTGAGGTTAATTTGTGCCGTATCCGCCGGGCAATGGATAATGAATGTACTAAGCGTCTGAAATGGTCAGATGATATCGAGATGCCCAAAGAATAAAGCGCATTTTATTAAATAATCCTTGCATTATTCTTGAAAATATGGCATAATTTTGTCAAGAATGAAATTATTATAATATTAGAATTATGAAGAAATTTATTTTTTCGTTTATTTGGGCAGGTATTTGCGCCCTTTTGACTGTATGGCTTTTGTTATATGTAGATGCTAAATTAAATTTTACAGAGGACTACTTCTTTCCTTGGATCATAGATACAATTCACGGTTGGGGCTGGCAAGTACGCAAAATAACCTTTTTTGCACTCTATCTGGTCTATATGTTGACTGGATTACACAAATTGTTTGGCAATGGTATTTTGGTTCTCATTGGATGGGTTGCTCTTGCTATTATTGCAATTCTGGTAATCGCTGGTGGATATTGGTTTGTATCCTGGCTAGTTACCTTGGTTTAATAAAAAGAGTTATTTTGGGGGTTGTTCCGCAGGAACAACTCTTTTTTTGTTTGATTAGTTGATTTTTTACATTTATATATTAAAGCGAAATTTAAGTATTTAACTTTTAATTGATGAGGAACGATATGGATACAGGGGTTATTACCGAAACTGTTAGCCATCTTTCCATGTGGGATTTGGTGTGGTCGTCGGATGTGGTTACAAAGGCAGTCATGATTGGCCTTATTGCTGCATCGGTTTGGTCTTGGGCCATTATTTTTGAAAAATTTAATACATTGCGCCAGGTTAAGCGTTTATCAAAACAGTTTGAAGAACGTTTTTGGTCAGGCGGTTCTCTTGATAAATTATATGATTCTATCGGCAATCCACAGGACCCAATGTCTGCAATGTTTGTGGCGGCAATGAAAGAATGGCGTCGTACAAATATTATGAAATCCAAAACTGACAGAGGATTACGAGGAGTGTCATTACAGCAGCGTATTGAAAAAGCCATGATGGTATCTATGGATAAAGATTTAGATGAATTTGATAACCATCTTGGTTTTTTGGCATCTACTGGTTCGGTTGCTCCTTTGGTTGGTTTGTTCGGAACGGTATGGGGTATTATTTCATGTTTTAATGCTATTGCCGTTACGCAAAGCAACTCTCTGACTTCTATCGCCCCAGGTATTGCTGAAGCTCTATTTACCACTGCTTTTGGTTTAATTGCTGCTATTCCTGCTTATATTGCCTACAATATGATTACTACGGAAATTGGTAGATATGCTAAAAAATTGGAAAATTTTATGGCTGAATTTTCCAGTATTTTATCACGGGAACTTGACGACTCAACTATAAAAGCTGAAATGGCTGGAGAATAATCATTATGATAAACGGAAAAATACATCGACGTGGAAATCGTCGTAATGCAGATATCAATATGACAAATCTGATGGATGTTATGATGGTTTTGCTTGTGGTTTTTATGGTAGCAGCTCCATTGATGACATCAGGTATTCAACTTAACTTACCTAAAGTCGGCGGCGGAACATTGGACGGTAAAGAGACATCTATTAACATAAGCGTTGATAAAGATGGTTTTTATTATATAGGACAGAGCCGAATTGAATCAGATGCAATTATTGATAAAATAAAAGCTATTAAAGGAGAAAATCAAAACATTACTATCATTATTTCTGGTGATGAAACTTCTTCATACGGTAGTGTTATCGGTTTAATGGCTTTGCTTAAAGATGCCGGTTTCAGCAAGGTCGGCCTGAAAACAGAGGCAAAACAAAATAAAAAATAGAAAGTTTTTTTATGCAAAAAAGTTACGTTTATAAATCGGTCGCTTTACATATAGCAATTGCAATGTTATGTATTTTTGACGTACCATTTTTAAAGCATAAACGAACTTTTGATGAAAAACCGCCAATAATGGTTGATTTGGCTAATATTAAAATTGCCGACAAAACAAATTTGCCGGAAAAGGCTGTTGTCGGCACGGAGAAGAAGCCTGCAACCAGAAAAGCTCGACCAAATGAAAATACTTCGGAAAAAAAGCAAGAGCTACCTCCGCCGACACCTATTCGACAACCGAAAAAAGTTGTTGCACCACAATCAGATCCGGAGCCTAAACCAGAGGAACAACCACAGGAAATCAATTCTCCGTCTTTAATTGAAGAAGCACCAAAGCCCGCGGAATCACAAGAAAAACCTAAAAAAGATTCTGAAAAGCAGGTAAAAAAGAAACCGGCTCCCGTACCAGCTAAAAAACCTAAAATAAAACCGGCATCGAAACCTGAAAAAAAACAAACAGATACAACAAAACAGAATACAGCTAAAAAAAGCAGTAATGTTGTTAAACGAACGGCGAATCCTTTGCAAAGTTTGATGGATTCTGTTGATAATATGCAACGACAGATTGGCGAAGAGGATGTTCCGGCACAGATTTCAAATGAGGAATCTGTTAATAATCTTGGAATAGAAGGTGGGAATAATCAGGGTTCTTATTTTAGTGAACATTCTATATCTGGTATTGATTTTGTTAAAACAAAAATTCAAGAATCATGGCAAACTGTCGTCGGGGGTAAAGATGACCGAAATATAGAGATTGTTATCAATGTCAAACTTTCCAAAGAAGGAGAAATTATATCCGTTAATATCGAAGATGTCGCCTCCAAAGATAATTCTTTCCAAGCACTGGCAGAAAGTGCTGAACGGGCCATTTATCGTGCACAGACGGAATTTAATGTTTTTGGTGTTTTAAGACAAAGTGGTTCGGCCTATAATGAATGGAAAGAAATACGGTTTACTTTTACACCATTGGGTCTTACTCGATAATAGTTTATGCATTTAGCCGATATCCATTATTTTTTGTTATAATCAATTGATTTTTACCATTTTCTTCTACTTTTTTGCGTAGACGGTATATATGTGTTTCTACTGTATGTGTTGTTGCTCCGGCGCTATAACCCCAAACATTTTCAAGTAGTTCTTCCTTGGAAACGGTTTGAGACAGGTTTTGATACAGATATTTTAGTATATCCACTTCTTTTTCCGTCAATTTTGTTTTTTTTTCGGTTATGGATGATATTATTTCTTTTTGAATCGGAAATAGATTATATTCGTTGATATTTATACATTCTTTCCGACATACTTTGGGCAGAATTTTGTTGTTTTCTAATGCCAACAAAAATTTTGACAACGTAAACGGCTTTTTTATAACAACATCAGCAACCTCTGATGTCTCTTCTTTTGAAGAAAATAAAATTATTGGTTTTTTTGTATCTTCACGCAACTTCTTTAAATCAGCAAAGCCATCATCTGCCAGAATTAAGTCTGCCATCTCCGGCTTATTATTAATTATTTCTGCTTCCGGAATCTCCTGTAATATTTGATCTGATATATCTTTCAAAAACAGTACATCCGATATGGCTATATATATTTTGTTCATAGTCCTAACTCCAAACCAAAGATAAAGGCATAACCTTTGCTATCTTTTTCTATATAAGAATCCGCTCCCTCTGCTCTCAAGTGCGCAGCCGTAAAGGAAAATGTTACATATTTACTGTACTGCCAACTGTTGGAAAAACTGATAATTTTATCTCTGCTTCCAACATCTGCTTTTGTATCAAAATAAGCTATACCCGTTGTGAATGGTCCGATAGCATAACTCAAACCGATATTATATACATGACCTTCACGGTATGCATCATAAAAGCTTTCTTTATTTATCGCATAATCCTTACCATATGCCTTTGTCTTTCTGTAAGATGCTCCCAAAGTCCAGCCTTTATGATATAAGCTTATTCCTACTGAATATTCTTTATCATTTTTGTCGTAATCGGCAAATCCCAAAGATGTCTCAAGTTCATAACCTGATAGATACCAAGAACCGTATGCACCTAAGATATAAGCACTTTTGTCTTTATATGGTGCATCTTTGGCAACTAAGCCTGTTTGACTGTATGTTTCCGGAACAAATGTAGCCCCCAGTTTTATGCCACTCCATGAAGGTGTTGTATAATTTATTTTTGGTGATGCTCCATCTGTATTGATATAAGTGGAATTTAGTGTCTTATACGACATTTTATTACCTTTTTTATACCAATTCGGATTGATTATAAAATTGGTGATATCTGTGTTATTTATACGAAATTTCCCTATATTTGGTGCGCCTACGGCAAATTTATATGCTACATTGTAATCCTGCCCGACAGAAACTTCACCCAATGGCGTTTCAATGACAGAATAGATTTCCTCTCCCCATATTCCCTGATTGTAATTTTCTATTTCTTTGGCAGTATCTACCATCAAATAGTTAATTAAAGATGCTGCATAATTATTATTAAATTCATAAGTTAGGCGACCATAAATATTAAATGAAGAATTCAGGTTATTTTGCTTGTACATCTTATTATACGGTTTAGCGTAATCGGTATAACCATAATAATTGTTTATATCTAATCCATAATCTGCCTCAAATGTTCCCGCCCTTACTGGAGAAGCAATAATAGTAAGACTCAATAAAAACAGGATTTTTTTCATTAATTCATCCTAAAAATAAAAATTATTTGTCATTAAATATAGACCTATCTTTTTGTCTTAACAAGCCTTATATTGTTTATAACCTAAAAAAATCTGGATAAATATAATACTTTTTGCTTTAAAGTATTATATATTTTGTTTGAATGCATAATAAATTAGATGGAGTAGATAATCATGCAGAAACCTGTAATGTTATTGATTTTGGATGGCTGGGGATATAGAGAAAAAATAACACCAGATAATGCCATTGAACAAGGGAATACGCCAAATTGGCATAGTTTATTGGAAACGTGTCCGCATTGCTTTGTAGAAACTTCTGGCTATGATGTCGGTCTTCCTGATGGTCAAATGGGGAATTCCGAAGTCGGGCACACTAACCTAGGCGCTGGACGTGTGGTTATGCAAGACTTACCGAAAATTGATTTAGCTATTAAAGATGGTAGCCTAGAGAAAAATCCGACTCTTATCGAACTTATTAAAAGGCTAAAGGATACAAAAAAAACATGCCATTTAATGGGTTTGATGTCTCCTGGCGGTGTCCATTCGCATCAAAATCATATCGAGGCGGTTTGTACTATTTTGAATAAAAATGGTATCTCCACGGCCGTACATGCTTTTCTAGATGGCAGAGACACACCTCCACAATCTGCCAAAAGCTTTCTTCATGATTTTAGCGATAAAATCAAAGATATGGCAAATGTTAAATTAGCCACTATTGCCGGACGTTTTTATGCTATGGATAGAGATAAACGCTGGGATAGAGTAGAGAAAGCTTACAACAATATAGTATTAGCTGACGGAAAACATTTCGCTACGGTTGATGATGCTATTATTTCATCTTATAGTGAAGGTATTACAGATGAATTTGTTATACCAGCAGTAATTGGAGATTATCAAGGGGTAAAAGATAATGATTCTGTTTTGATGATGAACTTCAGAGCCGACCGGGCAAGGGAAATTCTTTATGCATTGGGAGATATGGAATTTAACGGATTTGAAAGAAAAAAGATTATTCATTTTGCCGAACTCGTCGGTATGGTAGAATATTCTGTTGATCATAATCGTTTTATGAAAACAATTTTTGCGCCAGAATCTTTAAAAAATATTTTTGGAGAAGTTGTTGCAAAAAATAACTTAACACAATTACGAATCGCTGAAACAGAAAAATATGCCCATGTTACATTTTTTTTTAACGGCGGTGAGGAAAAAGAATTTAAAGGAGAGGATCGTATTCTCATAAACAGCCCCAAAGTTGCAACGTATGATCTTAAACCAGAAATGAGTGTTTATGAAGTAACGACCACTCTTACAGATGTTATTGAAAAACAAAAATACGACGTTATCATTTGTAATTTTGCCAATGGAGATATGGTTGGTCATACAGGTATCATGTCTGCGGCATTAAAAGCTGTTGCAGCTGTTGATGACTGCCTTGGCAAAATTATGAAAGCCATTAAAAATGTTGGCGGCGTTCTTTTGGTTACTGCTGATCACGGTAATGTTGAGAGAATGCTTGATGAAAAGACAGGCGAACCATATACGGCGCATACTGTAGGGAAAGTTCAAGCAGTTCTTTATAATGCTGAACCATCAATTAAAGGATTAGAAAATGGCAGACTGGCAGATATTTCACCAACTCTTTTGGAGCTGATGAATATTGAGAAACCAATTGAAATGACAGGATGCTCTCTTATAAAAAAATAAGGTAGTAATGAAACGGATATTTGTCTTTGGCATAGTTTGTGTTTGTTGTTTCCTGAATTGTTTTTCCGGGATTTTGGGCTATGCTAAAGACGTATCTGAAAGTGAAGTAAAGAAAATTGAAGTAGCTGCAAAGAAGAAAAGCATAGAGTCGCGACGATTACAGGCACAGGCTATACAACTTAATTTGGAACTGTCCAAAATTGATAAGGAGGTTATTTCTTTGGCCAAGCAAGTTCAAAATAATGAAGATACTCTTTCCGAATTGGAAAAAAAAATTATTGCTTTGCAAAGTGACTTGACAGACAAGGAATCTGCTTTTGCCAAAGAAAATAATTCTTTGGTGCAAACTTTGGCCTCTTTACAAAATATGTCTTTAAACCCTTCTGAAGCTGTTATTCTTCAACCTCTTTCGCCTGTAGACGTCATTCGTAGTGCAGTTTTGCTACGAGAAGCTGTTCCTTTTTTAAATTTAAAAGCATCTGCATTAAAAAATGATTTGACAGCCATTTATCGGAAAAAACAAGAAATAGAAGAATTAGTAAAAAAAACCCAAACCAGCCAGCAAACATTGAAAAAACAGCAAGCCGAAATGCGATCATTGATGAAAAAGAAAGCAAGTATGCGAAAGATTATTGAAACAAAAGGTGTAGAAACGCAAAAATTAGCGGAAGATTTATTATCAAAAGCAAAAGACTTACGTGATTTATTGGATAAATTGGAAAAACAAAAGGAGATTGAAAGACAAAAGCAAGAGGAAGCTAAGCGGCTTGCCGAGCAAAAACGTCAACAGGAATTAAAAAAACTTAATAAGCCGCAAATGCTTTCTTCACAGGAGCATGCCTCTGTTAAAAAGAATGTTGAAGGAGGACGTTTTGTTAAAGCCAAAGGAACTCTGTCCCGGCCAGTCAGAGGCGCTATTGCAACACAATATGGACAATCCTTATCTAAAGGTGTTACCTCTAAAGGACTAGTTTATAAAACACGTCCAGAAGCTCAAGTTGTGTCACTTTATGACGGAACAGTTATTTTTTCCTGTCCTTTTAAAGGATATGGTAATATTATTATTGTAGAACATGGAGATGGATACTTGTCTTTGTTGGCAGGATTGGGTACTGTTGACTGCGAACCGGGTCAAATGGTACTTGCTGGTGAACCGATTGGTATAATGCCAAACGACGATAAAGCAAAGCTTTATGTTGAAATTCGTAAAGACAGACATCCGATAAATCCTGCTCCATGGATTGCCGGTTAAATTTATTTGATAGGAAAAGATGATGAGAAAAAATAAATTGCTGTTTATTGCTCTGTTTGCAAGTTTGCTAATCGGAACAGCCCATGTTAACGCTGCAACAAAAAAGAATGATGATGCTGACACCTACGAATTACTTAATTTGTTTGGTGAGGTGATGGAAAGAGCCAGACTTAACTATGTTGAAGAAGTTACTGATAAGCAGCTTATAGAATCAGCTATCAACGGAATGCTCACATCTTTGGATCCGCATTCAAGTTATCTTGATGCAGAAAGCTTCAATTATATGAACGAACAAACCAAGGGAAAATTTGGTGGCTTGGGCATAGAGGTAACCATGGATAATGGTTTGGTTAAGGTTGTTTCGCCAATAGATGATACACCGGCAGCCAAAGCAGGTATTAAAGCTGGTGATTATATAACAAATATTAACGGTGAAACCGTTGTAGGAATGAGCCTTAATGATGCCGTATCTAAAATGCGAGGTAAAGTCGGTGAAAAAGTTACCTTGTCTATCCGACGGGCTAATTCTAAGCCTATTGAATTGACAATTAAGCGTCAGGAAATAAAAATACAATCCGTTAAAAGCGAAATAAAAGAAGACTCCATTGTTTATATTCGAATTTCTTCATTTACAGAAGATGTAGACAAGGCTGTTTCTGATGCGATTTCCAAGGCAAAAAAGAAACTCAAAAATAAAATGCTTGGTATTGTTATTGATGTAAGAAACAATCCTGGTGGCTTATTGGATCAAGCCGTTGATGTTTCTGATTTGTTCTTGGAAAAAGGTGAAATCGTTTCTACCCGTTCACGCAATGAAAGCGATACAATCAAATTTATGGCAACAGAGGGGGATATTGCCAAAGATTTGCCTATTGTCGTTATCATTAATGAGGGTTCTGCATCAGCTTCTGAAATTTTGGCAGGCGCTTTACAGGATCACCACAGAGCAATTATTCTCGGCGAGAAATCTTTTGGTAAGGGATCTGTACAAACAGTGATCCCTCTTAG
>CAYQDC010000013.1:9690-34195 GCA_964416205.1 uncultured Acetobacter sp. | reverse complement strand
TTAAAGTAGAAAAGATTAAAGCACACCAGACTAAATACCAGACTCATTGCATAGGTAACCGCCTTGCTGATTTATTAGCACAGCAAGGGCGGGCAAAATACTATGAACGCTAATTAACAACAGCTGGTACAGTTGCGTGGCAATCCATAACGCCAGCAATAATATCGGCGGGAACATTAAATCCCTTGCCGTTCTTAAAAGTGATGCCGTATAATTCTAAATTCTTGCGCACGGTATTTGGGGCACAACCCATATAACGAGCCACTTGGCTTAATTGTTTATATTTTGAGCAGGCAATAATTAAGTCAGTACGGTTTAGAATAAGTTGTGCTCTTTTTCTAACCATAGGGCTATAACCACGATTTTTAGTATTAATTCCCTTGTCTTTACAAAACTTCTGCACGGTATTCCAGTGCGCACCCACCCGCCTGCAAATCTCCGATATTGATTCGCCTTGATTAACCAGCTGGCGTATATAATCTTCCAGTTTAGACAGCTTCCACGCCTTTTTACCTGGTTTGCGACCTATTCTTTTACCAGCTTGCCGTGCTCGGGCAATTCCCTCCTTGGCTCGTTGCGAAATTAAGTTGCGTTCAATCTCCGCTGATAATCCGAAAGCAAAAGCTAATACTTTTGAAATGATATTATCACCGAGTTCATAATTTTCCTTTACACAATAAAGCTTGCACTCCTTGTCCATTAATTCCTTTAATATATCCATAATCATAAGCAAGCTTCTCCCTAATCGACTAATCTCCGAACAGACTATAGTGTCGCCTTTTTCAAGATTGTTTAGTAAAACACCTAAGTTGCGCTTGCTGGGGTTTAATTTACCAGACTTGGCTTGGTCGATAACCTCGGCGTCTATTATGATTTTTTTCCTGTTACAAAAATCTAAAACACCCAGCTTTTGTGAACGATAATCCTGATGTCCTGTTGACACCCTATAATATGCGTATGTTGTCATTATATTCCCTTTAATTAAGCTAGTTTTGAAAATATGAGGTTAAGCAAAGCAAAAAAACAAAAAAAACTAAAATAACAATTTTTGCTAAGTCGCTTAATAAAAAATCAATCATTTGTTGTCCTTTATTATTGAGTTAAGCTTGTTTTCAAATTCTCCCATTAACTGGGTTTTTAATTGTTTATCTTCTTTAAAGAAGTATTTTATCTTAACATTAGTGCAACCGATTGAAGTTAATGCTTTAGTATTATCAATAATATCCTGCATAAGCTTCTTTTTGGATAGCGACCAGACGTGGTAAGGGCGGACAACGCCATTTATTTTGTATGTTAATAAAGCAAAGTATTTTGCCATTGTTTACTCCTGAACGATGCTGATACTATGATTTTGCGCTTTTAGTTTGGTATAAACATTTAATATCATTTTTAATTGAAGAGTCGCTGTTATTAAATCCTTTTCATTAAGATTAAACTCATTAAGGTTAATTTGGCTTTTATTTGCGTATAAAGCGAGCATTCTTTCTTCACTGGCATTAAAGCTGGTTAAAAGCCGTTGCAACATATTATAGTATTTTTTGGGCATTGTAATTTTATCTTTTTCCCACAGGTAAACAGTAACATAGGTTTTTAATCCGTAATACTCCGCCATTTGGCGCAGAGTTAATCCTAAATATTCCCTGATTCCTTTATGCTCCAGACCTGAAATATATTTTATTCTCATTCCTCATTCTCCTTGTTTTCTAAGATATAAACCGATATAAGCGTTATTATTACAAAAAGCGGATAGCATAATAACAGCTGAAGTGGTTTATCAAAGCTTTCAATAAAACAGATTATTGTCGCAATATACATTAAAAAAATTCTAATCATTAAACCCTCCCTTTAATCTAATTTGATAATGCTGATGATGATAATAATATAAGCTAAAATTAAAGCCATTATACCGAGGACGACTTCCATAATAACCTCCATTAACCGATTTTATTGAAAACAATCTTATAACCTTTATAAGCTTTTTTTGTATTTTCTTTAAACCACTTGACGGTTGAAGCTGGGCAAACTGGCGATTGTTTATTTATTGTCGTATTATCTGGGTTTAATTCGTAATAAAAGCCTAATATTTTGCCGAAGAAAACAGTTTTTATCATAATAACCTCCTTTATATGTTAGCAGAATAACCGAAGATGTGCATAATAGCTTGATTGTGCTTGTTATTAAAACGACCACCGTTGTGATGTTTTAATACAGTTCTTAATTCGTTAATCTCTTCTGCAGTAAACGCACTTCCTAAGCAATCTAAACTTGGCGATTGTTTGGCAAAGTCTACATATTTACTGGCAACCCGATTAAATAAATATGTCGGGTCGGATTCGCTGGCTGTTTGGATAGATTCTGCTGAACAGCAGAGGTTAGCTAAATAGGTTAAAACAACCTGCGTGTCTGTTAATTCGTTATATTTTCTCATTGTAGTAACTCCCTAAATTGATGTTGATAATTAGTATTTTTTGATTAAGCGTCCGATTGGTTTACCGCCGTCCCATAACTTTACAAGCTGGTTGTGCATTAAGTAAATTAAATAATCTTTAAAAGCTTCAAAATCCTCTTCGTGGCCTGAACGCTTGCGCCAGTTAGTGATTGTTTCAATTTTCTTGGCTAATTGTACTAAAGTTAATTTTTGATATTTTTCCATTGTTTTGACTCCCTAAATAAAAGTTATTAAATATTCATTATTGATAAATAAGCTAATTGAGCAAGCTCGTCTTCATTTAATTCATTAATGTTTTTGGCTTGTAATTCATTTAATTTAATTTTTTCTTCTTGTTTTAACATTGTGACCTCCTGTTGTTTAATCATTATAGTTTTAATATAATATAAAAAAATAAACTTGTCAACACTTTTTTTATAAAAAATATAAACTTTTTTATAAAATATTGATTTTTAATGTTAATTTTTTAAATATTTTGCGCCTTCGGTTATATAAAACTGGCGAATATTGTTAATAATATTGTTTTTTACCTCTTTTTGCTCGGAGTCGGTTAAGTTAAGTTTTAATGCCTTTACAACGGCGGAAATATCAACAGAATTTACATAATCTTCGAATTGATAAGCGACTTCTAAAATGTCTTCTGGTATATCTTGTGTTGTTAAGTATGCTGATACTATAATGTTGTGTAAACTTTCTTTATAATCTTCCATTTAATTTACTCCCTAAAAAGTTATTGACATTTATATTTATAATAATTTTTATTAAAAAAAAGTAAATAACTTTTTTATTTTTTTGTTGACTAATTTTTTTTTCCAGTTTTTATAATGAAGCAAGCTTATGAAAGGGGGTGCATATAAATGAAGCTGGCTGATTATCGGAAAATGCAAGGTAAAACGCAGATGCAGGCTTGTAAAGAGCTTGGCGTTAGTTTAAATGCTTATTTTATGTGGGAAAATGGCTTGCGCCACCCTACACAAAATAATTTGAAAAAAATTTATAAATGGTCGAGTGGTAAAGTAACTCCATTTGATTTTACTGATTGGGTGGACTTTAAATGAAAACAACATATAAACACGAAGAGCAAAGGATACAAACGGCGATTGTTAAATACTTAAGATTAAACCGCTATTTAGTTTTTTCCATACCTAACGGCATTAACATACCGACGCACGGCAGTCGGGAGATATATCAATCAATGGGGTTATTATCTGGCGTTGCTGATTTATGTATTATATTGCCATTTGGGCGGACGCTATGGGTTGAGGTTAAGACGGAGCGGGGTCGGCAATCGGAAACGCAGAAAGCATTTGCCACGGCGTTGGAAAAGCAAGGGCATACTTATGAAATATGGCGTTCTTTAGATGACGCCATAAATTTTGTGCAGAAAGCAAAAAATGCAAAAATGTAAAATATGTGGTAAATTACACAATCGGGTTTACAAAAATCCTTTTCACAAGGGCTGGTGCAAGGATTGTGTAAAAATTTATTATACTAACGGCTTCAGTATAGATAAGCTGAAAAAGCAGGTTGTTGAGGAAAGGGAGCAAAATAAATATGCTTTTGGTGGTTATAAAATAAATATTTTATCTCATACTAAGCGAGGGGAAAAACGCTTTAATGTACTTAATACCTTGACTGAAGATGTTTATAAAACGGATTCAGTTGATGATTTTCTTGTTTATATCTCGCAAATTTTAATTTATTTTTAACTTTTTTTGTATTATTGTGCAATCAGGAGTGAGAAAATAGATTGATTTATTAAGGTTGGGTAAAAGAGCTTTTTACGAGCCACTTTTTATTCTTTTTTATCAAACCTTAAGAATCAATTTTAAAGAATAACTTTACTCCTGCAATTCACTAAAGTGGCTCGCCTTTTTTTTTAATTTGGGAGTAAAGAAATGAAAATAGATTCTTATAGAAAAATATCAACAGAAAGATTAGTTAATCGACGGCAAAAGCTATTTGAGATAGCCACCTTTTGTCGTGGGCAAAGGGCAACAGCACAAAGGGAAATTAAGCTTATTGTTGCTGAACTTATAAGACGGCATACAAGAGATATGAAAAAGGAGGCGCAAAATGCAGGCAAATAAAAATGGAGTATATATATCGTCGACGATTTATGGTTTATTAAGGCATTGTCTAAATAACGACGAGATTGTTAAAATGTTAGACGCTATGCAAAATTTAATTTTGTTTGGCAAAACGGATTATAAACCAGCGGATGAGAAACAAGAGTACTGCTGGAAACGGTTAAAAGAGGAGAACAGTTATGAAGATTAGTCGCAATAATTATTTATCAATACAAGGCTGGATGATAACGGACTTAAAATTATCGGGCAATGAGTTGTTATGCTATGCTTTAATTTATGGCTTTTGTCAGGACGGAGAAACAAAATATGCAGGGTCGAGTTCTTATATTTGCGAATGGTTGTCCTGCAGTAAAAAAACGGCATTAACCACACTTAAAGCATTAACCGATAAAGGGTTAATTGAAAAATTTGAAAAAGTTATAAACGGAGTAAAATTGTGTGATTATGCGGTAAATTTTGATTTACTTCCTGATTACACCACCGGGGAAAAAATTACACCGGGGGGTGGGGAAGTTTTTACACCGGGGGGTGGGGAAAAAATTACACCCCATATATATAGTGAAGATAATTATTTAAAAGATAATAATACCCCCCTATATAATATTCCCCCCAGAGGGAGGAAAGCCACAAAAGGGACTCACCAGAAAAAAGAAGTTAGATTTATTCCACCGACAGTTGATGAGGTTAGAGCTTATTGCAAAGAGCGAGGCAATAATGTTGATGCCGAGCGATTTGTTGATTTTTATACCAGCAAGGGTTGGATGGTTGGAAAGACAAAGATGAAAGACTGGAAAGCGGCTGTTAGGAATTGGGAGCGGGATGAGAAAACAACCGTTGCTAACAATAACGATAAAGACAAGTGCTGGTTTTAATTTTAATTTTTTAGGGAGTTTATACAATGAAAGCAAAGGAAATTTTAAAGCATATTGAGGAGCTATATACTGCCGAGCCTGATTTTGATAATCTTGAAAAGATGTTTGAGAAGAATCCCGAACGACTCGAGATGTGGGAAAAAGCTTTTGAGCAGTACGAGCTGGCGGATGTTTTGAAAGCCATTGACGAGCACTGGGAGTTTAAATCGAGCAAAAGCAAGCCGAATGTGTCGCAGATTAAGGCAAAACTTAATGTTAGCAATGTTGAAAAGGTGGTAAATAATACCATACAAGAGGGCGATGCCGTTGCTGGGGAGTACAGAGCTTATTCGCCTGCGGAGTGGTTTATGGGCAGGGATATTCAATTAAAGCGTTGTCGGCATAATTTGTATATTTACAAACGAGCTGTTAATTATATACTTGATGAGCTGTTATTGGAATATATACCCTATTCACAATGGCAGGGATTAACATTTGCTGGCAAGGTAAAGCTGGCAAAGGAAAATAAATTATTTTCAAAAATTGATGAAGCGCTGGTTTATGTCTGCAGACGAGATAAGGGGTCGGATTACGAGTTTCCCAGTGAAGCCGATTTGGAAGCCAGTGCAAAAAACAGAAAATACGGAGTTGCTTAAAATGGTTGCTGAGTTAAAAAAAATATCGGTTTTGGAATATTACAAAGAAAAAGGGCGGTTAATATTTGGCAATAAAAAATATTCTGCTGAAGATAGATTGTCGGCTGGCAATCGCTTTTATGAGGATTTTTACCATAGCGGATTAAACTTCAGTGTGTCGATAAATTTTGAGAAACCGAGGGTTGATGGTGGCGGTTTTAATGTTTCTTTTGATAATGCTTTATTGGCACAAGATAGCTTTTGTAAAGCGTTGCGAGCGATTGACAGGGAGTATTCAGGCATAACCTGCGCTGTTTGTTTGGAAAATCGGGAAATAAAGATTGCAAGGGATAACAACGCTATTTATCGCCACGAAAGGGAAATTGCTTTTGAAAAGCTATGCAGGGGCTTGGATTGTTTGGTAAATTTTTACTATGGGCATAAGTTTGTAAATAAACATAACAAGCCAGCAATAAAGGGTTTTCAGGCAGTTGACTTTTGGGAAGTATTCAGAGATTCAGTTATTAACAGAAAAAAATAAAAAAATTATATTTTTTATAAAAAAAGTGTTGACAAGTTAAAAATTATATATTATATTAAAAGTGTAATTAAACAGAAATTAGGGAGTCAATAAAATGAAAAATGAAAATGAAATTTTAGAATTTGTTAATTTGCTTAAGGAAACAATGTCGCAGGTTGTTAGCAAAGAGGCGCAGAATTTAATTGAGGAGCGTCCTGATGATTATTCGCTTGGCAAAGAAACGATTGATTATTATCACAACGGCGTTGGTTTTGCTTCTTGTGGAACTGCAGAAGATTTTGATGAGGAGCAAGCTTATGAAGACGCTTGGGAAATGTTAGCAAGGGACGCCGAGAAAAATGGCGAGGATTATGAAATGCCGTATATTTTGTTTGCAGAAAACGAAAAATTATGCAAAGCATTTGCTAACTTGTTACGAAGCCTGAACTAAGGGGAGGGCTTCGCAATGATGAGCAAAGAAGAAATGAAACGAATGGAAGAATTGGAAAAAAAAGCCACAGCCGATTTTACAAAAGAGGAATGGGACGAGTGGTGCGATTTAATGATTAAAAACTCCCTTGATTTAAAAAACTTTTCAATAGCGGGGTTTTTCAAAAAGAATTAGCGAGTTAGGGATAGTGTTGTCGTTATTAACCACAGATTCACACATTAGTATTTAATCAACATTATCCCTATTTTTTTGTTTACAATTTATTTTTTTGTTGTATAATCTGAAATGAAAATAAACTTTAATAATTGGAGGTCTTTATGGAATCTTTAGATTTTTTTACTGATTATCAAAACTTAATTGCTTGTATTGACAATATGACTAAAGACGCACAGGGTTATGGCTACAAGTATGTTGAGCTAACTCCGTTGTTAGAAGAGGTATTGCCGAAGATTCACGAGAATAACTTTATTTTGGTGCAGACGATAAAACAAGCCGAAGGGGTTTATTCAAGAGAAACGACGGGCAGTAAAGGCAATGTTAGAATATCGACTCCCGCTTTTGTTTTACACAGCGAGTTAATTCATAAGTCAGGCAAGGTTATTAACTGCGATATGCCGTTATATGTTGATGATATTGACCCGCAGGCAATGGGCAGTGCAGAAACATATATGCGACGCTATTCAATTTATGCTTTACTGCAGATTAAAACGGTTGATGATGACGGGGCGACAAGCTCGGCAAGGGCAAAAGAAAACGAGCCGAAAACTTTTGAAGATTTTGCAAAGGCGATTTACAAAGCCGTCAGTGTTAAGCAATTAAGTGCAATGTGGTATAAGTACAAAGAGCTTTTTGCACAGGATTCAGAAGAATACAAGGCATTAAACAAGCTTTCAGGCAATAAAAAACTTGCAATTCAGAATCCGACATTAACAACGGATATATTCCACGGCGTGCCAGAGGTGGTTAAACGAATGGTTGGTATAGAATAAGGGTTGTTAATGATGTTTTTTCACAAAGCCGTTGGGGTTGAAGATGTATTAAGGTTTATACGACCTAAGTTGCAGGCGATGCTGAACAATGCTAAATATGGGGTTGATGTTGAGATAAAAGAGCACACAAAGACCCGCACAACCGACCAGAATCGGTATTTATGGGCAATTTATAAAAACATTGTTGAGTTCTGGAATGCAACAGGCTTTATTCCCGACGGCTTGCAATTAAGGTTTATAACTTCCGATTTTTTGCACGAATACTTTAAAGCAAGGTTTGATTTAAAAACAACCACTAAAATGTCAACAGCCGAATTTACAAAATACACAGACGGGATTCAACAGCTGATGATTGAGCAAACAAAAGGAGCTTATGAACCTATTTATCCAGAGAATACTTTTCAGGAACTTTATTAAGGGGAGCAGACAATGGAAAACAATAAACCAGTTATAAACAATCGGGACAGGCTATTAAGCGTGTCGGTATTCAAAAAAGAGGCAAAAGACGACAGAGGGCAAGTCCGCACTTATTACTCGGCTTGTTTGCAAAGGTCGTTTCAAAAGCCAGAGGATAAAGGGAGCGATAAATGGCAAAGGGAAACAATAAACTTATATCCTGATGATTTATTAAGATTATCCGCTTTATTGGCAAAGACATATAATGATATTGTCGGCGATATAAGGGATGATGTTAAAACGAGGATAATGGGAACGCCTGCGCCAGTGCAACAGTCAACGCCAGTTGCAAAAACAACGGCAAGTGACTATATACAACAGAGGAGTGGCGACATTCCTTTTGATGATGATATTCCTTTTTAGGAGATAATAAAATGCCGATTGATGCTTTTACGCTTCCTCATATAACTGAACGATTAGACCCTGCTGTTGATTGGCAACGAGTCCTTGATGAGGGTTTTCTGTGTTACTTCTGGGATGATGGCGAGGAAAAGAAAACAGGTACTTTATGTTGCATAAGCAGGTTTAATGGGCGTGTGAGTTATTATATGGATTTAGAAGAGGGTGGAATATATCCATATAAAAACTGCATACCGATTGAGAATAATATTTAATTTTAGGAGATTGAAAAAATGAAAAAAGAAGAAATGGAGCAAAAAATTCAGGAAAATGATGAGAAAGTTCGGAAGGAGTTTGCAAAGGCAGTTGCGGGATTGCTGAACTTAAAAGATGTTAATGCTTTTATACTTCTCGCCAGCAGTAGGGAGGTTGATGAAAACGGCAGGCAAAAAGGGCTTTTGTATGCGTCGGGTGCTAGAAACGATATTATGACTTTATGTTTAAATATTGATGAGCAAATAGTTGACTGCGAAACAGTTTTGGCTTTTAAAAAGCTTTATGGAAAAAAAGCCGATGCTGAAAATAAAGAATAACGATTATAATTTTAGGAGGTTGAGCAATGAAAAAATACAGAGTTAAATTTGATATTGATGAAGAAGTTGAGGCAGAAGACATTGGAGAGGCTATAAGCAGAGCTATTGGAGAAGCGATTGGTGGTTATTATTATCTTGAAAACGAGGTTACACAGTATATTAGGCAGAATGCTTATGTCGAAGAGCTGGAAGATGAGGAGGACAAATAATGGCATATTTAGAAGAAGTGTTACCTGCTTTGAGAAAAGGTAAAAAAATAAGAAGAGCCGACTGGAATACAGGTGATTATATTTACATTAAAAAAGACAATAATTTGTACGACAGTTATAACGAGTTGTCTATTTATGACCTTAATTTTATTATCACAAAAGACGATTGGGAAATATACGAAGAGAGGGAGAAAAAGGAAGAGTTTGACTGGGATTATATCATAAAAAATAAATGTTTATGCAAGTTTTGGGATGATAACAGCAAAGACACTTTTTTTGGTTGTTTGGAAAATTATGAAGTCGGCAGTAAGGGTTTATTCTTTTTTAAAACTGATGTTGTGCCTGCTTTTGATAATTGCCGTCCTGCTGAACCTGAGGAAATAGTTTTTTATAAGGATAAAAACAAATGAAAAAATGTAATTGTTTTTTATGCACCGAAGATTGATAAGGACAATTAAAGGGCAATGCGGATGAAGAAATATTTTGTTGAGATAGCTTTTTATACGAATAGCGAGTCAAGTAAATTCAGAAAAAAAATAAAAGGCGATAATATAAAGCAATTTAAAACTCGAATAGCAAAGTTTATCTACAGAATATTTTACAAAGCGCACGGCTTATTCCCACTTAACAACCCGACAAAATGCCAGATACGATGCAAAGCGATGAGCGATGAGGAAAGGCGGTTGGAAGAAATGGAAATAAGGCAGTTTATTAAAGGATTATTACAATGAAAAAATACGGCGCACCTTATATGGGAAGTAAATCAATTATTGCTGAAGAGATTATTCGCTTTTTACCCAGTGGCAAAAGGTTTGTTGACTTGTTTGGCGGTGGTTTTGCATTAACCCACTGCGCAATGACTTTTGGTAAATGGGATTGTTTTTTATACAACGAATTAAACCCGCTTGTGGTTGATATGATAAAAAAAGCAATTAACGGCGAGTATGCTGATGAAAAACGCTGGATTAGTCGGGAGGATTTTTTCAGATTAAAAGATGTGGACGGCTATGTTAGATATTGCTGGAGTTTTGGCAATAAAGGAGATTGTTACCTTTATGGGAAATATCTCGAACCTTGGAAAAAAGCATTACATTATGCCAGAGTTTACGGCGATTTTTCATTACTTGAGGAAATGGGCATACATACCACCGCCAGCCGAAAGGATATTACTGAAAATATGGAAAAATACAGAGCTAAATACATAAGTTGGTATAAAGGCAAGGTTAGCGATGATGTAAAGAGATTGGAGAGCTTGCAGAGATTGGAGAGCTTGCAGAGCTTGGAGAGCTTGCAGAGATTGGAGCGCTTGCAGAGCTTGGAGAGCTTGCAGAGATTGGAAATAACCTGCGGGGATTATCGGGATTATGTATATAAAGAGGGCGATGTTGTTTTATTAGACCCGCCGTATGAGGGCACAGAAAAGTATAATAAAGCCGAGTTTAATCATAAGGAATTTTATGATTGGGTAGCCAGCCGACCTTTTCAAGTTTGGTTTTGCAGTTATGACAATATAAGCGATAATCGGTTTTATAAGGTTTTTGCTATTGATAAAAGACAGACATTAAGTGCAACAAATAATAGTAAAACAATGGCGGAGTGTCTTTATAGCAATATGCCAGATTACCAGACTTCGCTATTTGATTTTATTTAATGGAGGGTTTAGTGTATTCAGAACACAACAGATTACAAAAGCTTATATTAAATATTATTGATTGGAATATTAAAAACTTGCCAGACAATACTAAAGAAATGCAGTTAGCAAAGCGGAATGAAGAGTTAACAGAGTTTGAAGAAGCCGATGCTGAACATAAGATTTTAGAAGCTGTTGATGTTTTAATTACCGAAATTGGCTTATTAAGATACGACCACAGGCGATTAAATTGCTGGCTTGCGATATTGGAATATTTACCTGATGAGTTTATTGATGAGCTTGAAAACAAGTATAGAATCTTATTACAAAGGAAATATGAGGTTGTAAATGGGGTTTACAGGCATACTAAATAAACTGTTAAATATTTGTTTTTTAGGGTTGACAAACTCGGAACAAACATTTAATATTATTGTCATAATGGCGTTAATGTCATTATTCATTAAAGACTTCCTAAAAAAAGAGCAGGTTGAAACATACCTGCTTTTATCATACAAAGGTTAGACAATGGGTTTTTTAATATCGATATGGCGTCGCTTTTTTGGCGGTTACGACAGCAAGTATGATTGGCTTGAAAGCCGTGGTGTGCAGTTTATACTCCTTTTTGCGTTGGTTTTCTTTTGGGAGTGGTTGAGAAAAGGTTATACTTGGTATATATCGCTTATAATTGCTGGTTTGGTTTATCTTTTCTTCTGCAGAGGACATTGGTATTATTTTCAATGCGGTACAGAAAGCGACGAATATATTGATGAGCAGTTAGCAAGTGGGCGAAAGCCAGCATTAAATTGGCTTGTTTCAAAAGTCAATAGCTGGTTAGGTTTTGAAGAACGCACTTGTCAATATTGCTTTATTGGTATGTTGTTAAGATATGGGCTTTATTCGATACCAGTTGCGATATTTGTCGGTTGGCAGTTCTTTATTGTAGGTTGTATTATACCATTTATTTATAACGCTTGTTTTTGGATTGAGTTACCAGATTGCAAATTAGCTAAAACGCCGACTAATTGGGCGGAGCTGTTTGCTGGTTTGTTTGTTGGTTGGGGGCTTTTATAACAAAGGGCGGTTTTAGGAAGTGTATAGTTTAAAGCAGATAAGGCAAGACTTTAAAAATGCGGGGGTATTTTATACCGACCCTAAGCTTGCCGAGTTTATGAAGTCTTATTTACCTGATGACATTAAAGAGGTTTATGACCCGACTTGTGGCGATGGTGGTTTATTAACCATATTCCCTGATGATGTAAAAAAGTATGGACAGGAGATAAATCCTGAGCAGTTGGAAAATGCAAAAGCAAGATTAAAGAATTTTGAGGGCTTTTGTGGCGACACTTTAGTAAACCCTGCTTTTATGGATAGAAAATTCGACGCCATTATTGCTAATTATCCATTTGGGATTAAATGGCAACCGAAAATGGATGTCAGGTTTGAGGCTTGCGGTATATTACCACCGCCGAGCAAAGCCGATTTTGCTTTTATTTTACATATATTACATTTATTATCGGATACAGGCGTTGCGGTTTGTTTATCCTTTCCAGGTATTCTTTACCGAGGCAATAAAGAAGCACAGATACGGCAATGGCTTGTAAAGCAAAATTATATTGATTCAGTTATAAGAATAGGCGGTGGCTTTTTTGATGATACTAAAATCGAAACCGCTTTACTTATTTTGCGAAAAAACAAAACAGGCACAGCAATATCCTTTTATGATACTGTTGAGAATATTAAAAGAGATGTTGAGCTTGATGAAATAAAAAACAATGATTTTAATTTATCCGTAACAAGCTATTGTCAGAAAATAGTAGAAAAGCCGTCTGTTGACCCAGTCGCTTTACAAAATGAGGCAAGGGAGGCTATGAAACAAAAGCTTATTAAGGATATTAAAGTCGATATGATGATTTGCCGTATAGAGGGCTGGAGCTGTTTACCCTTTCTTAATGACTTGAAAAAGATAATTGATGAAATGGAGCAGTTGGAGCTAAGTATTAAACAGGGAGCTTAATAATGGCGAATAATGAAAACTTGCTGAAGAAAGATGACCTAACGGCGGAAGAGCGCCGAGAAAGCGCCAGAAGGGCTGGAATAGCCAGTGGAATAGCCAGAGCAAAGCGCAAAACAATGCGGGAAATGCTGGATTATTTGCTGGAAAAAGAGATAACTAACCAGAAGACAGGCGAGAAAGTTACCACGCAAGAGGCGATGATGACGGCGGTTATTGCAAAGGCTGTTAAAGGCGATATGCGGGCTAATGAGTTTGTCAGGGATACGGTAGGGGAAAAGCCGATAGAAAGGCAAGAGATTATGCAGATAGAGCCACCAGTTATTGTTGATGATATTAAATAAGGGGGTATAAATGGCGGAATTATCCAGTTTAATAGCACCGCCATTTAATGAAGTCCATTTGGATATTAAAAGCGGTGGGCATACGGAGTACTGGTTAAAAGGCGGAAGAGCGTCTACAAAATCCAGTTTTATCAGTCTTGAGATTGTATTAAACCTGATTAAATCGCCGAATACGCACGCTGTTTGTTACCGTAAAGTCGGCAACAGGCTTGAAACCTCCGTATATAACCAGATTAAATGGGCGGTTAACAGATTAGGCTTAATGCCGTATTTTAGATTTTACAAAAATCCGTTAAAAGCGGAGTATGTATTAACAGGGCAACAGATATTATTTTTGGGTTTGGATGACCCAGAAAACTCCCGTTCAATTAAATTGCCATTTGGTTATATTAAGCAGTTATGGTTTGAGGAGCTAACGCAATATGACGGTATGGCAGAAATAAGAAATGTTACGCAATCGGTTATTCGTGGCGGGGATGATTGTTTAATTTACTATTCATACAACCCACCTATAGAGCCAGTTAATTGGGTTAATGTTGAGGCAAAGACAATAAACCCAGCAAGGTTAGTCCACCATTCGACATACGAGGGCGTGCCAGCTGATTGGTTAGGTAAATCCTTTTTTGTCGGGGTTGAGCATTTAAAGGCGACTAACGAGCGGGCATATAAGCACGAATATCTTGGCTTGGAGGTTGGCACTGGTTTATCGGTATTTACTAACATTAAAAGTCAGGTTATTGCTGAAGAGGACAAACAGCGGTTTGATAATATCTGCGAGGGTATAGACTGGGGCTATTCAGTAGACCCTTTTGTTTGGTTAAAGCTACATTATGACCGTAAACGCCAGACAATATATATTTACGATGAAATATATCAAGTTGGTTTATCTAATAAAGAGGCTATTGACAGGGTTTGGCAAGTTCACGACGATACGGCGATTATTATTGCTGATTCTGCAGAGCCGAAGTCGATATGGGAGTTTGCTGATGCTGGTTTACCGATTGAGAAAGCTGAAAAGGGCGCAGGGTCGGTAAGGTTTGGAATTAAGAAATTACAGGCGTTGGAAAATATAATTATTGACCCAGTGGCTTGTCCTAATACCTTTAAAGAGTTTACCAGCTATGCTTATGAAGTTGATAAGCAAGGCAATCCGAAAGCAATTTATCCTGATAAGGACAACCATAGTATAGACTGCGCACGGTATGCGTTGGAGCAACAGTTTGAGTATTAAGCAATGAAGTTTTTTAATAGAAAAGTTAAACATGCACCAGTTGTTATTAAGCAAAAAAAAGAGGAAAAAACAATTCCCTTTTCTGCTAGGATGACAAAGCCGAGCTTAATGGAGGGTTTTGAGTCGAGCATTAAGCACAGGGCTGAAGATTTTGTTGTTGAGCAGGTTAATATTGGGGGCAATTTATTAAACATTGCCACCGATAGCGGTTTATCAAAAGCTGTTTATGATAATATTGCAAAAGCTTATGAACCTAACATAGCGGGGCAAGAGGTTATTTATACCTATTTTGCTAAGCAAAGCTTTATTGGTTTTCAAAACTGCGCTATTTTATCGCAAAACTGGTTAATAAATAAAGCTTGTATGCAACCTGCTGTTGATGCGTCGGCAATATCCTATGACATAACTCTTAACGATGACGAAACGACCGAAGAGGACAACAGGATTCTTGAGGAGTTAAAGGCAAAGGCTATATTTACGCAAAACTATGATATTATTAGTGTATGCAGGGAGTTTGCCGAGAAAAAGCGCAGATTTGGGCAGTGTTTATGTTTGCCAGTTGTAAATGGGGTTGATTATTCATTACCTTTTAATATTGATGCGGTAGCACCTCATTCATATAAAGGTATGGTTAATATAGAGCCACAATGGATAACGCCGATTTTAGACGGCAGGGCGAGCAATGACCCGACTAATACAAGATTCTACAAACCGACATACTTTAAATTACCTGATGGGCGTATTGTCCATTATAGTTGGGTATTATTTGGCACTTATGGCAACATACCTGATATTTTAAAGCCGACATACTATTTTGGCGGATACCCATTGCCACAGTTATTATATGAGCAAGTATATGCGGCTGAGAAAACGGCTAAAGAAGCGCCGATGTTAGCACAATCGAAACGGCTTAACTATATGGAGGGCAATCTAAATGCTTATATGACTAACTCGGATAAGCTGGATAAAGAAATTCGCTTAATGAGCTGGCTGAGGAATAACTGGGGCTGGATGTTAGTAGGGCGTGACCAGAAATTAGGGCAGTTAGATACAAGCTTAACCGATGTTGATTCTGTTACGATGTTAAGTTACCAGATTGTGTCGGCAATAGCGGGTATGCCGTCGGCAAGATTATTAGAAACCTCGCCGAAGGGCTGGCAGTCAACAGGTAGCTATGAGGATGAGAACTATAAAAAGCTGTTGTTAAGTATTCAACAGGAGGACTTTATACCTATTCTTAACAGGCATTACAGGTTATTAACAAAATCGGAATATGGAAAGAGCTATGAGTATAATTGTGTATTTAATCCGATTGATACGCCGTCTGCAAAAGAGCTTGCGGAGATAAATGAGATAAATTGCCGTACTAACTCGGCTTATATAAGCGCAGGGGTTGTTTCTGCAGAGGAGGTTCGTAATGCTTTAAGGCAAGATGAAACAAGTGGCTTTAATGCGTTAAGCGAAGAAATGGAGGCTGAAGAGGATTTATCGGATTTATTTACCGAAGAGCCAGTTGAGGAAATAAACAACGCTGAGGATATTTGGGTAGATAATCCCGAAGGCTTTATTACAATGAAAAAGCAACCAGTGCCAGTTGAAAAGGGGCAATCTTCTAAAGAGGCGGTTAAGAGCTTTTTGAGTGATAAAGGGCGCACCTTTAAAGACAGGGACGGCGGTAAAGAAACCCTTGCCGATTTGGAAAACAAGATTAAAGAGGCAAGTGGTGTTTTGTCTTATGGCGGAAGTAAACGGCTTATAAAGCAAAACTATGGTAGCGGTAAGCTTGCTGATGAAGTACACGAGCTTTCAAAAGAGGCATTAAAAGCCGAGATTGCTTATGAAAACAATAAAACGGAGGAAACCGCAAGAGCATACCTTGATACTTTAGAAAAGCTTAATGCTAAGCATAATGAGTTTACAAGTAAGCGGGATGCCGAGTATGAGGCAAAATCAAAAAATACCGAGTTTGAAATACAAAGGGAAACTGCAAAGGCTTATGAGGTAAAGAAAGACGGCAAGACCTTTTGGATTCAGAAGCGGTGGATGCGTGAAGACGGTACATTAACTCCGCAAGGGGAAAAAGCTTTTAAAGAGGCATTAACCGACCAGCAAAAGCAAGAGCTTAAGGATGTAAGGAAAGCCGAAAGGGAGCGGGGCATTCCTATTCCTGCAAAGCCAGATTGGGAAAGCGACAAAGCTTATGGGTTTGACTTGGTAGTTGATTATCCGAATATTGAAAGAACTCGCCGTGAACGAATCTTTATTCCTAAATCGGTTATTCAGGAAAACGGCAATATACCGACTTGGATAATTGAAAAGAAAATTAAAGAGTTGGAAAAGAACAGCCAGCGTTACGGCGGGATGATTATTGAAGACCACCCATTTGACAGCACGCTTGGCTTTTGGGATTGGACTGGCGACAGCAAGCCAGATGTTGATGATGAAAAAATATATACCACCATTAAGGAGGTTGATTGTTTTTCATTAGACGGCAAAGTGTTTGTTAGTTGCGAGGATGAAAGCATTTGCTTTAATGTAAATGATTTGGATTTTGAGTAAATGGCTAGAAACGAACTAATATCGAGCAGGCTTAATCCTAACGCAGGTATAATGGCTTGGTATGTTAGGGAGTTAAGAAAGCTAACAAAAGCGATGACAAAAGAGTGTCGGGAAAGATTAAAGGCGATATATAAAGCTGGCTATCCCGACATTGCTTTTGATGAAAGCTTGTCCAGTCAGGCGAGAATAGCACTAAATGAGCTTTTTGAGAAATACGGCGATAAGTTTAGTGATAAAGCAAAAGCATTGGCAAAAGATTTAGTAAACCGCACTAACCGTTATTCTAATGGGCAAGTTAAGCAGGCTTTAAAGGATATGTTAGGCGATAAAGCGAAAGATTTTGTTTTATCGGGCAGTTTAATATCTGCTGAAAAAGAGGAAATAATTAAAGCTTTAATTTTTGAAAATGTAAGCTTAATTAAGTCAATCCCTAATGAGTACTTTAAACAGATAACTGGAGCCGTTGCACGGAGTATTGAAAACGGCGAGGGTATAAGCTGGTTAGCTAAAGAGTTGAGAAAGTTTGGGTATTCTACAGAAAGGCGAGCGCAGTTAATAGCGCAAGACCAGACTAGAAAAGCTTATAATTCAATTAACCTGCGTAATTTTCAGGAAGTAGGGATAAGGAAGTTTAAATGGCTACATTCAGGGGGTAGTGCAAAGCCGAGGGAATATCATAAGAAAGTATTAAACGGCAAAGTGTTTGATATGGACAACCCGCCAGTGATTGATGAGCGGACTGGCGAGCGGGGATTCCCGGGGCAATTACCGTACTGCAGATGTGTTATGTGTGCTGTTATGTCATTTGAGGAATAAATAAATGCAAGCAGAAGATAAGAAAACAGTTGATTATAACGATTTTTGGTATATTAAAAACAACCCATTATCAAAGGTTGGTATATTCCCATATTTAGGGAGGCAAATAGACCCGTCTTTAGAGCCAGACAAGGTTTATAATGTTTACAGACCTGAAGAGGAATTATCGAAACCCGAAACATTGGAAACATTTAAGCTTATACCGATTACTGATGAGCATACAATGTTAGGTACTAAAGACGGTATGTTACCAGCTGAGGAAAAGGGCATTCACGGGGTAACTGGCGAGAATCCAGAGTTTAAAGACGGTTATGTTACTTGCGATATAAAGATATATTCAGAAAAGCTAAAACAAGAGATTGAAAACGGCAAAAAGGATTTATCGGTTGGATATTTTTGCCGATATGAGTTAACGCCTGGGGAATACCTCGGGCGACCATACGACGCTGTCCAGAGAGACGTCAGGGTAAACCATATTGCGTTGGTTGACGAGGGGCGTATGGGTAAAGACGTCAGGGTGATGGACAGCAAAGATTTAAATAAACCTAGTAAGGAGTTAAACGAAATGGAAGAAAAAAGAGTGTGCGATGAGGATAAGCGTGAAATTTTGCGTGAAGCCGACGCCATTGCTATGAAGCCAGCTTCCGAGTTTGACGGCGGGGAAGAAGAAAAATTCCGCACCTTGACGGCAAAACTTGAGGAGCTAGCTTATAATCCCTCCGAAACAGGCGCAGACGATGAGGAAATCGCCGAGGCTGAAGAGGAAAAAAAAGCTCCTGTTGTAATTGAGATTAAAGAACAGGATGCTGATTTACCTGAGTCGGAAGAAGAGGAAAAGCCAGCAAGCGATGAGGAAGTTGATAAGCGCAAGCTTATTGATGAAATTGGTGGCATTCTGAAAGAAAAAGTAGATGAGGAAGTTTGGCGGACTATTATTCAGAAAGCCGAGGAACTTGCTTATAATAAATCCGAAGCGGGGGCTAACGACGAGGAAGTAGAAGAAGAGGAAAAGAAAGAGGCTTTTTCTATGGACGAGGCTGTTAAGTATTTTGGCAGACGTGACGCCATTGTGGCTAAAATCCGTCCGCTGGTTGGTGATAATGCTAATTATGGCAATATGACCATTAAAGAGGTTGTTAAGTACGCTTGCGATAAACTTAACATTAAAAATTCAGAAGATGTGTTGGCTGGTTATATTCAGGCAAAATCTGAAATGGCGAAACCTGCTATGGACGGCTTGTTTGAAAAAAGCAACACAATGAAACAGTATTTGAAAGGGAATAAATAATGTTACAGACAAAAGTTAATCAATTTTTGGCTAAGGGCGTTGAGGGGGATTATGCTGATGATTCTCCACGCCGTGAGGCTGGATATATTCTTGTCGGTACTAGTAGCACGTCCGCTAAAGTTGGTGTAGCTTATACGCAAAGCACAACGGGCGACGAATATGCAGTTGTAGGCGGTACTGGCAATTTTTTAGGTATTTGCGTTAATTCAAAAATCTATGCTAATTATAACGGATTAACTGCTGGGCTTGATTTACCAGACGGCATTCAGGGCGGTTTATGCTCCTTTGGGCATATTTATGTAAAATCGGCAACAGCATTTGCGCCAGGTTATATTGCGACCTTTAATCAGACTACAGGCGAAATATCCGCTTATGCAAGTTCAAGTTCGATTGGCACAGGCGAAACCCAGATTGCTAACGCTAAATTTATTAAGTATTCTGGTGACGCTGGGGAAGTCGGTGTGCTTGAGTTAGGAAATTAAGGAGTAACTACAGATGAGAAAAACAGAAATTCGCTTGGAGCTTGCGCCTTCACAAGTTCGCAAGTTTTCTTTTGAAGATTATGCTAAGGTGTCTGAAAAAGACTTGCACAACCTTGGTATTAGTATGGATGAAGCTGTTAAAGCCGATGTTGTTAATAGCACTATGTATGCTATGGATGACAGCTTGCAGACCGTTGCTAATATTACTAATCCCGTGCAGTTTTTTCAGTATTGGGAGCCAGAGGCTGTTGAGGTTGTTACCTCGGCATTAAAAATTGATGACATTGTTGGTCGTACAATCGCTGGTAGTTTTGAGGATGAGGAAGTTGTCGTTACCATTATGGAGCGTACAGGTTCTGCGCACCCTTATACCGATACGGCTAACATTCCACTTGCCAGCTGGAATCAGAACTTTGAAACCCGTTCTATTTGCAGATTTGAAGAGGGTTTGGAAGTTGGTTATTTGGAAAGCCTGCGGGCTTCTCGTATGCGGGTTGACAGCCACAGGGAAAAAGCCAGCGCAGTTGCACAGTCCTTGGCTATTGAGCATAACAATATCGGCTTTTATGGCTATGCTAGTGGCACAAACAAAACATACGGTTTGTTAAACGACCCGAACTTGCCTGCATACCAGACAGTGGCTGAGGGTGCGTCCTTGTCTACAAGCTGGAGTAGCAAAACATTCTTGGAAATTACCTCCGATATAATTACAGGTGTTTCTGCTTTGGTAAATCAGTTGGGTGGTTTGTTTGACCCGACTTCCGATGCCTTTACAATCTCATTGGCATTGGAAAGCACGCAATATCTTAATACTATGAACAGTTTGGGTACTAAATCTGTTTCACAATGGATTAAAGATACATATCCGAATTGTCGTGTAGTAGCGGCTGTTCAGTTAAACAGTGCTAACGGTAGTGCAAATGTTATGTACATTCACGCAGACCGTGTAAATGGCAAACCCGTTATGAAACAGTATGTACAAGATGTTTTGCGTCTTGTCGGTGTTGAAAAGCGGGCTAAAGTGTCGGTTGAAAGCTATGCGTCGGCAACAGCGGGCGTTATTGTTACACAGCCGATTGGTGTTGTCCGTTACTCGGGCATTTAATCAAAACAGGGGGTGGGTTTTATTCCCACCTCCCTTAATTAAAAGGGAAGCAAAACTATGACAAAAGTTTATTCAAAATTAACAGATACATATGTTAAAGGTGTATTGATTAAAAAAGGTTATAATACCTATTCTGCAGAGGAATATGCTAAACTGGAATCAAGTTCAGTATATCAAAACTACATTAAGCTGGAGTTTGTTAAAGAGGTAGCTGAGGTGGTAAACCTTGCTGATACCGTAACGACAAGTGCTGAAGATATAGTTGCTGAGGTTGAAAAAACAGTAACGGAAACTAAAAAGAAAACTAAAAAGAAAACAAGTAAGAAAAAGACTGCAGAGGAGTAAAGAATATGCCATATGTATTATCAAGATTAGCTAACGCCACTGCTTATAATGTTTATACAAGAAGTCCGAGTGGTGTTAATATCGTTACAAGACGGATTTTAATTGCTGGCGGTGCTGATGTTACTAATAAAAACTTTATAATGCCAGAGGGTGTTGTAACGAAAGTAACGGATGAGGAATTATCGATATTAACTAACAATAAAGTTTTTCAGGAACATTTAAAAAACGGTTATATCAATTATTACAAGACCTCGCCGAATATTGATAAAGAGGCGGGCAAGCTTGTAAAGGATAATTCAAAACAATTAACCGATGATGATTATAAAGGCAAGGGGCGAAAAAGTCCTAAATTAGAAGTGGAATAAAGTAAATGGCTACAGTTACGGTAACAACAGAAGAGTTTTTGGAGTTATTCCCTGAGTTTAATCAAGCGCAATACGAGCCGTATGCTTATGCTTTACCGATTTATTTGAGCAGGGCGCAGGTTTATTTGGGCGTTCATTATGGTAACTCCTCCCGTTGGGATGCTGATAAGCGCAAGTTGGCAATTTATTTGTTAACGGCGCACTTGTGTAAACTTCATTATGATATGATGACAGGGTCGGCAACAGCGGGGCAGGTAGCAAGCGCAAGTGTTGATGGCGTAAGTGTTAGCTATGTACAATTACCGACTTCTGATGATGCGTGGAGTTATTGGTTGAGCTTAACTCCGTGGGGATTAGAGCTATTGGCTTTACTCGCTACATTAACAGCCATTCCATTCTACATTGGTGGTTCAATGGAAAGGGTGTTTTAAAGCCAGTAAAGCCGTGGGGCGGTATAATGAGAAAGACTGATAAAAGGAAATGGCAAGCCTTATTACAAAATATCTCGGACTTTAGAATAGAAGCGGGCTGGTTTGAAAATAACCGATACGAGGATGGTATAAGCGTTGCTGAAGTTGCGAGAATACAAAATAATGGCGCAGTTATACGAGTGACGGATAAAATGCGTGGTTGGTTTGTTTATCAGGGGACTCCTTTAAAGAAAAGCACACAAAATATCGTTATACCGCCTCGACCCTTTATGGATAATGCTATAAAGCGGGTTGACAGTACAGAGGGCAATCAAGTTTTTCTAAACGCCATTATGTCGGTATTTGACGGCAATATAAGTTTGGAAAAAGCGATGAGCCAGCTTGCTTTATGGCTACAGAGTGTTTTGACTGAAGAGTTTATAAAAATAAACAGTCCTGCATTATCGGGATTTACCTTAATGCAACGCCAGAAAAAAGGTGAAATGGGGACAAAGCCGTTACAGGCAAGTGGGCAGATGTTAGCAAGTATTCAGAGCAAGGTGCAAAAGATATGACTTTTAATGTATTACTTCCCGCTATGAACGCAACGGCGGTTTTGGGTACGAATAAAACGGTTGAGATATATAAGTATTCAGGAACTGTTATTGATGAAATGGGGCGGGATATAGCACAGTATGAAGAGCCGATAAGCGTAACAGGTTCTTTTCAACCAGTAAGCAGTAAGATGTATGAACAGCTGGGTTTGGATTTAAGTAAAAATTACCGTACTTTATATTGTCCTGCTTTAATTGAGGGCTTGGCACAAAATGAGCAACCCGATAGATTGGTATATAACGGTGGTACTTATGAAACTGTTGAGAATCAAGTTTGGTATGATACAAACGGCTGGACAAAAGCTATATTTTGCGAAGTAAAGGTATTAAGAAATGGCGACGGTTCTTAATTATAAAACAGAAAACAAGCTTTATGCCGACTTTATAGGATGTATTAAGCAGGCTTTGGAAAAGTTTGGTATTGAGGGCTGGGAAGTCAGGCAATTAAAACAGGCTTTTAAATTTACCACGATAAAGCCGACTTTATTTGTAACGGTAACGGATTATAACCAGTTGGGCAGGCAATACCGACAAAAGATAAAAAACACAGTTGGTTTGGACAGGGAATATTTAGCAAAAAAAGAGGCGCGAATAAGGTTTAGTGCAACCCGACGCCAGCTGGCACAGGATACTGTTGAAACATATAATGGATTAGATATTTTAGAGTTTTTGCGTGCATACTTTCAGTCAGGAAGTGGGATAGAATACCTTGCTTCTTTAGGTTATGCGCAATATAGAGCAGACGCAATCAGGCAACAAGATTTTGTAAACGACAGCGACGATTTTGAGTTAATGCCGTATTTTGATTGCACTTATTTATATACCGATAACTGGGCTGAGGATGTTGGTATAATTAACAAAATTGTTGATAATGTTTATAAAATTTAGGGGATTAAAATATGTCGATACCTATGAGTAAATATGTGGCGATTACGTCGGCGGTTGCGAACACTTCGACGGCTTCACGAAAAGACCTTATTTTGCGACTGTTTACAAAAAATGAACGGTTTGCAACGAATACGGTTTACGAGTTTACTTCCTCAAGTGATGTTGCTGATTTTGCGGGTTCAACGTCGTACGAATATATGATTGCCAGTGAGTATTTTAGCTGGATTAGCAAAACAGCGACACAAGCGAGCAAAATATCCTTTATGCGGTATTCACTTGAGGCGTTAGCACCTTATATGTATTCAACGCAGAGCTTAACGGCGTTGGCTACATTTACGGCGATTACCGACGGTTCTATGATTGTAAGTTTGGGCGGAACTTCTTATGAGGTTAGCGGAATTGATTTATCGTCGGCGACAAGTTATGCTGATGTTGCCTCCGCTATTCAAACGGCTATTCAGGGCAATACGAGCGGGGGTACATTATGGACAAGCGCAACAGTTGAGTATTCTGCAGATGACAGCGCCTTTATATTAAGAGGTGGCGAGGCGGGTTCTTATGCTGTTGATTACGCAACCGCCAGCGAATCTGGTACGGATTTGGCAAGCTTGTTAGGCTGGACGGTAGCAAGTGCGCCAGTATTATCTAACGGCGTTGCTGAACAGACGATTGCCGATGTACTTAACTCGTCAATTAACATAAGCACTAACTTCTTAACATTTGCATTTGCGTCGGCGTCCGATGCGTATGATAACTTGGCGACCATTGGGGCGTGGGTAGCTGAACAGAATATGCAATATCGGTTTAGTTTTGATTTAGGCGCAGGCAATTATGC
>CAYQDC010000013.1:0-9680 GCA_964416205.1 uncultured Acetobacter sp. | reverse complement strand
ATGCCGAGGGAATCGAAATTGCTAACGGCTATGAGGGGATGACTGCTAACTATAATATTAACTATGGTGATGAAACGGCGTTGCCAGCTTGGTTAATGTCTTGTATTTTACCAGCAACCACTAACTATGATAAAACTAATGGCGTTAAGTCTTATATGTTTCAACAGTTTGACAGCCAGCCAGTGTCTGTTGGTGAGGATGACGGTACATTATACCAGACACTTGATAACTTGTGTATTAACTACAATGGGCAGACACAAAAGAGCGGGCAGAAAATTGCTTTTTATCAAAACGGCTTTAATGCGGATGGCACAGATACGGCGGTTTATGATAATGAGGCTTGGCTTAAAGATGCAATGGCAACCGAGTTTTTAAACTCATTCTTGGCATTGGATTATATCCCTGCTGATACCGAGGGCGAGGCAATCTTAACTTCTTTATTGGTAAGTGTTGCACAAGAGGGCTTAAACAACGGCGTAATAAGCAAAGGTAGGGAGTTAGAAACAACCGAGAAAGCTTATGTTATTCAGTTAATGGGTGATGAGCAATATGCGACGGATTTAGCTAATAACGGCTATGTTTATACGATTGACATAACCACAGAGGCCAGCGGGTCGGCGACAATTCACGTCGGTACTTATACGCTGGTTTATCTGAAAAACAACACAATCCGCAAGGTTGAGGGTTCACAAGTTTTAATTTAATTAAAGGAGTAAATAAAAATGCAAGATACTAGTTCTATTGGTGTGTCGTGTCGGCTTATAGCGTCGGTAACATACCCAGCGGGCATAACATTTACGGCTTTTCCTGAAGATTCAGACTTAGGAACTAACGGCGAAATGGACATTGCGGGCAACGCTTCGGGTGTTAATGGCGACTTAATTACCTGGTCGACGGTAAGCGGGGTTGAAGTTCAGATTCCTTTAATCCCGAATACTGAAGAGGAAAGTTTAATGGACGCTATTTTTCAGGCTAACAGGGCTTCTAAAAACAGATTCCCGAAAAGGGATATAATTACCCTAGTTGTAACGAATCCCGTTACAGGGACGGTAAAAACATACCTTAACGGCGTTATTAAGCGGGGTTCTGTTGGTTATACATACGGCGGTGACGGTCGTATTCGCACGAAAAACTATGGGTTTGTTTTTGAAGACGCTGTTTAATTAAATTAACATAGTAGGGGAAGCAATATGTTAAGAAAGGATTTTGATTTTGAAAAGCACAAGCTGATACAAAAAGTGCCGTCCAGTTTGGGGCTTATAGAGCCGAAAGAGATAGAAATAAACGGAAATACCTTTATTATATCGAAAATGCCGTGTACGGTAGCACAAGAGGTTTTATTCAAGCTCCCGACTGGGCTGATGCCATTTATTAAAGATTTTAATCAATCACAAGAAATGGCATTTAAAATGCTTTGGTATTGTTTGAGGTGCTATTCAGATAAAGAGCCAATACAATTAACTTCGAAAGCTTTAATTGATGCGCACGTGCCAGATTTTGACACTTTAATTAAGCTTGAGAAAGAGTGTGTGAGTTATAATTTTGATTTTTTTCAAGGAGGCAAGGTTTGGGATTCCTTGAACAAAGTGGTCTCCCTTGCCGAATCGAAAGCTTCAGGAATATTAACGGATTTATTGGACAGATTATTGCAAGTGGGCAAGCAACCTTAAACGAATTAAAAACTGTTTATTCGTTAGAAGATGCTATGGATATTTTTGAGGCGGTGGCAATCACAAAATATAACGAATATTTAATTGCCTCCGCTTCTATGAAAGACGGAAAAAATGGCAGGGCTTGATATATTTACAATAGCTTTTAAAACAGAGGGCTTAAAGCAGTTTGAAAGCGATATAAAGCGCAACGAGGCTGAACTTGCTAAATATGAAAAGCAGGTAGCGGAAACGGAAAAACGGCTTAAAGAGCTTGTTGATGCGGGTAAAGGTGGCACTGAAGAGTACAAAAAGCTTGAACGCCAGCTGGAGCAGGCAAAAGCGCAGGTAAAGTCTTTTGGCGAAAGCGTTGCTGAACTTAAAGGCAACCCGCAAGCGTCTGTTTTAGAGTTAAGAAATAAATTTACCAGTCTTGCGACAACCGTTGCAAAAATAGCCACAGTCGGCGTTGCGATAAAGAAAGCATTAAATTTTGCTGAACAGGGGCAACAGCTTGATTGGTTAGCACAAAAAGCGGGTACAACGGCAGAAAAGCTTAATGTATTAGGCAATGCGGTTAAGAGTCACGGCGGTACAACCGAGGGAACGGCGGGTACGCTTGAAAGGTTAAGAAGTCAATACCAGAGCTTATTAATGGGCGAGGGTGGTGGCGGATTAGAGCAAGCGTCCTTTAAATACGGCGTTAGTTTATCCTCAGACCCTGAAGTTATGTTAGAAAACATAGCAAAACGGATGGAAAGCTTAAAATCCGATGCGCAAAAATGGGATTTAGCAAAAACGCTGGGGATTGATGAGGGAACAACCCGCCTTTTAATGCAGGGCTTGGATAAATATCGGGAAAGTCTGCAGAAAGCTAATAAATATAAGCTTTATACAAAAGATGATATAAAGCGGATGCGGGAATACCAGCAAATCTCGACGGACATACGGCTGGGCTTGGATAATATCTTCGGCAGTTTATACCGTTCAATGTTGCCAGCTATTGTAAAAATAGCAGAGGTTATAAAGAATATAACCGATTGGCTTTCAACGCACACAGGGGCGGTAAAGATTATTGCAACGCTGGGAGCGGTAACGGTTGGTATATTAACCCTAACTTCGGCTGTTAAGTTATTAAGTGGGGCATTTACGGTATTATCGGCAAACCCTGCTGTTTTAATGTGGGCGGGAATAATTGCGGGAATAATTGCGGGAATAACCGCTTTAATTGCCGTTATACAGGATTTATATACGTGGGTTAATGGTGGTGAGGCGCTTTTTGGCGACTTTTATCAATCAGTAGTCGATAACTTCAGTTCGGCGTTACAGTTTATTAAAGACTTTTGGGACGGCTTTACAGACGCTTTTAGCGCACCTTTTGAGGCATTGTTTGAAAAGATTGACTGGTTGAAAGAAAAATGGCGTTCATTAAAGGGCTTGTTTGGTTTTGGCGGTGATGATAAAAGCAAGACGGAAAGTGCTGATACTGATACAAGCATTATAAAAGGGCAACAGCAGATTAAGCAAGCTGTTGAGGTGTCGAGTATAGCAAAAGGGCAACAGATAATGTCCACGGCTATGACAGCGCCAGTAACGGCAACGCCAGCGGGTTCAATATCTCGTTATTATTCAACGCAATCACAAAATCAAACTTCTATTGATAATACTAAAACGCTAACAAATAATAGTAACAGTAGTGTAGTTATTCAGAATATGACGGTTGAAACACAAGCCGAAAATGCTGAAGAGTTTTATAACGGCTTGCAGACAATGACCACTTTTGATAATGGTTTTTATTAAAGGAATAAGAAAATGGCGTCGGTGTCGACTTCTTCGCTTATACAATTTACTAACATTGTTTTAACCGTTATTGGTATGGGTACAGAGAACAGGCGGTTTATTATTTACAATGGTGGTGAGGTTCTAAACGATATTGAGGTGGTGCGGGTTAGTTTACAGGACAATGCGAAACTGTTTGAGCACCCGCTGGAAACAGGGGCAGTTATAACCGACCACGAAATTTTTGACCCTTGCCGAGTAACTATTCAGGCTTATATTGCTGTTGATGATACCTCCAGTTTGCAAACGCTAACGAATTATTATCAACAGGGGCAAATATTAAAGATAAAAGCGGGCAATAAAATTATAGAAAATGCGGTTGTCGCCAGTTTGCCGTTAGAATTATCGGGTGAGGTTTATGATAAAATACTTTACAGTATAAGCTTTAAAGAGGTGCAGAGGGTAACAGCGACCTATGTTGCATTATCTTCGGCATTATCGTCGTCGGACAGTTCAACGGTAAATTCAGGTGTTATACAGGCGACGACTTCAAGCAAAACTTCGAGCTGGCTTAATAGTTTAGTAAATGGGGATTAAGTAAAATGATATATGAAATAAATCTTAATTCGTCGTATGCTAATCAGGAGTTCGATGTACAAGTTGACGGGATAGATAAGAATATACATGTTTTGTTACAAACGGTTTACGATATTACTATGATGTCGGTAACGGTTGACGACGAACTGCTAGGTATTCCTTTTATATGCTTCCCGAACTATCCCGTCATTCCCTATGATTATCTGGTTGAGAAATTGGGGGGCAATTTTTTATTTACCACTGAAAACGAAAATTATCCTAATTACGAAAATTTTGGCACTTCTTGTTTGCTTTACTTTATAACCGAGGATGAGCTTAATGGATAACCAGCGAGTATGTTATATTGAGGTTCAAACAGGTTCGACTGTTATGAAGAGGCTTAATGGCTTGGCTATTAAAGGGCGGGTAAGTCGCAAAATGGGTTCTTTATTTTCACAAGCGAGAATCTCCGTTGCTAACTTGTCTGCAGATGATGTTGAGTTTTTAACCACTTATACCAGTCCTTATATAAATGTTAATACCTTAAAGAAAATAAACATATATGCGGGTTATGAAAACACAGGTTATGGGCGTATTTTTACAGGCGATATATACAAGGCGTTACCTAATGGGATGCCAGATACTTGGCTTAATATTGAGGCAAAAAGCTTATATTACAATCAACGCACGCCGTTAAGTTATGGGGTGGCTAATGTAACAACCAGCACGATTGCACAATCAATAGCAAACCAGCTTGATTTAACCCTTGATTGGGAGGCAACGGAGGACAAAACGGTTGACAGCTTTAGTTTTGCGGGTTCAGAGGCGGAGTTAATAAAAGAATTTAATCAATTAACCGATGCGCTGGCTTATGAGGACAACGGCTTATTAAAGGTGGTTGACAAAGTAGCAAAAACGACTGGGCGGAGTGTAAAGTTAATAAGTAAAGATACTGGGATGATTGGTTTACCAGAGCCAGACCAGTTTGGGATAAGAGTGCGCTGTTTACTAGACCCGTCGTTATATTGTGGCGATTGGATTAAAGTTGAAAGTGTAAAAATACCGTCAATAAATGGGTATTATCAAATTTATACATTGGATTTTGATTTTGCCAGTCGGGAAACGGCTTTTTATTGCGATATATATGCCAGAAGAACAGGGGTGTAAAAATGTTTGAAACAATATCGACGCCGTCAATAAACCCTGCTGATACAAGTAGTGAGGCGGGTGTTTTAGAGTTTTTACAAAAAAAGATATTATCTCGGATTGAGAAAGTAGCGCCAGCGCAGGTTATTGAGTATGACAGGACAACAAACAGGGCGACTTTACAGATTTTACCGTATGAGCTAACTACAGACGGCGACAAGCTAACCAGACCGCAGTTAGTTAATATTCCTATTCTAACCTTGTCTGGTGGGGGATTTTGGTTTGGTTTTCCAGTTGCGATTGGCGACATTGGCTGGATTGTGGCTTGCGACAGGGATATATCGGTATTTAAACAACAGTTAGCGGAATATTCTCCTAACACTTATAGAAAACATAAGTATGATGACAGTTTTTTTATACCTGATAAGATAAACGAATATACGATTGCTGAAGATGATGCCACGGCGGTTTTAATATCTTCTTTAGACGGCACAACCAGAATAAGTATAAAAGACGGGCAAGTAACAATAACGACGGCAAATGTAGTAGTTAATTCAACAGCCACGGAAGTAAATGCGGAAACGGCTACAGTAACGGCGGAAACGACTATAAACGGCAATTTAACGGTAAATGGTGATGTTACTATAAACGGTTCGGCAACGGCTTCAGGTGATGTTGTGGGCGCAGGCATAAGCTTGTCTGGGCATATTCACGGCGGTGTAACAGGCGGAAGTGGCACAACAGGCACGCCACAATAGGGGGTTTAATTATGCAAACAATAGCCATTAACGACAGCAATGACATATATTTAACGGCTTCGGGCAACCTTGCCACAAAAACAGATTTAGAGGCAATGGCGGATATATTAACTAACAAAGCGCAGGGCAATCGGGGCGAGCTATTATACGATTCAGAAAAGGGTGTAGATTATTTTAATACGATATTCAACAGTCCTTGTTACCCTGAGTTGTTTCAACAGCAGTTAATACAAGAGCTTGAGGATACGGATGAGGTAACAAGTGTTGATGAGTACACTGCGGATATTGATGGCGATGTATATAGTTATGAAGTAAAAATATCAACGACATATGGGGAGCTTGACTTAAATGGCTGATACAATAGAGGGTGGAAATTACAGTTATTCAAACTCGGGAGTTATTATTCCCGACACAGAAGAGGTTTTAACGACCGTACAAGCGGAATTTACCGATGCGCTGGGTTCTGATTTATCTTTAGAAGAACAGACGCCACAGGGGCGGTTAATCGACGCAGAAACGCAAGCGAGAAAAAATACTATTATCTTTAATGCTGATATGGCAAATGTGCTGATAAACATAAATTTATCGGCGGGGACGGCTTTAGATGCGTGGGGAGCTAATTTTGACACGCCGAGGATTGGGGCATATTCGTCAACAGCGCCAGTTTTGGTAACAGGTGTTGCGGGTACGGTTATACCAGCGGATGCGCAAGCTTCTGCAGACGGAGTTATATGGCTTAATGAAAGCGAGATAATAATCGGCGATGACGGCACGGCAACAGGTACTTTTTATTGCCAGACAACAGGGGCGATTGAGCTTGAAGTCGGGGCATTAAATAAAATTATAGGTTCGTCAACGCTGGGTATATCGGGTTGGGAAACAATAACTAATACGGAATCGGCAACATTGGGTGCTGAACAGGAAAGCGATGCAAGCTATAAACAACGGTTATTAAATTCTATTTTTACTGGCACGGCTTTATTTGGTAACTATAAATCGGCGGTTTTGGCGGTAACTAATGTAAACGATGTTTACACGGTTGAGAATCCGTTAAGCACAGAGCGCACGGTTGATAATTATACTATGGTAGGGCATAGCGTGCTGGTGGTTGTCGACGGCGGTGATGCTGAAGAGGTAGCATATGCGCTTTATGAGGTTAAGTCGGCGGGGTGCGCTTGGAATGGCAACACGGATGTAGTTGTTATTGACAAGGATTATAATACGACAAACAATGTTTCTTTTTACATACCAGACAGGATACAGATTGCCGTAAGTTTATCGGTAACGAATACTGGGGTAAGTTCGGCAACCTTGGAAGATGATATTAAAAACATTATTATTGATTATTTTAATGGCGAGTATGCCGACATTAACTATTCTGGGCTTGGCATAAGGGCTTTAATATCGCCAGCGTTAATATCTGCAGTTGTTACTTCGCAAATATCGGGCATTATTGTTTCAGATTGTCAGGTTGGTTTGGTAACGCCAGCTAATCACGCAATAGCGTCTATAATTAAAGCGAGTGTAACAAGCGGTGTTACGTGGGCAAGTGTAGATTCAGGAACATTTGCCAGCGCAGTAAGCAATACTAACGGCGTATATAACTTTACTTATGACGGTTCAAATTGGCTATTAAACAGCGCTTCAGTAACCTTGGCTAATTATGGGGTGTCTGTTGAGGGAACGCCAGTTAGTGGCGATATTGTTTCAATATTATACGCAACAGGCAATATGTCGGCGCAACCTATTCAGTTGTTTTGCACGGAAGTAGCGGGAATAACTGAAGACAACATAACGGTGGCGATAAATGACTGATATAAAAATACACGATTCGTTTGCGTTGCCAGCTGATTTAATGAAAAACATTACTTGGCAGTATGACAATGCGGAAAAGCTAAAGAGCTTAATAAGTAACAAGAACGATTGGTATTCTGAAAACTTAAACAGCTTTTGGCAGGGTGTTGTAGATAATTTTTTAAATATATCAACGGCAACGGACTGGGGGCTTGACCTATGGGGGCGGGCTTTAAATGTTAACCGTATATATAATGTTAATGGCGAGCAGGTAACAATATCAACGGACTTATATCGGCGGTTGATATTGGGCAAGCTTCAGTTAATCCATACGGACGGCACAGTGCCACAGATAAACAAGTATTTAAATTTTATCTTTAAAGACCACGCAACGGTAACGACGAATGCGTATGTAAAAGACCAGCTAAATATGACGGTTTATTATGTGCTGAACTTTACGCCGACGGATGAGGAATTAGCGGTTATATATGCGAGGGATTTTTTACCGACGCCAGCGGGGGTTGAGGATAAAATATATATTCTTGACCAGTCAATAATTTTTGGTTTTGACAATACAGGGTTTATGCCGTGGAGTGTTGCGCCGTTCTGGGATGGGCATTACATATAAGGAAAAAGCTATGGACAAGGAATTGTGGAAAGATTTAACCGACATAGCGCCGTTGCTGATATTCTCGAGTTTAATGGCGTCATATTTGAAAGGAGTAAAAGGGTTGACAGAATATTTTAAATCGACGATTGCCAGCCTCTTGGTGGGCATACCAGCTTCATTTATTACCGAGTTTTTAATAACCTCGCCGAACGCTTGGTTAATAAAGTACACAATAGTCCTAATCTCGGGTTCTTTTGGAATCTGCATATTTAACGGCATATTTAAAATTTTTAAAGGGTTTGAGGAAAATCCTATTGACACCATTAAAAAAGTAAAGAAAATAAAAGAAGATACACAAAAGGGAGAATTTAACGATGAAATCCAGTGAGCTTATTTATCCAACGCCGATAGCGTCTCCGTTAGCAAGTGAGGGAACTCGCAACGAAATTCCCACCGACCCGACTGGGACTAACTATGCGTCAGTAAAAGAGGGTTTTCCTGATATGACGATGATTGCGCCTGCAGACGGCGGGTTACCACCGTGGGGGCAAGATATGAACGGAATGCTATATATGGCGTCCGATATTAAAAGCTTTATACAAGCGGGGGGATTTATAACCTTTAATCAGGAAGAGTGTGATGTTATCGGGGGTTATCCTGAGGGTGCTGTTTTGGGCTATTTAGACTCTTCTAATATTTACCACCAAGTATATAGTTTAATTGATGATAATACTTATAATTTTGTAGAAAATCCCTCATATATTGATAATGAGCATTGGCAGTATTTGGAAACGCAATCAATAACATGGGGAAATATAAGCGGTTCAATAACTAACCAGACTGATTTATATAGTAACTTTTGTGATTTAACAAATGCACAAACTGTTGGTGGTGTTAAGACATTTACCAGTAATGTAATCATAAATTCAAATTTTTATATCGGGTCTAGTTTATGGTATTATCAATCGGCTGGGGTGGAGCTTATTCCCGCTAATTCTTCTTATACTCATGGCGGTTATATAAACTTCCATTATGCAGGTGCGAGCAGTTATACCTCCAGAATAATTGAGGGTACTTCAGGTACTTTAACTTTACAATATAATGCTTATATTTCAAATAATATTAGCGTCGGTGGCACTGCTGCGATTAACGGAGCTACAACATTAAACAGCACCTTGTCTGTTTCAGGAGCTACAACATTTAGCAACAGCAGTGTCGTAAGAACAGCAACATTATCTTCTGATGATTCCAGTACGCAGATTCCTACAACGGCGTGGGTAAATAGTCGCATAACATCTATTATGGATACGGAAGGACTCCGTTATCCCGATTATGCTAATGTTACGACTTCAACAGCGTCAACCACTT
>CAYQDC010000012.1:0-34825 GCA_964416205.1 uncultured Acetobacter sp. | reverse complement strand
TAAATGTTGTCTAGGATGAAGATGAACATGTTAATGCGCCAAAATTTCCGTATTGATATCACATGACACCTGAAAAGAGAGGGTGAATAGGACATTTTATTCCAGCAGTGATTGATGCAGGCGGTAATGATAATCCTGCAAGATAAATACTTAACCTGATTTTAAAAATTTTGCGAATAATGTATTGTTATGGAAATGAAAAGTAAATTTCTGGCCTGTTTTCTCGGTATCTGCATTGGTATGCAGGTGCTCTTTTTGCTGTGGGTTTTTGTGTTCCATTATTTTTGTATGGATCACGCTGAACATCTGCATGCGGCATGGTTGGTTTGGCAGGGACAAATACCCTATCGTGACTTTTTTGAACACCATAATCCTCTGTTGTGGTATTTGTTGGCGCCGTTGACAGCGGCTTTTTATCAGAATGCATTGGTGCTGTATACCGGACGGATTGTCGCCTTTGCTGGCTATGTGTTTATGTTTTCGGGAGTTTACAGGCTTTGTCGCGATTTTATGGCGTTGCCAAAAACGGTTTTCTGGCTGGCGCTGGTGCTGTTTTTTGTACCATATGATAATTATTATTTGTTGTTTGAACTGCAGCCTGATGCGTTGATGTGGGGGTGCTTTTTTTATGGGCTGTATTTTTATTTCCGTTTTATCCGTGACGCTCAGGTGGGCAGAAGCGAGGATATACGCAATGCTTATGTCTTGTTTGTGTTGTCGTTTTTGTTTTTGCAGAAGATTTTGTTGCTGCTGGCGTTCCTTGGATTTTATATGCTTTATCTGATGAAAAAGAAGCAGGTAAATAGCAGGGTTGTTTGGCAGATGCTGGTGTGGCCGGCGGGGATGGTGACGGCATTTTTGCTGTATCTGTATTATACCGACAGCTGGGATTTGTATTTTATCTATAACTATGAGCTTAACGCCTGGATGCAAGATTTTATGGGCAGGGCACGGATTTTGCAGAACTGGCGGGTGGTAGCACTACTGCCGGTGGTAGCGGTGATGCTGTTGCATTATTTTCTGGCGGTGCGTAATCAGTATCGGGAAATTTTTTGTGCGTTGCTGTTTGGCGAATTTATTTTTAAAATGCTATTCGGATCACCGTATGTACAATATTTTTTATTCAGCAATCTGGGGGCGGCGTTGGTGATTGCCGATTTTGCGGTTATGCATATAGACCGGTGGTTGACCAAGGCGGTGCTGGTGCTGACAATGGTTGCTGCGGTGGTTTTGCTGTATCTGTCACCACCTAACACTAAATATCCGCGCTATTTTATTGTGCATAATTATATTATGCGTAATTCCCGTCCTGGTGAGTTGATTATCAACCCCGTTTATTTCTTTTTTAATATATATGGGCGCAATCCATCGTATTATTGGTTCGGCAATGGCAATGTTGCACAGGTGGCACATTATATCTACGGCGTGGGCGAAGCATTTGATCTTAATAAAATTATTCGTGATAATATGCCTAAGTTTATTTATCTCGTTAAATATACCAATATGATGAGCGATGCCAACAAAGATGATCTAACATCTTACTGGAAGGAGCTGGCCAAGGTGTGGAAAAAGGTGCCGGAGCCGAAAGAAGATGAAGAAGCGTTTATTAAGCGCTGGTTGCAGCCCTATTTTGACGAACCTGATGTTGATTTTCTGAAACGCTATTATAAGCTTTCGCAGTTTTCGCCGCTGATTATCCGCAAAGATTTGCAAGAAACTAAAACGCCTGTGAATTTTCTTGACTTTTTTAAAATAAAAGAATAAAAGTAGAACAGATAGGTGCATGGTTGTGTAAAACTTTGCTGATTTACTTGTCAAGCGTTGCAAATCGGGCATTATGAAATTAAGTGTAAAACGGAGTTTAAATGATGGTACAGACCCTTGTTGTTATTCCGGCGCGATATGGTTCAACGCGTTTTCCAGGTAAACCGTTGGCTAAAATCGCCGGTAAAGAGATGTTGCTACGCGTGGTGGAAATCGCCCGTAAAGGTACGGTTGGAAAAGAGGCGCGAATTGTGGTGGCGACCGAAGACGAACGAATTAAAAGCTTTTGTGAAACGCACAGTGTGGAATGTCTGATGACGAGCGATGCCTGTAAAACTGGTTCGGATCGTGTTTGCGAAGCGGTAAAAATGCTCGGTGTGCATCCGGAGCTTATTATCAATCTGCAAGGTGATAATCCGGTTTGTCCGCCATGGTTTATTGAAGAGTTGATAAAAGCCTTTGAAAATGATCCGACGGTGGATTTGGTGACGCCATGTACTGAACTCAGCTGGGAAGCGCTGGATAAGTTGCGCGAAAGCAAAAAGACAACGCCATTTTCTGGAACGACCTGTGTGGTGGATAAGAATGGTTATGCGCTATGGTTTTCAAAAAACATTATGCCTGCTATCCGTAAAGAAGACGCTTTACGCGAAAAAGGAGGTAAAAGTCCTGTTCTCCGGCATATTGGCCTTTATGGATATAAATATGATTCTTTGTTTAAGTTCAAGGCACTGGAAGAGGGAGTTTATGAAAAACTTGAAGGTTTAGAGCAACTGCGTTTTTTGGAAAATGGCATGAAAATCAAAATCGCCAAAGTAGATTATCGCCAGTTTGAAGGTATGAGCGGGGTGGATTCGCCCGAAGATGTCAAACGGGCGGAGGCTTTGTTTGAAAAATATGGCGAATTTTGAAGAAAGATGGTTTTTTATTAAATTATTAGCAGTTTTTGTATAAAAGACTGCAGACTTAGGGAATATTTTAGGAGACTGATGCTGATGATAACGAGAATAATTATTGCGCGACACGGGAATACTTTTACCAAAAATCAGACGCCGCTCAGAGTAGGGGCGCGGACGGATTTGCCCCTGGTGGAAACTGAGCGGGGAACGAATATTGGTAAGTATTTGAAAATGCGAACACTTATTCCAGCGGCAGTGTTTGCGGCTCCGCTTAAAAGGACAACGGAAACAGCGAGGCTGGCTATTGCAGCATTAGATAAAGACATTCCATTAATTGCGGATGCTCGTTTTACCGAGATAGATTATGGATTGGATGAGGGAAAAACCGAGGATGAGGTTGTTGCTCGCATCGGACAGGAAGCGCTTGATGCCTGGAATGAGAATGCGCAAGTGCCTGAGGGATGGAATGTTAATCCTGATGAGATAATTAAGGCTTGGAAGAATTTTGTGGCCGAAGTTGAGCGCGATTACAAAGGTAAAACGGTGTTGGTGGTTAGTTCAAACGGGGTTATTAGATTTGCACCGTATCTGACCGGAAATTTCCAGAAATTTAGTGAAGAATTTGACATTAAAGTCGGTACAGGAGCTGTTTGCATTTTGGAAAAAGAAGAAGATGACAGGTACTGGACGGTGCGTGAATGGGGAATTAAACCTAAGGACAAGCTTGAGGATAAAATGGCGGCTATCGCTTGAATTGGAAGGCTTGGTGTTTTGGGGGCCAGATGTTGTCTGCGGTGTATGAAAATTGTATGTTAGTTTGTGGCAAATTGGAAGTACTCCCTTTTTTGTTTGTCTCAGTATACATAATATACACTATGCGCTTGATTTGGCTACATTTCTGCTAAAAAAATGCTTATTTTGCCAATTATTTAAGAAAAAATAGACCTAAAAGTATGATTATAATCGGTAGTAATTCCCATATAGACTCAAAAATTTTCCTTTTGCAAAATTCCCAAAAGGTGATTTTTTCTTCTACAATTAATCTTCTTTTCTTCATATTTTTTTCCTATTATGATAGTTGGCAGCCGGACAACTGCCAACCGTGTTTTTATTCTATTGTAGCGGTTTTTTAAAATCAAGCCTTTTTTTTTGGAACCTGTTAAAAAAGTCTATAATTTGTAAAATTATAGCGTTTTAACAGGTATTGACTACGATGTTTTCGCGCGGTAATTTGTTAAGTTTTATTATTTCTTTCAGTTTTTCTTCTATTTTTCTTTGGAATATTTTTTCTTTTTGATGTATATGTATATCATTTGGAATTGTTTTATTTAATATGTTTTCGAATAGTTGTTTACCTGTTTTTATATATTGAAGTCTCCATCTATGGAAGTCTTCCCAATTTTTTTCTTCCCACTTTCTTTTAAAATATTTTGGTATTTTTTTAAGTTTTCCCTCTATTAGTATTCCGCTGTTTCTTTTTACTATTTTGAAGTTTTTATTAAAGTATTGTAAGCCTATCCCTGGCATTCTCGACATATTTATAAATTCGTCTATTGGTCTTCCTTTCTTTTCTATTTTTATTCTTTTTACTTTTAATTTTATTTCACCTGTCTTTTTATTTATTTCTTCTACATCTATTTTTTCGTAGTGTTGTTTTTCAAATCCTGCTTTTTTCATTGTGTATCTTGCAACGTAGCAAGCTGATTTATATGTTAAGTTGCCGACTAAGACAAATCCGTGTCCCCAAATCTTTTGAAGTTTTTTTGATTTATATAGTGCGTCTTTGTTCTTGTTGTATTTTTCGAATACTAGGTCATCTGGTGTCCAGTTAAATATACAAGCGTGATAGTGAGGCCGTCCGTTTTTCGGTCCGTATTCTCCACACATAAGAAATCTTATAGGATTTTCCACTTTGTTATTTATTGGATTTATCCAGCTTTCTATTCCTTTTTCTTGTTTTCTTAGTCTTTTCATAAAATTAGTGAAGTCTTTTTTATATAGTGTCATTCTTCCTGTTTCTGTTGTTGGTAAATTATATTCAAACTCTAGTTCACCTTTTCTGCGTTTGTTTCGTTTTCCCGAATTATAAGTTAATGTTATAAAGCAACTGTTTTTCCAAGTTTGACATTCGCACCAAACGCGTGTTGCCCACTCATTCGCTCTGTCTAGTTTGCAACCTATGCAATGGCCACACGGTACTTTTATTTGGTAAAATCCTGGCCATTCTTCGAATTTTGGTTTGTTAAGTTGGTGTAGTTGTTCTTCCGAATAGACATAAATCGGATATGTACCTCTTAAATAGAGGTATAAAGGATTTGTGCAAGTCATTTTCTACTCACTTTCTTTAGTAAAGAAAGGTCGGGCGTCTATTACTTGATATATTAAGCCCGACTGACACTATTTTGAAAAAAATAGTGCGCGCGGGTTGCGCGCCTTTATATGTGTGTCATGTTAAGCCATTAAAGCAGAGATTGTCTGTGCTATTGAGTTCATTGTTTCGATTGCTGTTTTTGCTTTTTGTGCTGTGTTTATGCCTTTTCGGATTCTATTTGCTCCATAGTCTGTATTATTATTTAAACCCACTGTGTACATTTTTAAATCCTCCTTAGTCTGTATCCATTAAATAGGCGTCTAATGCTTCTATTGCTTTTCGTTTGTCTTTTCTGCTGTGTTTGTTTAGCAATCCCTCTATTATAAATTCTGCTAGTTCTGTTCCGAATTTATTTGCTAGTTTTCCGTATCTTGTTTTATCTGTTTCAATTCTTTCTCTTTGTGTTTGACTCCTTTTTAAAAATTTTTCTTCGGTTTTTACTTCTGCGTCTCTATATGTGTTTCTTACTTGTGCTCCTTTTAGTTCAGTGTCTTTTTGTGTGTTACTTTCCATTGCTTTTTTCAATAAAGCTTCCATTTTTAGGACTTTTTCTTCCTGTGCGCTTGTTGCGGTCATTTGTTCATTATATTTTCGTTGTGCTTTTTTTAGCTGTGTATCCATAGCAGAGTTTGACAACATACTTCTTTTTAAGTCTGTGTCTGCTATTGTGTTTAAAATTGCCGATTTCATATTGTCATCAATGTATCTGTTTTCTGCAATTTTTTTTGATGTTTCTGCATTTAGTGCCGAAACTTGCGCATTTGTGGCTTTTGTAGAGTTGGCAAGGTTTCCGAATTGACTGATTGCAGTAAGCATTCCCCCGGCGTCTCCCATTTGTCCACCGATTCCGCCTGTTCCTGCGTTCATTCCTCCAGTGCTTGCTCCGCTTCCACCGTCTGCCGATAGTGCAGGGTTTAACCCTGCCGCTATCAGATCTTGAACCTCCCATTGGTGCGCGTTCTGCATAGCTTCTTTTTGGTATTCCCAATTTTGCGCTTGTAAAGCAGAACTGTATTTATAAGATTGACTAGCCGAATTGCTAGCTCCTGTAATGCTGTTAAGTGCGCTTCCTATAGAACTGAATAATCCCATTCTTCCGCTCCTTTCCTAAAAAGTATTTTTCTTTTTGCAATATAGCTAGCAACTGTGCAGAATCTGACGAATTGTTTGACATTGTAGCCTTTTTTTCTTGCAAAATATACGGTGTAATTAGTCCTTGTTTGTGACATTCTTCGTAAAGCTCACAATATTTTTTTATTTTGTTTGAGAGTTGCAAGGCGTTTTCTGTGGCTATTCCTAGCAACTCTTCAAACTCTTCTTTTGGTGTTTTCATCAGAATTTCTTTAATCCAGGAATTGAGAACTCTGGTACTTCACTTATTTTTGTAACGTCAAAAGCAAAATCAAAAATAAACTGGTCAGAAAGTTTAGAAGTGATTGTTAGCGTTCTGTCGACGTATTGCGGTGTTTCCAGTAACCATTCTTGAGAGGCGACTGGTGCGTTTTCATAGTAGTCGGCATAATTCCAAACGTCTAAGCTTTCAGAGTAGGTAGGTGATAACATACCAGTCACAAGATTTCTTCCCTCTCTGTATTCTTGCCAAGGCATTTTGTAGCCCCAAACGTCTTTATCTGTTTCACGGTCTGCCGGGTCTACATAGATTTCTTGCATATAAATTGGCTGGCAACCTATGTTGTTAAATTCCGGTGTCCAGTAGTCGAGGATTTTAAATTTTTGATGTTGGCAAGGTATGCCCTGACTGTAGCGGTGTGTTTGTCTGACAACTGCCAAAATCATTACAACACTTGGATAATCAAATGATTTTGTAAATACGTGGTCGCTGTCAAATGTTACCGAGTAACCGGCAGGCGCTCCCAGTGGACTTTCTGTTGATGTTGATGATGTCTGTAGTACGGTGTCCATATTGATTGGTATGCGCTTCCCGCCTAAATATTCCGGTGTGTGTGTCGCGATTGCCGGTGATGTCACGCCGTAACGACTGCGGATGATTTCTTTTTCACGCGTGCCGAATATGCCGTTATTTTCAAGGAAGTGTTGCTGTGCAACCAATGTTCGCATATCGTTCATTGTACCGATGACGGCGTCTGCAAGGTTAATCGTTGCGGTTAATCCACTGCTATTTTCTCCAAGTTCGGATTGTGTAGGTACGCCGACATAGTTTGAACGCCCGATGTCTTCAAAAATATTGCTTGCGCCTGATTGAGGTAAATTATTATAGTTTGTGGTCGCTGTTGTTAATGAATATCCGTGACTATCTGCGTATGCTAATCCAAGCGTTGCGAGTGTGTCGCCACTGGTTAATTGTAAAGCTGTTCCGTCGCCGTAAACTGCGCCCGTAACTTCTCCGGTCAATGGAATCTGTGTTGGGTCGCCTTTTTGTGGTTCTGGTAAAATTGAACTGAAATAATCGTGAAATCTGCAAGCTTTGGCCAGTGCCATAACTTGTAAATTCGTAGAGTAGGGGTCTGTTGTTATTCCACTTACGTATTGTTGTGTTTGTTGGTTTAATGGAAGCATATTTATATAATATGTTGGATTACTGCTTGTTTTTGTTAAATAAACTGGTGCAATGTAGTTTTGGTCTCTAAACCAATCATTGTAAACTTGCCAATACATAAGAAGAGGTAGTGCCGAAAGCGGTAAATTTACGTATGCTGTTGATGAAAATGGTAGTCCATAAAGTCTATTATATAGGCTTCTTGCGCTTGTGTGTGTTCCGTTTATAAGCAGTTTGGGCATTTCATATTCTGCCGTTTGCTCAAATGCGCCCTCAAGGTTTTCTCCTAAAAATTGCGAGTAGCCTAATACCATATTGTTTTTTTGCTGTGCGAATGCATAAATATCTAAAACTAGGTTGTCCATAGATGGATATGATGATACTGTTAAGCGACTGAATGCGTTTAAATTGATTTTAAGCGTGTCGCCCGGTTGTATAAGTTCATCAACGAAAATAGGGATGATTTCACCGACGTTTCCGGTTGTCTGCATACTGTCTTTATATTTGTGCGTTGTTCGTGGTCTGTGTACTTTCGGCACTGCATTATTGATAATTCCCTCACGTGACATTTTTTATTCCTCCTTTTCCTTTTTTGATTTTAGGCTTTTTTTCTTTTCTTCTATCATATTTTTAACCCAAGTTTCGCCGTTTTCTAAAAAGTCGTTCATTGAGTAGTTAAATTGTTTTTTAATTTTTTCCGGCATATTTTCCCAAATTTGTTCTGCTTTGATTTTATTGTTTAAAACTGTTTGTAAGTCGCCAATTTCTCCAATATTACCCCTTAGCTCTAAAGCGTAGTTTTTCATAGCGTCTTGTGTCATTTTTAAATTGCCGTTGTATTTTTCCAGTGTTGCGTATATTTCTGTCCCTGTTCGGTTGCTTTGTGCGTAGTCATACGCGTTCACATATTTACCATTTCTTTTTATTTTGATTTTTTCTTTATCAAATTTTTTAGAAAACTCCGTATATTTATTAAATTTTTTGAATGGTGTTTTTTTGATTTCGATTGTTTTTTCACAAACTTCACAACCGCAATCAATATTATGATTGTTTTCTTCATTTTCAGTCATTTAGTTTCACTCCGTAAAGTAAAAGTTTAAAAGGTTTGTGATGTTCAGAGCCGGTCGCCTCCAAATTGAAATTTTGTTTTGAGATTGATTTTTTTTGTTCTCTGTGCTGTTCTTGAAAAAAAGTTTCTTGACATTTTTTACCTCCTTGTTAAATAAATCCATTATCGAGCAGGGCTTGGAAGCTGGCTATTAGCCAGCCTCCCCACTTAATTATTTCAATTATTATTTGCTTCATTGATTTTTACTGCGTCTGTTGCTTCCATTATGTCGACGATTGTTGTATCAATGATGCCTTTTTCGCCGTCTAGGATGCCAATTTGAATAAGTTTGTAATCTTCTGGATGTTTAGCTAGAAAGCTGTTTTCAGCTTTACATAAATCTTCAAACTCTCTGATTGCGATGAGGCGATTTTGCCTTACAATGCAAGTTTGAATTTCATTGAGTTTTTTATCAAAGATTGTAAAAATAGCCTGTGACATTTGTCCGTTTCCTTTCGTTTTCTGGCTAGAATCTTGTATAAGATTTTTTGTGTTAAAACAATGTCTTGTCCGTGTGTTAGTATACATAATATACATTATGCGACAAGGTAGATTGATGGCGGGAGGGGGCTTTCCTGTTTTTAATGATTATAAATAATGATAGAAAAGAAATGGACACGGAGACAGCAACGGCTGGACACCATGCTTTTGTGATGGAAGATGATAAACCGCATAAGATCCAGCTGTCGGCGCGTTCTGTCTCGGCTGGCGATGTATCCTCAGAAATGGTGCGGTTCGGTACGACTGCGGTTCTGCCGGTTTGGAAAAGTCTTAAATTCCGACTGATGTCCGTGTTTTCTCCTCTTCCACCGGTTAAATGTGGCGGTGAACGCTCGGTGGTTTATTATATGTTTAAATGCCTATTTTTGAAATATTGTTCTAAAAAAGGGCGTGCCAGTCGCAAAGAACTGTGGTCGTTCGCTTTGTTAACAACTTTGTTACAACTTCTTGTTTTCTATTTGTTTTTTGTTTGTACAGAAGATTATTTACGGTTGGTTTGGTGGCTTAATTTTATCTCGGCAGCGACATTATTGCCTTCGGTGATGCTGATTATTCGGCGGGTACATGACTTCAACAAATCGGGTTGGTGGCTGTTTGTGCCGACGTATAAAATCATTTTATTTGCGTTTATTAAAGGCGATGATGGAGCGAACGATTTCGGAGCGCCGGAATGATATCCCCTCTTCTCTTTTTCGTTTCGCTTAATTATGATTAGCGTATGACAATATAAATCCTTTCATATTATTAAAGCAGATTGAATTTACTTGTATGTGATATACTTTTAACGTCATTTATCATAAAGCCTTTTTCGGTTATTGTCTACTCACAGCTTTAAGCTTTACGAAACCACTGGTTAAGTTGGTGGTTTTCGAGATATATAATAAAGCCCCGTTTTGCAAAATGCAAAACATGGGGCAAAGTGGTGCGGCGACATGGTTTCGGCGCGGTATGTTCAATTAAGTTGCAACATGTTAAGATAATAAATGTCTTTTTTTAGCCAGTCGCCAAAGGAAAGTATGGCGGTAAAAAAAGTTTCCATAAAACAGCGACGCTGCTTCTCATAGTCAGTATGGCAGGGTTCGTTGCCGTTAAGTGTAAAGTATTCCCGTAGCAGGATAAAAGTCTTTGCGTGGTCGACAATGGGCTGCTGATGCTGTCGATTTTTTGCGTTTTTAAAAGCGGTACGAATGTCGTCGGTTTTGAATGCAAACGCTTGGTTGCCGATGATAGATGAACCGTGCTGCATAATGCGTTTGGCATAGGCGCGTGCCAGATACTCAAAAGTGCCGGCAATGGTCAGCTCTTCTTTTTTATAAAGTTTGATGCCCAAGTCGCGAAAGTGAAAACAATCTTTCCGAGTATGAAGCATTTTCAGCTTTTGGGCAATAGCTTGCATCCAGGCGATGAAATCCGTGCAGCCGAGGTGCAGGTCTTTTTTCAATTCCAGAGAGCCGGAATCTGGCATCTGCAACCGCAGAGAAAGAGCTTCTTTTTCTTTCACGGGTAGCAAAACCAGCGAAAAACGATTGGTCAATGTTTGTTCATATAAGCTTTGTAGCTCGTTTTTGGTGACAATAGCAATCGTTTTTGAATCAGTTACAAAAGGATAAAACATAATAAATAAATTTAATGATTAAACATGGCGGAAATGTTTGTTTCCGCGTTATTTTTGATATAATGATATTTTACTGTTGCCAGTCTAGCACGGTATTTTTTTGCTGTCAATACGGATTAAAGGCTTGATTTTTGCCGGAGGCAAGGATATCACCATGGTATGGCGGGCATTGGTGCGCCGGAATATCAGTCAATATGCGGAGGATTGCAAGAAGATGGTAAGAAGACGGTTCGGTTTGAAACTTTGGTCAAAAGATTTTGTTAAAAGCAAAGAGTTTGTACGATCGGCAGAAGTAGCGCTTAAAGATGGCAAATTTGACTATCTGGAGCTGTTTGCCCTGCCCGATACGTTTGACGATACACATGTGGCGGTCAAGGCGGCGTTCAGTGGTGTGTTGACGGTAATTCATGCGCCACATGCGGTACAGATGCTTGATATTTCCAATCCGGAAGAATTTGAAAACAATCGCCGACGGCTTCAATCTTCACAGCAATTTGCTGATATGCTTGACGCGGATATTATTATTCTGCACCCGGGGTTGTGGCGTGGCGAAAAATATCTGGAAGAAAGCATGCGTCAGTTTAAGGCGTTCGGCGAGACGCGGCTGACGGTGGAAAATCTGCCCGGTTACTGTTCGCAGAGCAAACGTGAGCTGCACGGGATTACACCGGAAGAAATCAAGCGCTTTATTGAAGAAACCGGTGCCAAGTTCTGTCTTGATTTTTCTCATGCAATTTGCGGGGCTAATACTTATAAACGCGATATTTATGAGATGCTATCGGCTTTTTATGCCCTGAAACCGGTCATGTATCACCTGTGTGATGGAGATATGGCTAGCACCAATGATGACCACCGGCATTATGGCGACGGCAATTATGACATACGACGTTTAGTCTGCGATTTTACCGATGACAATGCGCTGATTACGATGGAAACTGGGCACGGAATTCCGTTTGATGTGCAGCCGTGGCTCAAAGATATTGCTTATTTAAAGAATCTGCTGGCAGTGTAAATTTTTTCTGGATATGGAGGAAGCTTAGGTTTGTCTATCGGTTTGATTTAAATGGTAAAAATAAAAAAAAGGGGCTTTGGCTCCTTTTTTTGGTGCAGGTATTCTGCCTGGAGACATATTTTTCTGTTGTCAGAGTGAGGTTTTGGGTATATAATATTTTCATATTGAGAAAAAAATGATGAAAGGATGCAGATTATGGGTTGCTTTTTGTTAAATGAACGCGGAGAAGTCATGCTAGAAATGTCTTCAGGTCTGCATTTTGATGCTGATATGCGGTTAGAAGTTAATGAAGACATGCGGACAGCGGTGCTTAGGAATTCTGATGGAGGGTATTATAATATTGATTTTGTACATGAAGAATTAATGTTTCCTTTGAAGAAAAACCGTTATCTGTTTGTTGTGGAAAGAAATAATCAGTTTTATGTTATGAACAGCACATTGGTCAAAGTGGTGTTTGTCAATTAAAAAATGTAGCGATGGTACGGTAATAAAAATCGATTGGGGACAAGGAATGAAAGCAGATATTTATACAGGATTTATTACAGACCGGGTTAAAGTTTTTGGTACCGATAAGGAAGACAGGTCTTTTGTTTTGCCGAAACGGATGTTTCAGCGAACGGCACCTTTTTTGATTGCTTCGGCATTGATGTTTACCGCTTGTTCTTCTAAACAGAATGATACACGCCAGGACAGTTCTTTAAAGCATGAAACTTCGTTAAAATCAGTTTATGCCAAAACGGTTGACAAATATAATTTGACAAAGCTGCAAGACAAGGAACCATTCAGCGAGGAAGAATTGCAACAGATGATGAACGAACCCAACCCGCCGAAATTGACGGATTTTAATTTTAATCATTGTCCGGCAAGCGTGGATAATTTTTGGGAAATCGTTCGCAATGGGCTGGCTAAAACGCAAGAATTGCAGCAGAGTTCGCGATTGACGCAGTCACAGGCAAAAGAATATCGGATTACCGCTTATAAGATGTTGGCACAGATGACGCGGATCAAAGGGAAGAAAGATGTGGTTGATATCAGCGATTACAATAACTTAAAGACTTTTCTTTATTTTGAAAAGGTGCTGCGTTATGGTGACGACTATTATAAAGTGCTGGGCAAGGATATTGGCTGGATTGATGAACGCGATGAGGTGTTTGGGCGGTATTACAAAGATTATCAGGCGTTGGAAAAAAAGGTGGAAAACTATCCTGGTGTGGAGCAGTTTGCCTTGGCACTTTATAATACCAATGATCGTTTTGTTCTGAGTTATTCCGACAGCGCGAAGGCCAACACAATCAGTCGGGAGATACTGAAGAAGTGGCTTGAAAAACAAGATATTAAAGACAAAAATTTATGGTATATGACCGATGCTGAAACTGATGATTATGCCAATGCTGTGGCTTTCTGGTATCGGCGTGGTGCAACGGTAGGTATCAGTTTTGGTGTGGACAGTCGTGGTAATTTGACCGAAGGCGATTATTCGCCGGTGGGTGCGATTATTATCCATGAACTGCAACATACGATGCAGAAGAAGCCAGCTTCGGCCGAAACTCCTGCTGATAACCGGATTAATGGCGATGGTTATGATGTAGTGGCATCGCGGTTTGAAACTGGGGTTATTTCTGAGCTGGGGCCTACCCTTTATTCGTTGGTGCTGGAAGATCGGATTTATAAGAAAATTCACGGTATTGCTCAAAATAAGATGGTTAATTATGGCAATATTTCGGTTGGCAGGCGCCAAATCAGCCTTGGGGAAATAGCGGTTTGGTTTGGCGAAATGATGAATAAATATCCGCACAAAAGCGTTGATAAGTTGTTGTTGGAGCCGGAAGTTTTAAATCAACTCAATACCTGGGGTAATTCTTCTCAAATCCGGATGTATCGGCGCGAAGAAAATAACGGACGCGGATAAAAAGCAATGTGGCGACTGGTAGTGTTTATCAGAGGAATAGCCTTGCGGTGTTTCGTTTTTTCGGTGCAGAATGCTTGATGACTGAATGACTGATATTTTTTCAGGCTTGGCTTGTGGTGAGCAAAAACTGTCGACGGGATAAAATTTTGCTTGCAATTTATTTTATTAGCCTTTATATATCGCTCTAAATGGAGAGATGGCAGAGTGGTCGAATGCGGTTGGCTCGAAATCAATTGTACTCTTCACGGGGTACCCAGGGTTCGAATCCCTGTCTCTCCGCCAGTTTGATTTAAAAGGCGCCATTTGTGGCGTTTTTTTGTATACAAAGATATGATAAGTGATAAAAAAGAAAAAATATGTCTGAAATAAGGCTGTATTGTCAGCCAGTACAAAGTATAAGAATATGCATATAAAAAATATCAGCATAAAAAAAGAGGTGGCGGCAGTTGTCGCGCTACCTCTTTTTTTGATGTTTTTACAAAGAGTTCAGACCATCAACTTCTGCATAACTTGAAGTTTCTTCGTTGTCGCTACCGAAAGGTTTGATGTTTTTCAGATTCTTTTGCGCCCTGCTCCATCGGCTTGCTGTCAGTTTTTTTAACTGTTTACCGTTGATGTCATAAATGGTGCAGCCGCTGTTTTTCTTTTCGCCTGGGATGGCAATGTAGAATGTTTCAACAGAAGCTTTGCTGTCTTTTATCAGCCAGATCAAAGCTGGTGCCTGCCAAATTAAGTTACCATCATAATCCAGAACTTCCCATACGTCGCCGTTTTTAACAAACAGGTTTTTCAGGCTTTCCAAGCGGTTTTGGGTTACGATGGTTTTGCCGTTTTCAGGAAAGTAATAGGTAACTGTTTTGTACTTGGTGCCGATGTAGGCTTTTCTTGATGGGATTTTGGTAAACAGTTCGAATTTGCCACTGCCTATCGGATTGCCGTTCGAAACATGGTAAACTTCAAGCTTCATATCCGCTACCTTGCAGATGATAACATCGCCGTCTGATGTTATTTCCTGATAATGCGCAGGAGTAATCAACACACGGTCGGCAATACCATCAGTGCTTTTTTCTTTAACGCCGATGAGAATGTCATCCTTGTTTTCGCCTATGGCGGTGAATGTTACCAGATTTCCGTGCAACGGTGTTTCAGTTGATTTGAAACCACAACTTGTGGCGAGGAATACGAGTGCGCAAACCATCGCCTGAGATAATAATTTTTTCATAATTTTGTTATTTTATAGGGTGAATAATAAAATTGACAAAATTCATTATAGTCAAAAGAAAATATTTTGCAAGCTTTTTTGTGTAAAATGTACAAAATGGTGATTCCTTGCTAAAAGAAAGCATAAAAAATGCCCTTTCCTGCTTTTTTGGCGGGAAAAGGCGTTGAAATGGGTACGGTGGCCAAATCTGTCAACAAACAGACTTGCGTCCGTTTTTATGGTAGCAAGTGCATGCACGCAATTTCGGCAATGTGTATACCACCGAGACCGCGTTGATTTTCCAACGTGAGGCGGAGAGTGCGCCATTCACGGCGGGTCATCTTTTTTCGCTGCCGACCGTTAAGGGTAGTGATGATCCATCTTTTTTTCTGTCGGATGATTAAAAAATCCTGGCAGCGGGTTTTATCATATACCAGCCAGCTCTTTTTTGGCACTTCGGTGATGGTGGCGGGAGTGCCAGGGGCTGATGGAATGAAAAATGTCCAAAAGCCGCCAATGTTCTCACCATAGGCCAGGCCGTAGGTACTGTGACAGAAAAGGAAATTTTCCTCGGCACAGACATTCTTTTGCGTTACTATGCGCATTGCATAGTAAGTATTGCCATGTGCAATGCCGGCGATAATTTTTCGATCAGGTTTCATTGCCGCAAAGCTACGTTTTCTACTGAGAGGTTTCACATACGGCAAATCCTTTATGTCGGGATAAGCCAGATGGTAGCGGGAAATTAGTCCGCTATGCTCCAGATAAAGCGTGTCGTCAGCGATGCTGCATCGGCATGGTGACAAAGGTTTCTGTGCTAAATCAGAATCCAATGCATACAGATACATTTTACTGTCGGAAAAACAGTCGATGCACTCAGGAAGGCTGTCTATCCGTTCACATTCGGCAAAAAATACCGGAATACCGTTATTTTCCAAATTTTCTGGCGAGCGGCAGATAAACATATTGTTGTGCAGCGATGTGACCTCGTTGGCATAAGGCGGTACAATCTTTTTTTCGGCTGTGTTGACAATGTCCTGTAAAGACGTTTCTTTGTCATGGTACAGTCCGTTGCCGAGTGGCGTCAACTGGCTTCTGCAGCCGGTTAATACAACGCATGCCACAAATATTATTGTGGCTAAAGCTTTTTTACTTTTCATAATAAACAAAAAAATTAAGTTAATAAAAATAAAAATATCTGTGGGAGTATAGAATAAAATGATTTTTTGTCAATAAAAAAACAAAAATATGCGTATCCTACTGGTTTTATAACCAAAATAACATTTGGGCTGACAGTGAAAATTTTAATCCGATATTAAGAAAATCCCTTTACATTGATTTCAAAACAATGTGGAGAAACAGATGATAACCATCGGTATTATGACAGGAAATTCTCTTGACGGCGTTGATGCTGTGATGACGTTGTTTGAAAAGAATAATGTTATCCGCAATCTGGCTAGTGTATCGCTGCCCTACTCCGCCGAGCTGAGGCGTGATATGCTGGCGTTGCGCGAAGAAATTACGGCTCTGGGGTCGGATATGGAAAAAGCTTCACAGCTTCCGTTATTTAAACAGGCTCTTGATGCTTATACTCTGCTGGTGGCTGAGGCTGTTGAGCAGCTTCTACAGGGTGGTACAGATAAAAAAGATATTGTTGCCATTGGGTTGCATGGACAGTCGGTAGGTGTACACAATCCGCCTTCGTTGGCGGATAACGGAGAGCCTTTTACAACGCAGATTTTTGATGCGGCAAAACTGGCTAGATTAATTGGGATACCGGTGGTATATGATTTTCGTTCCGATGATATTTTTAATGGCGGCGAAGGGGCACCCCTGGCACCGATGCATAATCTGCATTTGAGTTATACTCTATCTAAAAAAGGACTTTTTCCGGTGTGTTTTATCAATGGCGGCAATACAGCCAATGTTGCGTTAGTTAGCAGTGGGAAAACCTTACGCAAACAGGTTTGTGGCTATGATTGTGGTCCGTTTAATCACTATGTTGATATGTTGGCACAGGCTTTTTATGGCAAGGATTTTGACGAAGATGGACGTTTGGCGGCAGGAGGGCATATCAATAGCATGTTGCTTCGGGATTTATATAATGAAGCGGCACAAACTGCAACCGACGACAACTTTTTGGACATTTTGCCTCCCAAATCTGGCGGGCCGCATCTTTATACCATGGGAGCCAGGTTGCAGCGTTATCCGCTGACAGAGGCGGATATTTTGAGGACGGTAGCGTATTTTGCTGCTTATACAGTATTTTTAAGTCTGCGTTTTTTGCCGAAAGATCTTGAATTTCCAAAGTATTTTCTTATGTTTGGTGGTGGATGGCGTAATCCGCAGATTTATTGGGACTTTATCAACCTGCTGACTGGGTGTGGCTTGGTGCTACCTGAACATAAAGGTATGGCAGAAGAAGTGCGCTCAAGGTTGCGCGGGCAAAAATTTCGTTGTGCGATGGCGGATGAATACGGGATAAGTGGGCGCTATATGGAAGCGCAACTGGTTGCTGATATGGCACGGTGTTTTTTGGAAAAAATTCCGTTTACGGTTCCGGAAATTACCGGTTGTCGACAGGCGACGGTGTGCGGTATTATCTGTCAGCCGGGTGAAAATACACGGCGGCGCGGGCGCGGTTTTACTTATTCGCGGGCAGCTAAAGGTTGGCAGAAAAAGCAGAAATAGCTGGTTGTTATTCTGAAAGAGGTTTGAGTTGGCGCTTTATTTTATGCAGAAGTTGCGGACAGATGAATAATGATAACCTGCGGGTGGTTATTTTATGTCGCAGGCTTCGCAAATCTGCCGACACAAGGCATCAGCAGAGGTGATTTTAACCGGTTCGGTGTGCATTTTTTGTATATAAGAGATGCGTTTGGCATATACCTTATCCAACATTGGCAGTATTATTTCCGGTTTGGCGATATCTTCATCGGCAATGATTTCGGCATAACCTTTATCGGCAAAGCTTTGGGCATTCAGGCTCTGTTCGCCGCGCGATGCTGTGGATGGCAGTGGCACCAAAATCATCGGTTTGCAAAGGCTGGCCAGTTCAAAAATAGAATTGGAACCGGCGCGTGAAACAACTACATCGGCCAACGCCAGCAAGTCTTTTAATCCGGCGTCAACATATTCGTATTGTATATATCCCCTGCCCTTTAAATCTGGATTATAGCCGTTTTTGCCGGCAATATGTACCAGCTGGTATTTTGAGAGAATAGCCGGCAGATTTTGTGCCACGGCCTCGTTTAGGCTTTTAGCTCCGAGGCTACCGCCGATGACCATGATGGTCGGTTTGTCCGTTGTCAGACCGGCTAAAGCGGCGCCTTTTTCACGGTTGCCGTCAAACAGGCGGTCTGACAGGACCGGACCGATACAGATGACTTTTTGCTTTTGCTTAATCATCCGTTTTGTTTCAGGAAAAGTGGTAAAAAAAGTACTGACGAATGGCAGGCTCATTTTATTGGCCAGGCCGGGGGTTATGTCCGACTCGTGCATGAATATTTTTTTGCGGTTAACAAAGCCGCCGACAACAACAGGAAAAGATACGAAGCCACCTTTGGAAAAAATAATGTCGGGATTTATTTGGTGCACTTTCAGGCAGGCCTGGAGACAGCCGAGGGGAATTTTGACCATATCGCCAAAATTCTGCCAAGAAAAATAACGGCGGAGTTTGCCAGTTAAAATACCATAATAACGAACTTCGGGGAAACGGGCGACTAAATCCTGTTCCATCCCACCGTAGGAGCCAATGTAAAAAACGTCCCATCCCTGTTGCAAAAACCATGGAATCAATGCCAGGTTTAAAGTTACATGCCCGGCTGAACCACCACCGGTAAATAGAATGCGCGGTTTATGGCGTGTGGTAGCAGATGTTGGTTTTTTATTTGCGGATATATTTACCATGTATCAGGTCTCCTCTTTGTTTGCAGTGTTATCATCAGGTGCGGACGAGACTGCTGGCGCCATTAGTTCCGGCACTATCTCGTTTTCGGGCAGAAAATCTGAGTCTGGTATTGGCAGGTTTATCTTTTTCCCGGTTTTTGCACCGAATTTTTTCATGTTTTCGGCCATAGACAGAGCCGAGCCGCGACCATACAGTTTTGTCATGGCGTTTTTGTAGGCATTTTCGGTTTGGTTTAGGCCACGGTCAATTGCTTTCATGTCATCTACGAAAGCGGCAAGTTTGTCATAGATCTTACCGCCTATTTCAGCTATTTTCTGCACGTTACGGTTTTGGTTGTCTATGCGCCATAAATTATCCACGGTGCGCAGAATTGGTAGCAGTGACAACGGAGTTGCCAAAATGACGTTGCGTTTGTAGGCGTAGTCATACAGGTTTTTATCTGCCTCCAATGCTGCGATATAAACGCTTTCTATCGGGATAAACATGATAACATAGTCTAATGTGTTGTCTTTAAGTAGCTTTTGGTATTCTTTGGCCGAGAGTTCATCCACATGTGCTTTGATACAGGCAAGATTGTTTTGCAATGCCTGGCTGCGTGCAGTATCCTCTTTGGCATTGACAGCGACAAGATAATCGTTCAGGGATACTTTGGAGTCTATGATTATATCGCGCTTTTCGGGCAGATGAATGACTACGTCCGGGCGGCAGAGTTTTTGGTTTTCATCATGGAACGCTTCTTGGGTGTCATAATTCAGACCTTTGCGGAGACCAGAAATTTCCAACAGACGTTCAAGCTGGTATTCTCCCCAGTTGCCCTGCGCCTTTTTGTTGCCTTTCAGCGCTTCGGCAAGATTTTGGGCGTCTTTGCTTAAGGACTGATTTAAGTTTATCAGGCTGGCAAGCTGTGCGTCCAGGTTGGATTTGTTTTTGATGCTTTCTTCCCGTGCATTGCTAACTTCGGCCTTAAAGGCTTTCAACTGCTCGGAAAAAGGTGTTAGAATGCCAGTTAATGTATTTTTTTGTTCTGCAGAAAATGACTCGTGTTGGGTTTTGATGATTTCGTTGGAGATATCGCGAAATTTTAAACTCAGATCTTCTTTCATCTTTTCCAGATAACGTATTTTTTCTTCCAGTGCCGCTTCGCGTGTGACAGCAGATGCCTTTTGTACATTTAAGTCGCGTTCAAGGCGGATTGCGTTATCCTGCGCCGCCTTTTTTTCCGATTCGGCTTTGGCTACGCTGGAAACGGTATCGGCGAATTTGGATTCTATTATGGCGTTTTTGATTTGCAGTTCGTTGTATTTATCATAAAGTTCCGCATATTTGGCGTTTTTGCGCGACAGGCGGATACGGCTGGCAATGGTGGCATAGCCACAGAAAACAGTAATAACCGCAAGGCCGATGCATGCATAATCTTCTACAATCATTTTGGTTCCTTTTTTTATTAACAGCTACCAGTATAGACTACCTATTTAATTTGACAATTTTTTTTGAGCAGTTTTTCTTGTTATTTACAGTTGTGCAATGGGAAGATGGCAGGCATTTTAGTTTTTATGTTATGGAAAAGATAATAGAGATGTGAAACTGATAAAAAAGATTGCATTTTTTATTTTGTTTTATAGTATGCTTATAGAAAAATTAATTACACAACCTTTAGTTGAGTTTTGTAAACCAAAAGGTTGTGTATGGAAATGAAAGGACTTGTGATGAAAAGTTTTTCAAATGAATGTGGATCACGAAATAGTTTCGGTTATTATGATTCAACCGTTAAAGAAATCATTTTAAAACGTCCCTGCACCAAAAAGAAAGATATTGAAGAGGTTTATCTCTGGCTTGGCGAATATACAGATTTAAAGAAATTTTCTATAGGCATTGAGTCAGTGGAGGTTTTTGTTGCAGATAACGACACTAAGGGGCTTTATTCCTCGGCACGCGGAGTTATTAAAAGATCTATGATCAGAAATAAATATGTCGATGGAGATATGCTACGCCAAATTTTGATGCTACTTAAAAAACAAATCAAGTTGCGCAATCTGTCTATTAGATGCTTTATTTTTATTGACGACGAGCCTTTGTTTAACCTGCTTATGGAAACGATTAAAGAGCTTAAGACTTTGGTGTATCTGGATTTGACAGGGTGTTATTTTTCTCCTGAACAGTTGGTGCTATTGGCTGAAGTGATCGGCAAAACGAGAGTGGCGCATCTGGTTTGGCCGGAGCCGAGAATGGATACGTCAACGGTGTCAAAAGTTGTATCTATGCTTAATAGTAATCATTCGCTGGTTGTGATGAGTTGCGTGCCTCCGGAAATGCTGAAAATTACCAAGAGAAATCGCGATAATCTGCTTTCCATCGGCCAAAATCCGAATTTGATTGATGAAGATGATGCGCGGATTATTTGCGAATATAAGGATTCCGTTAATTTGGCCTTTGCTTATGAAAAAGAAAAACTTTATAATTTGGAAAAAGTTTATCTTTCTATTATATCACATTGCGACGATATAACCCCGGTATAGCCGATTATTGTTCTGTTTGTTCAAAATACATGGCTGCGGTATTCACGCCGCAGCTATTTTTTTTGTGCTAAAAAACAGATTGACTTTGTGAGCAGTGACTGACGTTTTATGTAAATTCAGAGATAAATATTTTGGGAATTTGCAGGTAGTTATTCTTTCGGAAAAACACCGAGGTGCAGCGATGTTTATAACGTAGTCGGCAGTTTAATGATAATCGATGTATAAAAAATCATTAGAGCTGAAAGGATGGATTAGGGTTTGGCTGGTTGCGATTGTATACTTGTTCAAGTATTCGGTGCAGAAGCTTGGGATGGTTATTCATGTTGAGAATATTTGTCTAATTATTCATGATGATGAATAATTGTTTTAACATAATGTTTTTACAGTGTTTTATCTTATCAGCGATAACTTTTTGTGGTGACTTCAGGAATATATGCTTGTGTATAGTAAAAAAACTATTTGTCGTGTGCAATTAATGGCAAGATGCTTGCTGTTACAGAAAAAAAGTGCGGATTGGCATGACGATAAATACAACAAATGATATCCTCTCTTGTCTGTGTGTATTTCTAGAAAAAATGTATAATGAATACAATAAAAAAACGGTTCTTTACAATCCGTATTTATGAAAATCTCTGAATCGTGTTGTTGTTATGGGGAAAGCCTCAAAGGCGTACAGGGGCAAGAATGTTTATTTTGACCTCTGTTCGCGGTATGTGAAAATCAAAAACGGCGACGGGAAGTTGTGGATTGTCTCAGCGGCTTATTGCTGTTTGAGAAATTTTACTGATGACGCGTCCTTGAAGCTGCAGTGTAGATAGGGCGGCGTATTCGGGTTGATAAACCTGATTATCGCATAGCAATACCACTTTGCCGTCTGAAAGGGTTTGCAGGCGGCGAATAACCTCTCTACCTTGTATTTGTAACACATACAAGCCGTTGCCTGTCTGTACAGCCGTCGGGCGGATAACAGCGATATCGCCAGGAAACAGTGTCGGAGCCATGGTGTCATCGCGCACGGGGAAGATCATGGCATCGGCGGGTAAGTTAAAATATGCTGCCAACGCTGTTGTGTCGGTACTGTCCCTGTCCGCCAAAAGCTGCTCTAGAGTACATTGCAAAATTTCAGCCAGAGCGGCGGCTGTTTCTGCTTTCATATCCACTTGTCCATTTTCTATTTTGGTTAGATTTCCCTGTGACATGCCAAGTTTTTGCGCCAATTCGGTAACGCTGATATTGCGGGCTTTGCGCAGATTTTTGAGATTATTGACCATTTTTTATCCTTCTTGTTATATCCTTCAATTGTCGTTACTCAACTTGTAAGAGCGCAGCGATCCGGCAAGATTTTCAACTCCAGACTTGTTTGATTTTTATTCAGCTGATTGATATCTTCATCAGTTAGCTCGTGTTTTGACGGCGCGCTTTGCGGTGATTTTTGTGTGAGGCAATAGCCGGAGGTGAGTATGTCGTTATTGTATTGCAACTCGTAAACCAAATTACCGGCAGTGTCATACAGGCGGGTCATACCGTTTTGCTTACCGTTGATATAAATGCCCTGCCCCTGCAGATAGCCGTTTTTATAATAGATTTTTGTGACGCCTTCCTGAACGCCGTTAATGTATGGCAAGACATCTTTTACTTTGCCGTTTTCATAATAGTTTTTGACGGTACCGTTGAGCTTACCTTTGGTGTAGGGTTTTTCAGATAAGATACCGCCACGGATGTAATAGGATACTGCGGTGCCTTCTAAAATGCCTTTTTGCAGAGGGTAAGAACGTATTAATTCACCTTCACGGTATTTACGCAATTCGCCTGTTATTGGTTCACCATGTTTATCGATGCAATAGGTTATACGCTCTTTTTTCAGCAAGTGGCAACGGACATCGTCCGGCATAATATATACTTTGGGCTGTTTTTGTGCTACTGTTTCTTCCTCTGCATCAGGAGAAACATCTGCTACAGCGTTTATACTGCTAAAAATAACAGTAGCTGCCATAGTCCAAGCCAGCTTTTTATTCATCGTGTACCTCGTCAATATGTTTCGTTTGTTTGATTTTAACGGTGGAAGTTTAAGATTTGTTTAACAAAAGATATCGGAGGAAAGCTCTTGCGGAATGGTCGGCGATGGAGTTGAAAGTTGCTAGGCAAAATCCAAAATCGGTAATATTGTGCGTTAACTGAAAAAATCAATAAACAGAAACACAGTGCCAAAGCACTGTGTTTCCGGTCAGATGCAGGGTTGAGCCTGCGCTTCATTGTATCAAAGCTACCCACCGTCAGGCAGGGATGCGTTTGTCTGTTTTATCATCGTCGGCAAGTGTGGATGAAGAACGGTTGTTTTCATGTTTATGTGGCATTTCCGCTTCTTTGGCTAAAGTAGCAACAGCTGCGATGAGTGGCATAACTTCTTGCTTTTCCGAGCCGAGCCGACGGATGGTTACAGTTTTTTCCGCTTCTTCTTTGGCGCCGACAACCATAATAACAGGTACTTTTTCAACCGAATGTTCACGAATCTTGTAATTAATCTTTTCATTACGTAAATCGGTTTTGGCGGTTAGACCAGCATTCCTCAAGGCCGCGACCACTTCTTCGGCATAACCGTTAAACGCTGAGGTTACCGGCGTGACGACCACCTGTTCTGGTGAGAGCCATAATGGTAAACGGCCAGCATGATGCTCAATCAAAATGCCTAAGAAGCGTTCAATAGAGCCGAACAAAGCGCGATGTAGCATTACTGGCTGATGTTTTTCACCGTCTTCGCCGATGTAGGAAATATCAAAGCGCTGTGGCAGATTCATATCCACCTGAATCGTACCACATTGCCATTCGCGACCGATGGCGTCGCGCAAAATAAATTCCAGCTTTGGACCGTAAAAAGCGCCCTCGCCTTCATTGATTTCATACGCGTAACCGTGTTTTTCCAGTGCATGAGCCAGGGCCTTTTCGGAAATGTTCCAGATTTCGTCGGAACCGATACGCTGTTCCGGACGAGTGGACAGATAAATTTTAATGTTTTCAAAGCCGAAATCTTTATAAATGTCAAAAATTAACTTCATGGTCGTGATGCATTCTTCTTCCATCTGTTCAGGTGTGCAAAAGATGTGTGCATCGTCCTGTGTGAACTCGCGTACACGCATTAATCCCATCAGGGCGCCGGAGGCTTCATAACGGTTAACTTTGCCGAATTCTGCCATACGCAGAGGGAGATCGCGGTAGCTCTTTATGCCCTGTTTGTAAACGAGCAGGCCACCCGGGCAGTTCATTGGTTTGATACAGAACCATTTGCCATCTTCGGTCTGGCCGGAATAGTTGTGTGCCCCGTATTTTTCCCAGTGGCCGGATGTTTCCCACAGGCAACGATCCATAATGCGTGGCGTTGAAATTTCCTGATAACCGTTGTGCTCCTGGCGGTTGCGCATATATTCGATCAAACGGCGGTAGATACGGTAACCCTTGTCATGCCAGAAAACGGCACCAGGTGCATATTCTGGTTCAAAGTGAAACAAATCCATTTCTTTGCCAAGTTTGCGATGGTCGCGCTTGGCAGCTTCTTCCATGCGGTGCAGGTAATCATCCAAATCCTTTTTATCTGCCCAGGCTGTAGCGTAAATACGTTGCAGCATTTCGTTTTTTGAATCGCCACGCCAATAAGCGCCAGCTACTTTCATCAGCTTAAAAGCGTTGCCGATTTTGCCGGTGGATGGAACATGCGGGCCGCGACATAAATCTATATAATCTCCCTGACGGTAAAGGGTGATTACCGCATCTACCGGTAGGTCTTCAATTATTTCCACCTTGTAGTGTTCGCCACGTGATTTGAACAAGGTTATGGCATCTTCGCGGTTGACGACTTCGCGCACTATTTTTTCATCGCGTTTAACGATTTCGTGCATTTTTTCTTCTATCTTAGAAAAGTCTTCGGTCGTAAAAGGCTCTTTACGTGAAAAGTCATAATAGAAACCATCTTCAATGAAAGGACCGATGGTTACCTGTACGTCAGGCCAAAGCTCTTTGACGGCTTCGGACATAACGTGCGAACATGAGTGGCGCAGAATTTCAAGCCCGTGTTTATCTTTTGATGTGATTATCTTTACTTTGGAATCGGTAGTGAGCGGGGTAGTGAGATCTTTTAATGTGCCGTTTATTTCTATAGCCAATGCGACTTTTGCCAGATTGTGACTTATTTCGTTGGCAAGGTCAAAACCGGAAATGCCGGCCTCTACCTCTTTTATGTTGCCGTCCGGTAGTTCAATCTTTATCATTTTATACCCCTTAATTAGAATTAAAAACTCTTCCGGATAACGATCCTCGCTCGCCATTCCGGAATTTATGGCTCACTTTTGTCCATCAAAGAACGATAGACGGCGATTGTTTTATCACACATAATTTGTTTTGTAAAGTTTTCTTTTATAAAATTGCGTGCTGTGGTGGCGATTTTTTGGCGCTCTGGTGCCTTTAAATCCAAAGCCCATGTCAGTTTTTTACTTAAGTCTTCTGCGTCGCCGGATTTAAAATGGCGACCGGTAATGCCGTTTTTGATGTTGTCCAGCGAACCGCCAATATCTGAGGCTAGTACAATTCTGCCCATTGCCTCGCCTTCGGCGGCAATGCGTCCAAAGGCCTCTGGTTCCACGGAAGCCGAAACAACAATATCGCAGGCTTTCATCAATGCTGGCACATCATCGGTGTGGCTGATGAATGTAAAGCAATTTTCCATGCCGCAGCTGTTAATCTGCGTGAGCAGATTTTCGGTATATTTGGTTCTTCCCTGGTCGTCGCCGGCAAAGATGCAGTGAAAATCGTCACGATCTTTTAATTTTGCTAATGCTTCTATTAATAACCATTGTCCTTTCCAGTGCGTCAGACGACCGATGAGTAATATCAGCTTTTTATCGGTCGGCAATCGGTATTGCTCCATCATGGTTTGGAGACGCTCTTCGCTGACTGCTTCTGGATTAAATTTTTCCATATCCACGCAGCGATGAATAAAAGCCAGCCTGTCTTCGGGTATGTGATAATTTGCCATGACGTGCTTTTTAATATGCGATGAAATGACTATTACTTTTTCACCATAAGTCATTACGCGGTTGTAAAACTTTTTTATTCCTTTGGGGCCGAGGCCGTAGGTGCCGTGAAACGTGGTTATGAAATGAACACCTGCCTTTTTGGCCGCCAGATATGTGCTCCAGGCCGGGGCGCGCGAGCGGGCATGGACAATGTTTATCTTTTCTTTTTTGATGATTTGGGCGAGTTTGTCAGCGTTTCTTAAAATTGTTAGTGGATTTTTGCTTTTCAGCGGCAGGGTAAAGTGTCTGACGCCAAGCTTTTGCAGATTATGTTCCATGCGCCCGCCGGTGGAGGCAACAAAATTGGTTATCCCCTGTTCAGTCAGAGCTTCGGCAATTTGTACCGTTCCCAGTTCCACACCACCCTGCCCCAACTCCGGTAAAACTTGCAAAATAACGGGTTTTCGCGATGAATCGCGTGGTGCATAGGTGGTGGTTTTATTGTCTATTGCGGACGGATGCACCATCGTTGCAGATTTCTTTACTTTATTTTTACTCATTGGACGTATATATTCTCCATATTTGTTTGTTTTTGAAAGAGGAACCTATGACGGAATTTTTACACCCTTTTCGTTGCGGGCATACCGCAAGGTGTGAATACATTAAGCCTGAAAGCACAAAAAATCAAAGCTTTACGCTGGTTTATGCACATGGTTTTTGCTCAGATCCCTACGGACGTAAGCCCGAAGAAATCAAAAAATGGTGCGTAGAGAACGGTATGGGCTTTTTCCGCTATGAAATTGCGGGACACGGCGCGGATAAAGGACGATTTGAAGAGACGACGATAAATACTTATAAAAGCCAGATTTTTGAAATTGTTGATGAAATGGTGGACGGTGATGTTGTTACGGCTGGAGCTTCACTTGGCGGATGGCTTGGGTTGCTGGCGGCGGTGCAGTTTCCTGATAGAGTCAGAGGATTTCTTGGGCTGGCAGCAGCACCGGATTTTCTCAGGAAATATTTTGAGGCTTATTTCCGTCCCAAACACAAAGAAATCTTAGAACGCACAGGCAAAATCACTTTTTCAACCGATGATTTTATTTATGTTATTACCAAAGAGATGATAAAATCTGGCAATGATAATCTGCTTTTGGAAGCAGATACAATCCATTACAGTGGAAAAGTGAGGCTGTTGCAGGGAATGAAGGACGCTTCTTTGGATTGGCGGACAGCGCCGCTGATTGCGCAAAAACTTACTGGTGACGATGTTAAGGTTGTTCTGCTTAAAAATAGTAATCACCGGCTTGGCAGTGACGGTGATATTGCAGAAATCCGGCGGATGTTGGCAGATTTTTTGCCAGGGGAATAATCTTTCATTTGCAGTGTTTGTTTTGGATGGTGGTATATAGTGTGTTGATATTTTAAAATAGTTTTTAAGGGCAAGGTGTTGTTATGTCTTATGATTTAATGTTTCAAAAAGCAATTGAACTACAAAACAACGGTGCCCTCAATGAGGCGGAAGATATTTATCTGAAAATGCTGGAGGCTATGCCAGAAAATTCTGATGTGTGGAATCTGCTGGGACTGGCAGTACAAAGTAAAGGTGATATCAGACGGGCTATAGACTGTTTTTTGGCAGCGATACGCTATGCTCCGGTGCCGTTTGCTCCGCATTTTTTTAATCTTGGGTTGGCTTATCGCATGCTTGATAAAAAAAGAGAAGCGTTGGAAGCTCTGCGACGAGCAGTTGAATTGCAATCTGATTTTAAAGAGGCTTGGAATTTTTTAGGGCTGATCGAAGAAGAAACTGGCAATCATGCCAGTGCGGTCAGTAGCTTTTGCCGAGCGCTAGATATAGATGGCGATTATCTGGAGGCGCGTGCAAATTTATGTTTTTATACCAAAGACAAAGAAACGCTTCTTAAACTGGCAGATGAACGTGAAGATGATTTTCAATCCAATCTGCTGGCGGCGGATATGGTAGATGATGCGGTGCAGAAAGAGTGTTATCTGCGGCGGGCGGTTAACGCTTCACCTTATCATGTCGGCGGGTTGCTGGCGCTGGCGGCGCAACGGACGGTGGCTGGCGATGCGGCTGAGGCCTTGCAATTATACCATAAGGTTTTGAAGCTGGATAGTCAATCGGTTGAGGCTGTTTTGGGGGTGGCGGATATTTATCTGTCCATGGGAGAGACAGATAAAGCGGAGGCCTATTATAAAAAAAGTTTTGCTATCCGCCGAGATATAGCTGGGGCACATCTTAACTATGGCATTTTGCTTTATCGGCAAAAAAGATTTTCTGAAGCGTTGGAGGAATATCGGGCTGCGGCAGTGCTGGATCCGGAAAAGCCGGAAATCAGCTATAATCTGGCGCAAATCTTAAAAGAAATCGGTGATTATGAAGAAGCGTTGGGATTGATGTTTAATGCGCATCAGCGGGCTCCAGAACGGCGGGAATTTTCGGCAAATATTATGGAAACGCTGACAGCACTGGCTGGTGAAAATGCCGAACTGGCGTTAAAGATTGCCGAAAACTGGCAAAAAATTGAGCCAGATAATATATTTTCCAGGCGAATCCTGGCCAGTATTAGCGGTATAAATGCTACTTCCGATGAAAATGAGGCTTATGCCGAACAGCTGTTTAATCTGTTTGCGGAAACCTATGATGCGACAATAGCGAAGCTTGAACCTGAAATTATCAATGAATTCAAAAGGCTGCACGGCGATGTTCACGGGCGGGTATTGGATCTTGGTTGTGGTACGGGATTGGCAGCCGATGCGCTCAAAACCGATGACAACATATTTTTTGGTGTAGATATTTCGGACGGAATGCTAGCAGTGGCACGGCAAAAAGGGCTTTATGAAACGCTGGTTAAAAGCGATATTACTGCCTATCTTAAAAAGAATCCGCCGGCAGGGAAATTTGACATTGTGCTGATGTTTGATGTATTTTGTTATTTTGGGGCGCTGGATGAAACAGTGAAGCTGCTTAAAGGTACGGAGACGTGGTTTTCCATAGAGGCGGCAGATGACGCCACGGGGCAGGATTTTTATTTGACTGTTGGTGGACGATATAAACATAAAAAAGGTTATGTTTTGAAAACGCTGCGGGATGCTGGTTTTACCCGGTCTGAGATTTTTCCGCTTACGTTGCGGCATGAAGACGGGTGTGGTGTTGTGGGATTCCTGTTTAAAGCACAATCCTGATGTGACGAATAGATATTGGTGAAGATCCTGAAAAAAACGGTATCAAAATAATCTTGTGAACAATCGTAAAAATTTGTTGTCTGCGTTTTTAAACTATTCTACCTTAAAGTTGGTTTGTTAAGTTTATTATATAAATATGTTAAAGCATTATTGCACATGTTGGATTTTTTATTTATTTCGCGGATATTTATGCTTTGTTTCTTTTGTTAGCATAAATAAGGTGAGAACATTTTAAAATGCAAAAGGCGGAGTTTGTGGCCAAAATTCCGGCCGTGGCAAAAGAAAATGACAATCACGGATTGCCCGATGGTTTTATTGCTATTATTAGAAAAACCTTCTGATCAGAAATGCGCATAGAGTTTTTTTTAGCGCCTGCGGACAACAGTATTCCCTGCTACGGTGCCGGAGGCGCTTCCTGATTTTATCATTCTGATTCAATATATTATTTGATATTGTTTATGTTTTTATTTGGTTTTATTGGTTTTGTTGTTGATTTTATTATTTGTTTAGTGTTTCCCTGCTTTAATTTTATCGTTGCCTTTTTAGATACTTTTCAAAAACAGCGCCATTGGAGCGCGTTTTTTTTTGCGCTGAACGGTGGAAATTTCGGTTAAATACGGAGAGTGTGCAAGATGTACCGGTATTGTACGGCGTTGATGCTGTGTATTATGCGTCGAAGACAAAGGGGATGGGCTCTTTTTCGAATCTACGAAACCAAAGCCTGAATATTGTTAATATCTGCGAATATGAAGATAAGTTTAATAATGTGGCGGAGGTGTTTCTTCTTTTTCTGGTTTGACGACGCTTTGTGTATTACGCAGAGCTTCTGTTAAAAAATGAATTTGCTTTTGCAAAAAAGCAATATCCCTGCCCTGGCGGATTATTACTTCATTCAAATCGTCTACCATTCTTTCTAAATTGGACAATGCCATTTCTATATCCATAAAACGTTCTTTGCTGTCTTTCATACCGGGGCTCCATGGTTATCATTTCGGGTTTTAATATAAACCGTTTTGCAAATTTGGCAAGGATTTTACGCAATATTAACCTCTGTCTGTCTAACGTATATGAAAGTTGTTTTTCAGGAGTTTTGACATGGTTTTCGCATTAATTGCTACAGGTGTGGTTCTTGGTATCATTTATGGTATTTATGTTTCGCTCATTAAAAAGAAAAATAATCTGAAAGAGGCAGCAGCAGGCATTGATGTTCAGCTTAAAAAACGCTATGACCTTATTCCTAATATGCTGAAATCGGCGGCGAAATTTATGGAACACGAAAGAGATGTGTTTATGAAAGTGACTGAATTGCGCGAAAAGGCTATGGATGCCGGCAGTTTTGAGGATCGGTTTAAGGCAGAAAATGCTTTGTCAGAGGCGATGCACCAGTTTAAATTGACCGCGGAAAATTATCCGCAGCTAAAATCTGACGTCGCTATGGTTAACGCAATGCAAGCGATGGGGGAAATAGAGGAGCATATTGCAGCAGCACGTCGTTTCTACAACTCAGCAGTTAAAGATTATAAAAATGGACTGGAAATCTTTCCTTCTTCCGTGGTTGCCAAAATGATGGGGCTTAAAGACGGATATCCGTTTTTTGAGGCTGAAGAAGCGGCCAGAGCCGCCGTTGATGTGGGGGATTTTTTTAGGTAAAGAGGGTATGGAAATGGATAAAAGGGAACTGAAAAGGCTTGTTAGAACTGAAACTGTCCGGACAGGCATTATAAAGCTTTGTTATGCCGGATATCTGTTTCTTTTGGCAGGAATTGGATTTTATGAGTTATGCAGGATTAAAAAGCTTTCAGAAATATGGTTATGGGGTGCTGTGGGGATTAAATTCGTTGGCTGTATTTTGCTGGTGGTTTATTTGTTACATTTTAAGCGAATCATGCGACAGATAAAACAAGAGCAGGAAATGCGTGAACGGCCGCAAAATATGCTTTGTAAAGTTGAAAGAGATAAAAGGGATGTCCAGAGCTGAAGATATTTTTGAAAAACTGATTTATTTTGGCGAAGATGCTATTGATGAGTTTATTATGAGCCGGCAGACGGAAGAGTTGTTTCTTGATTTTAAACAGGCGGCATCCGACGGTAAATCCATGCGTGCGTTGCATCCAAATGATCGGCGTAACCTTGGTAAGGCGATCTCGGCGTTTGGCAATTCTGAAGGAGGTGTACTTATCTGGGGCGTAGAGTGTTCTCGTGATTTGGAGTTGGGCGATGTGGCGCAGGCTAAAGTCAAAGTGCAGAACGTGTATCGCTTTTTAAGCTGGCTTGAAAATGCGATTTCCGGTTGTACTATTCCCTCGCATAATAAAGTGCGCAACCATATTATCAGTTGCGATAAGAATGGCGACGGGTTTGTGGCGACATATATCCCGAAATCTGATATTGCACCGCTGATGACGACTAGTGGCAGCCAGATTTACATCCGTTCGGGTTCCAACAATGTCCCTGCTCCGTATGCGGTGATTGCGGGGATGTTCGGGCGGCTGCCGCAACCAAATATTGAACTGGTAATTTCTTGCAAAACGCTGGAAGTTGGCAAAGATGGTGATGATGATTTTTTTGTACCGAAAAAGCGTAGTTGCAAGCGGGAAAACTATGTCAAGATACGCTTTTCACTGTTGGCGCAAAACAGCTCAAATGCCGTGGCCAAAGAGGTTTATTTGTCGTGCAATACCCTTATGGCCGGGGGTGACCGAACCAAAGTTAGCTTTTATTATGACAGTCAACTGGAGAATCTGGCTGCAGAAAATAACTCCATAAATCTGATTACACCGATGGAAATGCGAGTGCCGCCACGGGCGCTTTTTTCGTGTGCCAAAGCAGAGATCCGTTTTTCGGATGACATTAGTGAAGATTTTCTGATGGACGGGGTTATCGGGGCGGAAGGTGCTACACCGAAAAGCTTTCGCATATATGTTTCTAAAAATGATTTACGGTCGTTTGTAGCGCAGGCGTTAAAAAAAAATGCTGATTTGGCCGTGTTGACCAACGAGTTTTTCTCGTGCTACCTCAGAAGCGAATAAAACAGAAGGAATGGCTATTAATTATGAAAAGAGTAGAAATTTTTACGGATGGCGCCTGTTCGGGTAATCCCGGCGTTGGTGGTTGGGGTGTGATTTTGCGCTATAATGCGACGGAGAAAGAGCTTTCGGGTGGTGAGGCTGATACGACCAACAATCGGATGGAGTTAACAGCGGTTATTGCTGCGCTTTCTGCGCTCAAGGAGCCGTGTAACATTACTCTTTATACCGATAGCCGATATGTGATGGATGGCATAGAAAAGTGGATTTATGCCTGGAAGAAAAGTGGCTGGAAAACAGCTAACAAAAAAACGGCAGTTAAAAATGTTGAATTGTGGCAAAAACTGGATGAATTGCGCAGCCGGCATGAAATACGCTGGGTTTGGGTCAAGGGTCATGCCGGACATCCCGAAAACGAGCGTTGCGACGAATTGGCGCGCCAAGAGGTCGCTAAATATAAAAAGACGGGTGGCGAAGGCTGAATGTGTGGCTTTATGCGGATTGTCAGAGGTTTGGTTTATGAAAATACAGGATACTTCTGATGTTTAGACAAAAACAACTTGACAGATACCAGGGAAACGCGTATGTTGATAGTGTATAAAAAATTAAAAATATGGAAATTATTGATTTAAAGACGGTAAGCACCAAAGAGTTTTGTGCTTATTTCTATCAGCTGAACCGGTTTCAAAAAACTAATTTTGTGCAACAGAGAAAAAGTGAAATTGCGCATCTTGAGAATCCGGACATTTTGTGTGTTTTGTGCGAAGAAGGATATTTCATTGCATTGCTGCCGTTGATTAAGACTGGCGACGTGCGAAGCGACAGGCATGTTATTTGCTTTTTTGCGCCTAACAGACGGCCTGCCCTGCTTCCATGTGTTGACGATGAACGCGAGATTGTCAAATATGCGGCAACAAGGATGAATATTGTTAGATTTTTGCGCGAAGAAACGCCTATCTTTTCCGGACAGGGACATAAACGTGTGCCTGTTCGCTATTTGGTCTATCAATATGCTACGCAGGAGGTGACGGATTATCTGTTTAGCTGGGTTACTCGTATGCATTGGCCGATACAACCAGTATCTGGTATTTATCTGTTCAGTCGGGCATCGTGTGGCGTTATACGCAATTATGTGAAAAAAGTCGGTTGCTTTTCCGGCAAGACGATTGTTTCGTATTCTATGCTCAAAGGCTTGGCCCAGAGAGAGGATATTGAAGCAGAAGACAAACATGAGCTTTTGCTGCTAACAGTCAACCGCATGTATGTACGTTATGAAAGCATACACCGGTTGCGTCAGGAAGGACTGCTTGACTTTTAAATGACAATTATGGCAAAAGGCAAAGACGAAACCTATAGGTTTCGTCTTTTTTTGTGACAAGAAAATACCGGCCAGGCGGGTAATTCCAAAGAGCTTACAGCTTTACCAACTATTATGGAAAAAAGGATTAAAATCACGGAAGAAACTTTTGTACAACCCAACGCCGGTAAAATTATCTTTAATTTGGTGAAAAAAAGGAGTAACAATCCCAAAAAACTGCCAGCACAAAATCTTTGACTTGCTAAATGTAGCCAAGATTATGCTGGAATTTGTAAAAAAGGGACAGCCTACTCACCGATGAATCTAAGCTCCAAATCATCAAGACTTTAAGGACATTTTTTATTGCTATAATACCTTTTTTCAGTTTCATTTTATTTATGTAGCAATGCGTCAAAATTTACAGATAAATAAAATTACATTGATAGTTTATCATTTAATTGGTTTCATCGGGGGGTATTTGACAGCCCTTTTTTTGGGGGCTGATTACTATTTGTTTTTTTATAGTCTATTGTCCTTTTTTCTATTAATAGTTATTTTTCTTTCTATTTTAATTCTAATTTTTATTTCACTATGGGAAGTATAACATATTTTTTTGACAAATGCAAATATTTTTTTGTCCTTTTTAATGAATGGGAAACCAATCTTTTCAATTATTTAGGTCAATATTATAGTTAATGGCGATAAAGCATTTCCGCAACACATGCAAATAATCCTATGTTTAATTATTAAAAGTTTATTTTTATGAAAAAAACGAGAAGAATCACGGAAAAAACTTTTGTACAGTCCATCGCAGGTAAAATCATCTTGTTTTTGGTGAAAAAAGGAGCAACAATCCACAAAAACTACTGGCCAAAAATCTCTCGCCTGCCAAATCGAGAAGAGATTTTGTGGGAGTATATTCAAATGGGCAATCAACTCCCTACGGAAGTTCTGCTCAGAATCTCAGA
>CAYQDC010000011.1:0-35635 GCA_964416205.1 uncultured Acetobacter sp. | reverse complement strand
TAGAGATTATGGCGCAATGCGCTTGACAACAGCTCGTTATTATACGCCTTCAGGACGCTCTATCCAAGCTAAAGGTATAGAACCAGATATAGAAGTAAAACCGGCTAAAATTGAAGAGCTTGAATCGTATGCTTTAAATATCAGTGAGGCTGATTTGAATAATGCTTTGAAAAATGATAGTGAAATTTCTCAATCAGAGGAAAAGAAAACAGGAAAAAGTAAAGAAGATCTGGCAGATTATCAACTTGTCAGAGCTTTGGATTTGGTTAAGGCTCTAGCTTTATATTCAAAATCCGGCGAGTAACAAGAGGAAACGGTGTGTGTAAACAATTCAGAAATTGTGCAGGTGCTATTGTCTTTAATAAAAACGGAGATGTTTTTTTGGGTAACCGAAATGACACGGCTGTTGACAGTTGGCAATTCCCACAAGGTGGAATAGAAGAAGGAGAGACTCCAAGTGATGCTGCTCGCAGAGAGCTCTTGGAAGAAACAGGCATATCTTCGGTAAGATTAGTTTATACTACCACCCTATCCAGACAATATGAATTTCCTGATTATATAAAAAGTAAATTTAGTAAAAGAGGAATTTTTATCGATGGGCAGGATATTTATTTTTCCTTGTTTTATTTTGACGGAAATGAAAATGAAATTTGTTTGAATAAATCTTTCCCTGAATTCAAAGAATACAAATGGGAAAGTTTAGATTTTGCCATTTCTCATATTGTTTTTTTCAAAAAAGATGTTTATCTTTCCGTTGTGCAGGAAGTCTGGCCGGTTATTAAAGATTATCTAGCACATCACTCTTGATATTTGATATCTTTTAACATACATTTATTTGAGATTGAACTTTATTGGATAAGGTGATGAATAACATTCCTGACATTAAGGATATACAATTGCCGGATGGTGTTTCCATTTTTCCGATTGCTTATGGTTGGTGGATGCTTTTTGGTGGCTTTTTTTTCCTTTTTTTACTTGTTAAATTGAGTATATGGGGAATAAAAACAAGTAAAAAACATTATGCCTTAAAACAGATATCGCAGATTTCTGCCACGAATCCCGTGTGTGCTGCGGTTCGATTATCTGAACTTTTACGGAGAATATGTATTGTCAAATACCCAGAGGCTAGTTCTTTTTATGGGAAACGTTGGCTTGATTTTTTAATGCAACACGCAACAGCAACACTTTCAGATGATTGCGCATATCTTTTGGCAAATGCTCCTTTTATGAATCGATATAGTCAGACATATATTGAAAAATATGGTGAAGCTGATATAGCAGAATTAAAATTTTTTTGTAAACAGTGGGTGGGAGAAAACTTATGATTTATTTTTCCTATCCACTGTTTTTTTTGCTATTATTCTTACCTTTTATAACCTATTATCTATTTCCGCGTATAAAAAATAGGTGCGGTTGTTCTTTGCGGATTCCGTTTTTAACGTCCCTACAGGATATCCAAGATGAATTTTTGCGCAAAAAGTTATCGTTAGCTCTACCCTTAAAAGGTTTAACTATTTCTTTTAAATTTTTTTATCTTTTTTTAATTTGGTTTTTTTTGGTTATGGCAATATCTCGTCCACAAAAAATTGGTGAACCATATCGGATTAATACGGACAGTCGAGATATTATGCTGGTTATAGATATTTCAACATCCATGTTACAGCCCGATTTTTCTACAACGACGCGACGTATAGACCGTTTATCTGCCGTCAAAGCAGTTGTTAGTACTTTTGTGCAAAACAGAACAGAAGACAGAATTGGATTAATTTTATTTGGAACTCAAGCTTATTTACAGGCACCGCTAACTTTTGATAAAGCGGCCATTATTGATATTTTATACAATACAGATGCCGGCATGGCCGGACGTTCTACGTCTATCGGTGATGCCCTTGGACTTGCCCTGAAAACGCTCAAACAAGAAAATAAAACACAGATAAACAATAAGGTTATTGTTCTGTTGACAGACGGAGAAAACAATGACGGTTCATTAAGTATGGCTCAGGCTATTGAATTGGCAGATAAAGAAAAAATTAAAATTTACACTATCGGTGTCGGTACAGATTTTGCAGCAACTTTATTTAACTTTCACAGCAATGATTTAGATGAAGCAAGCCTTAAACAGTTGGCTCAAAAAACAGCAGGAACTTATTTTCGTGCGACAGATTTAAATTCGCTTGCACATATTTATGGGCAAATAGATGCTCTTGAACCCCAAAAAGGAGATAAAAATATTGTACAGGATATTACTGAACTCTTTTTTATTCCTTTAATTGCAGCAATGATCTTGGCTGTTTTACTTATTTTTGTTCCAAAGAGGTTTTTAAAATGAGTGATTTTTTGCTTAATTTTCATTTTCTTCGCCCCTGGTTTTTATGCTTTTTGTTTTTTCCATTTTTTTTATTTCTAAAAAAAATTAAATCTTCTGATGAAATTTCTTCATGGTTTAACGTTTGTGATAAAAACTTGATAGATTTCTTATTGATAAAAAACGGTACAGCAAAGCAATTTTCATTAAGAGCTTTTATTTACATTGGAATGATTTTTGCTTCTCTTGCTGCAGCAGGCCCATGTTGGAAAAAAACGGAACTTTCAACATTTGTTGTTGAAAATCCGATAATGTTTATTTTAAGTATGTCTCAAGATATGATGTTAACCGATGTTTCTCCTTCACGTCTAGAACGAGCTAAATTTACTTTAACTGACCTCATAGATAGTATTAACAATGGACAATTTGGCTTGGAAGTATATTCTGAAGAACCTTATATCATTACACCTATTTCTGATGATGCGCGTTTGCTCAAAAATCTGATGCCTCAAATTGTTTCCGATATCGTTCCAGATCATGGCGACAGGCTTGATCGCGCTATAAAGCTGGCAGGGCAAAGGTTTAAATCTTCCGGTTATTCGCAAGGAAATATTATCTTATTTGCTTCTGATGTTGGTCAATATTTTAACGCAGCTTTAGAAAATGTTGCCGAAGCAGTTGCACAAAATTATAAAATACATGTTATAGATACTTCCTATTCTGGTAGCGAAAAACTGCGCCTATTAGCTCAAAAAGGTAATGGCCTGTATTTTAATGTACAAAATACGCAATTACAGCCACTTATTAATAATATTAATCAGGCCAACAAAGAACACTTTAAACAAAGCCAAAATTTACGTTCCAAATTTTTAGATTATGGATATTATCTACTGGTCATACCTTTGCTTTGTACTCTGGCTTTTTTCCGTAAAGGTCTTTTGATTTTGTTTTTATGTTGCGGCATATCTTTTAAAGCAAATGCGAGCTTATTTCTTAATGACAATCAAGAAGGTTTGCAATTATTTAATAAAGGTGCCTATGATGAAGCTTTTCAATATTTTCGGGACACAAACTGGAAGGGGATTTCTTTATATAAGCAAAATAAATTTGAAGAATCATTAAAAGAATTTCAAAAAGAAAAAAGTAATCTTTCTTTTTATAACCAAGGTGTTGTTTTGGTAAAACTATGCCGGTATAAAGAAGCTTTGGAAGCTTTTAAAACGGTATTAGAACAAAATCCGTTCCATGCCGATGCTGAATATAACATTAACATATTAAATGATTTATTTGAGAGAGCAAAAAAAGACCCATCTTTATTACAATGTGAAGATAGTCAATCGCAAAACCAGAATTCACAAAATGATCAAGATGAACAACAATCACAGCAAAAGAATCAATCTTCAGAAAATAACCAATCACCGCAAAATAAATCTGAGCAAGTTCTAAGACAAGAAGAAGAACAACAACAGAAATCCGTAAAAGATAAACAAAATGAATCTGAACAAAAGGGTAATCAATCAGAAACAGCACAACAGCCAAACAATCAAAATCAGGATCAGCAGAAAGACGAATCCAAAGAACAACAGCAAGAGAATAGTAATAAAAATAAAGATACTCAGCCAAAGAAACAAAATAATTCCGGACAGGATAAACAAAATAGCAATGAACAAGCTCAAAAAAGCGATCAAAATCCGGCTAGTGAAAATAATTCTGCTGATTCTGACAAGAAAGAACAAGAGCAGACTGTTAACTTATTGGACGTTAAGCAAGGTTCGGATGAAGATAAATATAATGATGAGGCTTTAATTTTACAGCAAAGATATCGTGAAATTCCCGAAAACCCTGGAGGATTGCTACGCGAATTTATAAAAAAAGAGTATGTAAAGGATAGGTATAACGATGAAAATGTACAGTAAAATTTTTATTTTCTTATTCAGTTTGATTTTTCCCTTTCAGGTTTTTGCTAACTCTGTTGACATCAGTGTGGATAAAAAAGTTTTAACCGAAGCTGATATTTTAACTCTGACTGTTTCGTATAATGGCGATACTGATAAAAATCCAGATTTAAGCGGTTTGCAAAATGATTTTCGTATTGTTTCAACATCTACATCTCAACAGATAAATTATATCAATGGCACGTTAAAAAAGACCAAACAATGGGCTTTTGGACTGCAACCTCTCCGTACTGGAAAAATTACCATAAATCCGATAAAACTCGGTGGAGTGAATTCTAATTATGAAAAAGTTGAAGTGAAAGAAGTTTCTGATGTTGCTTTTGTTCCGGACAGCCAAGAAAATACAAATTCTCCTTATTTTCAGATAAATTTGGATTATTCTCCGAAATCTCCTTATTTGCAACAACAAACAACTTTTTTGGTGACGATTTATGACAGTCTTGGTTTACAGGATAGTTCACTAGGCGTTACGGAAGAAACCAAAAAGAATTGGAAACTGTTGCCTCTTACTAATCAACCTATCATCAAAAAAGATGTTATTAATAATAAAAATGTAAATGCGATAACTTATGTATTTGCGGCCTTTCCCCTTAAAAACGGTAATATTCCTGCACCGCAATTTTTGTTTGATGGATATTATCTAAAAAATTCTGATTTTAATTTTCCGCGATTAACAGACAGTTTTTCTATTTTTGGTATAGATTTTAATAATATTATAGGACAACGAGTTCCCATAAATATGAAAACAAAAAAACAATCCATTTTTGTTAAATCCGTACCAAATGGTTTTACAGCCCCTTGGTTTCCATTGACTAATCTTGAGATGCTGACCGAATGGACATCTTCGTCGCAATTTAAAGCTGGAGAGGCAACTAATAGAAAAATAACGATTATTGCTACAGGAATTTCAGAAGATATGTTCCCTAGCTTAAACTTTTCAGAAATTGATGGGTTTAAGCAGTATCCTGAAAAGCCAATTATGAAAATGTCTCTGAATAACGGAGAACTCGTTACAACTGCAATATTTAACATTGTTTATATTCCTACAGAACCAGGCGTATATACTTTTCCGGCACAGGAAATCAAATGGTTCAATACCCGCACCAGTCGTTTTGAAAAAACATCTCTACCATCAGAAACTGTAACTGTTTTGCCAAATGAAAATATTTCCCAAAGCAGTTCTGTACCTTCAATAATGTCTTCAAGTCAAAACAAAGAATCTCCTATTATGGAAGAAATATTTCCTAAAGAAACTGTATCCATATCTTCACCAAATATGTTTGCAAGTAAAAAAACTGTTTATCTGTTAATTGCTGCAGCTTTTTTCTTAGGTTTTATATTATTCGGCTTGCTATTATGGCTCAAAAAGTTTTTCTTTATAAAAAATAAAAATTTTTATCGCAAGATAGTCATTTCTGCTATAAAAAAAGGAGATTATAAAACTGCGCAAAAAGCTCTTTTAGACTGGGGAAGTCTGAAATTTAATGTTAAAAATATAACAAATCTTAAGGAACTTTCTTTTTTGATTCAAGATGATGATTTTTCGAAGCAACTTGACATACTGAATGCCACTTTATATTCAGGAGCTGAACAGGCGTTGAATATTTCTGTATTTATTTCTTTTTTTAAAAAGATTGATAAGAAAAAGCTAACTTTGAGAAAAAGCAAAGATATTTTACCAAATCTTTACGATTAGGCGTCATTTTATATGTAGCTATTTATAAACGGAGAAACCATGATTTGGCTGAAAAGAATTGCCTGTGGTGCGGTTGCACTTATTTTAATTTTTGTCGGCTTTTCGCTTATTAAAAATCAACAGGAGATTTTCAAAGCGTTTGGCTTTTGCGTGTTTGTCGGAGGAGTCACCTTGGCACATATTGCTGTAATGCAGCAGTTGCCAAAATATAATTTTTGGATTACATTTGTTGCATGTTATCTGGCTTTTGCTTTATATGCTTCAAAATATGCGCCAACGGAGGAAGAAAAACAGGAAATTGCAGCCAAACTTGAGCAAGAATTGGCTAAAAGTAAGCAAATGATGGGTAAAGAAAAAAAAGTTAAAAGCAAACAAAAGAAAAAAGAAAAATCTTCTGGTTTTAACCTCTCTGCTTATCCTAAAATCAGTGGTAGTGCCACCGTTATCGATGCCAATGTTTTTTATATAAGCGGACGATATATCAGATTATTCGGCGTAGATGCTCCTGACAACGATCAAATTTGTTCTGATGCGGTTGGCAGTTCATATAATTGTGGTGAAGTTGCGGCTTCTTGGGTTCGCGGGTGGATTGATAAGAATCCTATTGATTGTTATTTGCTCAAAATTAAACCAAATAGTCAAGATTTAGCGACATGTGTTTGGGGAAAATATGATATTGGAGCTGCTTTGGTTGGTGCCGGATGGGCTATTGCCAACACTAAAGAAACAGATATTTATCGCCCTTATGAAGCTAAAGCTAAAAGTGAACTTTCTGGTTTATGGCAGGGGACTTTTTATGCTCCCGAAGATTGGAGAGAAATTAAACGTCGTAGAAATGATTTTACCATAAAAAGAACTGTGACATCTAAAGGTGGCAGTTTCTTTGATTTCGGATCATGGTTTTAAATAATGACCAAGTATACTAAAATATTTAAATGCATAACTGAAGGCGATACTAATAAATTAGCTCAGGCATTGTCTCTTATTGCAAAAAAAGGCGATATTTTTGCGTTATACGGCACCCTAGGTGCCGGAAAAAGTACTTTCTCTCGTTTCTTTATCCAATCGTTATGTTGTGTTGAAGATGTTCCGAGTCCGACATTTACATTAGTGCAGTCTTATCCGACAGATAATTTTGAAATATGCCATTATGATATGTATCGGCTAGAGAATCCTACTGAGGCTTACGAACTGGGAATTGAGTATTTTTTTTATTCTTGTGTTAATCTTATTGAATGGCCTGAAAAAATTGAATCTTTGTTACCGAAGGATATTTGGAAGATTAACATAAAAATTGAGAGTGATTGCCGTTTTTTTGAAATTTCTGTTTTCAATCAAGAAAAAGAACAACGTTTGAAAGCTCTTACTTATGCTTAATATTCATGGCACTCTTGTTTCTTTGAATGGTAAAGGTATTTTAATTATCGGTGCTTCATGTAGTGGCAAATCTGATTTAGCATTAAGGCTTATTATGGAAAAAGGTGCTATTTTAGTCGCGGATGACCGTGTTAATCTTTTTCAAAATGATAATCGACTTTATGGTTCTTCACCAACTGAAATTTTTGGAAAATTGGAAATTCGTGGTGTCGGAATAGGTTGTTTTGCTGCACAATCGCAGGCAAAAATAGATATTTGCCTGGAACTCTGTAACAGAAAAGGTGATATTGAACGGTTGCCTATTGAAGAAAAGATAGAATTTCTGGGGGTATCCGTTATAAAATTGAAGATTTATCCGTTTGAATGCTCTACAATTTGTAAAATTGTTGCAAAAATTAGTGGTATTATTTGTTCAGAGTGTTAGTTTTAGATATATTGACAATATTTGGGGCAGTTAAGATGATTATACGTTTAGGTGAAACGTTTCTGAGAACACTTGGGAAACCTTTGGTAAAGTTTTTATCTTCTTTGGGCAATTTAACTCTATTCATATCAAAAGCACTTTACCATTGTTTTATTCCTCCTTTTTATTTCAGATTATTTTTTAAACAGGTATTAGATATTGGTTTTTATTCTTTACCTGTTGTCGGATTAACAACACTTTTTGCTGGTATGGTAATTGCTTTACAAACTTATGCGGGATTTTCAGGATTTAAGGCTGAAAGTGTTATTGCATCAGTTGTTTTGATTTCTGTTACACGTGAACTGGCTCCAGTGCTTTCTGCTTTAATGGTAGCTGGAAGAATCGGTGCAGCTATGGCTGCAGAAATAGGAACAATGCGGGTTACTGAACAAATTGATGCATTGGTTACTTTGTCAACAAATCCTCTTAAATATTTGGTTGCACCTCGTTTATGGGCTGGCGTGCTTGTTTTGCCGATATTAGTTCTTATTGGCGATATTATTGGAATTTTTGGAGGTTATATAGTTGGTATCTATAAATTAGGTTTTAATCCGGCGAATTATATTACGGCAACTTTCCAAGATTTGCAGATCATCGGTATCATATCAGGATTAGTTAAAGCAGCTGTTTTTGGATTTATTATCTCTTTGATGGGGTGCTACCATGGTTACAAATCAAAAGGCGGTGCGCAGGGTGTTGGTAATGCAACGACAAACGCTGTTGTATCTTCATCCATTTTGATTTTGATTTTTAACTATTTGATTACGGAAATGTTCTTTTCCAGATAGATGGAGGAAATGATGAGTAAAGAAATAAAAATCAAAATCAGAGACCTAAAAAAGAGTTTTGGGAAAAAGGTTGTTTTAAACGGAGTTGATTTAGATTTATACAAAGGAGAATCTCTTGTTGTTATCGGTGGTTCAGGAACCGGAAAATCTGTTTTAATCAAGTGTATACAAGGATTATTAGCACCTGACAGTGGTTCTATTGAAATTGATGATATTGAAATAGCTAATGAAAATACTGATATTATAGAGCAGATGCACAGTAAGATGGGAATGCTTTTCCAAGGCGGTGCTTTATTTGACAGTCTTACCGTATGGGAAAATGTTGCTTTTGATTTGATACAAAATAGAAACTTTAATAAAAAAGAAGCAAAAATCGTAGCTATCAAGGTTTTGCGGCAAGTCGGACTGACGAGCGATATTGCTGATTTATATCCCTCAGAACTTTCTGGTGGTATGCAAAAACGTGTCGGATTGGCACGAGCAGTAATAACTCGTCCTGAGATTATTTTTTTTGACGAACCGACAACTGGACTCGATCCGATAATGGCAGATGTTATTAATGACTTGATTATAGAATCTGCAAAAGATTTGGGAGCAACAACGCTAACTATTACGCATGATATGGCTTCAGCAAGAAAAATTGCTGATAAAATTGCTATGTTGTATGAAGGAAAAATTATCTGGTACGGAACAGTTAAGGATCTTGAAAAAACAACTAATCCGTATGTTAAACAATTTATCAATGGTTCATCTAAGGGACCGATAAAAGTGGAGAAATCATATGGCAAAGAAAACGGTAATTGATTATGTTTGCCAATCTTGCGGTGCTGTTTATCCTAAATGGCAAGGTAAGTGTGATGCTTGCGGTGAATGGAATACAATTATCGAAGAGAAGAAACCCTCTGCAGAATTTTCCAATATCTCCCATAAAAAAGAAGGACATCAAATAGATTTTGTTTCTTTGAACGGAGAGAGCCAGGCTTATCAACGACTAATTACCAATTTATCGGAAATAAATCGTGTATCAGGCGGTGGACTGGTACCGGGTTCCGTTATTCTTGTAGGTGGAGATCCCGGTATCGGTAAATCAACCCTGTTACTGCAGATTTGTGCAGGTATGGCTAATAAGCTGGGAGGAAAAGGTTGTTTTTATATTTCAGGTGAAGAGGCTATCGATCAAGTAAGAATCCGTGCTAAACGTTTGGGATTAGCAGATGCGCCGGTCAGGCTGGCCAGTACAACAAGTGTCAAAGATATTGTTACGACCTTGGAAAAAGAAAACCCTACTCTTGTTATTATTGACTCTATTCAAACTATGTATATCGATGAAATAGAATCGACTCCAGGAAGTGTAGCCCAAGTTAGGGCTGCGGCTTATGAACTCATAAAAATAGCCAAAAGAAAAGGATTTACACTTTTTTTGGTAGGGCATGTTACCAAACAAGGAGCTATTGCCGGTCCACGTGTTTTAGAACATATGGTGGATACAGTTCTCTATTTTGAAGGAGACAGAGGCCATCACTTTCGTATTTTGCGAGCTGTAAAAAATCGATATGGTGCTACTGATGAAATCGGAGTTTTTGAAATGCAAGACAATGGATTGGTTGAAGTAGAAAATCCGTCTGCTTTGTTTCTTGCTGAACGTCAAGGTTGTGTTTCTGGTTCATGCGTTTTTGCCGGAATTGAAGGTTCAAGACCTCTTTTAGTTGAAATACAAGCTTTGGTTGGCAATAGTGGTTATACAGGAGCTAAACGCGCCGTTGTTGGCTGGGATACAAATAGACTAGCAATGATTTTAGCTGTTTTGGAAGCACGTTGTGGCATGAATTTCAGTACCCATGATGTTTACCTGAATATTGCCGGTGGCTTGAAAATAACCGAACCTGCAGCTGATTTGGCTGTTGCTATGGCTGTCATATCATCTATGACCAATAAACCGTTGCCTGCCGATATGGTTGTTTTTGGTGAGATAGGATTATCTGGAGAAATACGTGCTGTGAGCCAGCCGACTCTGCGCTTAAAAGAAGCGCAAAAGCTCGGTTTTTCAAATGCTATTATCCCTAATTCTTTTAGTAAAGATAAAAAGCAAAAACTTACTACTAATATGTTTTATCATGAAATAGGTAATGTTCAACGCCTTATTTCTCGTTTTAACTAGAGGAGTTTTTTATGGAACCGTTAAACAATATAGATGTGATTATTTTAATTGGTATAGCTGTTTCTATGTTGGTTGCTTTTATTCGTGGATTTGTAAAAGAAGTTCTTTCTATTTTGGGGCTGGCTTTATTTATTGTTCTAACGGTTTATTTATCTCCGTTACTTACCCCCCTGATGAACAGATATATCGTCAGTAAATTATTATCACAGTTTGTAATTTTTCTTGTTATTATGGCTGTTTTCTATGCTTTTTGGATTATTGGTACGGATAAGCTGATTGCGAAAATCCGCACTAGCACATTGAGCTTTATGGACAGATTGTTTGGTCTACTTTTTGGTTTTTTGCGAGCTGTTCTCATTTTCGGTTTCTGCTTTTTAATCGTTAAAATCGTTATGCCTGAAGAACTTGAAGATAAAGATGGTCCTTTAAGAAAATCCAAATATTTTATGATGTTAGAATCGTGTTCTGATATTATTGAAAAAATGTTACCTGAAGACTTTATACAAAACATTGTAGATTCAGTAAAGGAAATGGATAAAGTCGATGACAAAAAAATTAACGTCTCGGATAAAGACACATCTCAAGAAGAGGATATAAAAGGATTACCATCCAAAATGGATCAAAAACAAATGGATAAAATGTTTGAATTGCTTGTTAAACCAGAAGTAGACGACGGTAAAAAAGTGTTGCCTAAAGCACAAAAAAACGAAAATAGTGGTTATGATAGCAAAGAAATAAAAAGTTTAGATAGATTGATTGATATTACCACTAATTAAAAAACTCTTTTGAGAGGTATAACTAAAAATATTTTTATAATTTTAAGAATAGTAGTCCATGCTTTTTTTTGCCTTGCGAAAGTTTTATATTGCCATTTTCCATATCTTTTTCAGTAATAATATAGTTTTCATCAGTTATGACTTTATCATTCAATTTCAACCCTGCCTGTTTTATTAAACGGCGTGCTTCTCCTTTGCTGGCAACAAATCCCAATGATAAAAATGCATCTAAAACGCTTATTCCTTTTTTGGAAGTTGTAATTGTCGGTAAATCATCACAGATAACGCCTTTTTCAAATGTTTTTATAGCTGTTACCATTGCAATAGCCGCATCCGATTCGCCCCGGCATATTTTTGTTGCCTCAAAGGCCAATATTTTCTTGGCTTCATTGATTTCTTTATCCTTTAAAACTTCTAAACGGCGAATCTCTTCTATTGGCAAATCTGTAAAAATACGCAGACATTTCCCGATTTCAGTATCGCCAATATTACGAAAATATTGATAATAATCATATGTTGGTAATTTATTTTCATTTATCCAAACAGCATTACCTTCGGATTTTCCCATTTTTTTGCCGGCAGAATCTGTAATTATTGGACTAGTAAAACCGAATAACTCCGTATTATAACGACGTCGTCCTAATTCCGTTCCTGAAACAATATTTCCCCATTGATCTGCTCCAGCAATTTGAGCCCGGCAACCATATTCTTTAAAAAGAACACAAAAATCATATCCTTGAAGCAACATATAATTAAATTCTAGAAATGACATCGGCTGTTCACGTTCCAAACGGCTTTTGACACTATCCATTGTCAACATCCGGTTAACAGAATAGCATGTTCCTATATCCCTTAAAAATTCAAGATAATTTATATTTTTAAACCAGTCATAATTGTCAACCATCTGGGCATCATTTTTTCCTTCTCCGAATTTTAAAAATTTCATAAATGATTTTTTTAATCCTTGTACGTTATGTGCTAAAGTTTCTTCACTTAAAAACGGACGAAGCTTGTCTTTCCCAGACGGATCACCAATACGCGCGGTTGCCCCACCAATCAGCGTTAGTGGCTTATGACCACATTTTTGAAACCAACGCAACATCATTAGTGGAACAATGTGACCTACATGCAGGCTGTCTCCTGTTGGATCAGAACCAAGATAACCGACTGCCGGTACGCCTTTTTTTTCACAATCTGCAAGATATTCATCAAATCTTTCTTTATTCGTACATTGATTATAAAAACCGCGCTCATGCATGATATTTAAAAATTCTGATTTAAAACTTGTCATTTTTTCTTCCTAATTACTAAATTTTAAGGCATATTAACATAATGATTTGGTAATGCAATCATAAAAAGGTTTTTTTATATGATTATAAAGGGGTTAAACTGTTTGGGGTTGATGGGTACTTCTACCTTTGGGGGGGTAGAGCTTGCTCTTATCAAAACTGATGGTTTAGATATAGTTGAAAGAAAAAAAGCTTATGTTGTTCCCTACCCCGATATGATGAAGAAGCAGATAAATGCCGTCTACGGATTGCAAAAAGACACACCTGAAAATGAAAGTAAACTTTGTACTGTTGACCAGAGAGTTTCTGACTTTTATGTTCAACTTATTAATGATTTTAAAAATGAATGTGATGAGAATATTGACGTGGTCGGCATTGATGGGTTGACTATTATGCATAATCCCAATATTCCATATACATATCAACTTGGCAATGGCAGATATATTGCTACACATACTGGTATTAAAGTTGTTACCCATTTTCGTAATGCAGATATTTGCAGCAAAGGACAAGGGACACCTATCTCACCAAGTTATTTTAATGCTGTGAGTATTGATGAAACAAAGCCTATCGTTTATGTTAATATAAGTGGGAAATCAAGTATTACATGGATTGGCTCTTTTGGTGAAATTGTAGGGTTTGATTGCGGTCCGGGTGATAATTTTATCAATAATTGGACAGCAAAACATGCGCATATGGAAAATGATTATAATGGTAGACTGGCTATTATGGGTAAGGTACACGAAAAAATTGTTAATTCTCTAATGCATCATAAATTTTTTGCAAAATATCCTCCAAAAGCAGCGTATACGGGAATTTTCTCAGATAAGGCTGAACACCTTGAAGGGCTGTCTCTTGAAGATGGCGCTGCAACAGCAACGGCTTTTGTGGCTGAATCTATTTGTTATTCAATTTGTTTATATTTACCTGAACTTCCATCAAAAGTCGTTATTTGCGGAAAAGGTGCTGGAAATCCGACTTTAATTAGGTTTATAAGGCAGAGATTGCCTTCTATGGAAGTTACTATCAGTAAAGAAGACGGTATTCCTTTTGAAACGGTTAATGCAGAGATTAGCGCTTTTTTAAGTGCCCGTGCAATTTATGGTCTGCCTATTACATTTCCGTCTACTACCGGCGTTAGTCAACCTATACCAGGAGGTGAAATTTATGAAGCCTATTAAAAGAAAAGAACCACAGGCTACCGTTTGCCTTGAACATGTTACAAAAAACTATGGTTCACTTGTTGCTGTTGACGATGTCTCTTTCAGTACTTATAATGGAGAGATTATAGCTCTTCTTGGTCCGAACGGAGCTGGAAAATCAACGTTGATGAATATGATTGCCGGTTTTTTGTCTCCAACAAAAGGTTCTATCTATGTTAAAGGAAAAGATGTTGCTTACGATACTTTTGGTGTAAAGAAAGATATCGGATTTTTGCCCGAGGGCGCGCCAATGTATGCAGATATGAGTGTTAGGCTTTTTTTGAGATATATGATTGAGTTGAAACTGAATATTGAGGAAAATGAAGGACAAAATAAAAAACAAATCAGAAAAATTTATCAAGATGAATTTTTAAGAATAACGGCTTTGGCTAAAATTAATGAGGTTTTAGAACAAAAAATAGATACTTTATCAAAGGGTTTTTTGCGCAGGGTCGGATTTGCACAAAGCATTATTGGAAATCCGACTGTTTTGCTCTTAGATGAGCCAACGGACGGTTTGGATCCTAATCAAAAAGATCATATGCGTGCTCTGATAAAGAATATGGGAAAAAACAAAACCATTATTATCTCAACACACCTTTTAGAGGAGGCTGAAACGCTGTCTACACGCATTATTTTGATTAATAAAGGAAAGGCAGCCATTGATGCTTCTTTGCAAGAAATTTTGAAAAAAACAAAAGTATCTTCTTTGGAAGACGCTTTTCGTTATTTTACATTAGCTAAGGAGAATTGAGATGAATAGCATAAAAACAATTGTTAAATTTGAGCTTATTCGATATTTTTTATCTCCGTTGGCTTACGTCTATCTAGTCAGTTTTTTACTTTTAAGCGGTTCTTGTGCTATTTATTTCGGAAAGTTTTTTATGGACGGCAATGCCGTTTTGTGGGGACTGTTTGATTACCAACCATGGATATATCTCCTATTTATTCCTGGTATAGCAATGCGCTCTTGGGCTGAAGAATTTCGTTCTAAAAGTATTGTCCAAATATTAACGGTTCCTGTTTCCATTACATCTCTTGTGTGGGGAAAATTTTTTGCGTCATGGATTTTTGCCGGTATTGCCATAATATTGACTTTTCCATTCTGGATTACGGTTAATATTTTGGGAAATCCGGATAATACTGTTATTCTTATTAGCTATCTCGGCTGTTTTATTCTCGCCGGAACGATGCTTGCCATTTCCCAAACAATGTCTGCTTTAACAAAAAATTCCGTTATAGCTTTGGTTTTAGCGGTTTTTGTTAATTTGCTCTTTTTTTGGAGTGGTTTTGAATATGTCCTGTTTTGGGCAAGAGAATTGTTTAGCGATGTTATTGTTGATACGATCATATCTTTTAGCTTTTTAACACATTTTGTTTCTTTAAGTCGTGGCTTGGTTGAACTACGTGATTTAATCTTTTTCGGTTCGCTTATGGTCTTTTTTAATTTGTTAACGATTATTATCATCAGCCTGAAAACAAAAGGTTCATCAGGGATCATATCTTCTTCCAGTGTTAATCACAGCATATTGGTCGTTATCTTGCTTTTTATTGGTTTTTTTAGTCTAAATATCATCGCTAATAATGTACTGCGACAAGTTAACTATGATTTTACAGCTGAAAAATACTTAAGTTTGACAAAAAATACCAAAAATATATTACGCAGGCTTGAACGTCCTGTTATTGCGAAATTATATTATTCTCCTATTTTAGGGCAAAGAAATCCAGAAATACGGCAAGTTTTTGACCGAATAAAGCTTATTTTAAAACAATATAAAACTTATGCAAATGGAAAATTTGACTATAAAATATATAATCCTAAGTTTTTAGATAAAAATGAAGATAAGGCCTTGGCTGAAAGATTGCAGCCTATTCCTTTAATTGATATTAATCAAAACGCCCTTTTTGGGATTAGTTTTTCCGACAACCTGACGAATAAAGCCGTTATTCCTTTTTTCTCTCTTGAGCGACTTCCGTATCTGGAGCAAGATTTGACAACAAGCATTTATAAAATGCATCATAAAAAGAAAAAATTAGGCATATATAGCTTTTTACCTATAAAAGGCAATGTCCGTCTGGAAAATGTAACAATTAATAAATGGGCAATTTTGGACAGTATAGAAGAATTATACGATGTTACTTTTATCGAAAAGCTAGAAGATTTAGACGAAGATTTTGATGTTTTAATGCTTGTACATCCATATGGACTTGAAGATGAAACTATAGAAAAAATAAAAAAGTTTAAAAAAGTTCTTCTGTTGATGGATGTCGCAGACGAAGCCTCTCGTCTCTATTCTCCCTATGGCGGGCAATTTATAACATCCGATTTAGGCAAGCTTGCCGATTATTGGGGAATACAGCTTTATGACATCGGTGTAGCTGCAGATTTTGATAATTCCATTACTGTTGATGAAACTATCAATTATAAAACGAATCCATCTTTTACCCAAGATTTATTGCAATTTCGCGTTACTCATGATGATTTTAACCCAAATCATCGTATTACCTATAAATTAAACAATATTTTATTTTCCTCAGCAACAATGGTTATGCCAAAAGAAAATTCTAATGTGCTTTATTTTCCTCTTATAAAAACGAGCAATACATCCGCTTTGATGAATGTTATATTAGCGAAAAAGAGTGTTGCACCCAGAGAAATTTTGGAGCAATTCGTACCAGAAAATAACGTAATCGTGTTGGCAGCGGAATTTTTAAGTAACAATCCGAAAAATCCCTTTGATGTTATTGCCGTCGGTGACACTGATTTTATTTATGATGCGTTTTGGACGCATAAAACACAATTTTTGGATCAGGTGTATCAAGTACCTTTATTTGATAGTGCCAATTTTATTATGAATGCACTTGACTATCTTACGGAGAATGATGATTTAATCAGCCTTCGTAGCCAAAATGCTCAACGGCGCCCCTTATATAAAGTTGAAAATATGCGAAAACTTAACCAGTATCGTTACAAACTTAAAGAAAACGATATCTTTAATGCCATTAACGGAGCTAAACAGGAATTAATTGAAATTATTGCCAAGAAAACTTATGAAGAACGCCAGAATTTCAGTTCAGACGAGTTGGCAATCATCGGTAACATACGCAATCATGTTACTGATTTACGACAACAATTAAGTGATTTGAAACAGCATGCACAAAATGACGTTAAAGAAATGGAAATTAAAGTTAAATTCTTCAATATTTATTTTATTTCCATTTTGATTGTTTTGACTATTTTAATTTTAATTTTGCATCGAAAAAGATTTTCACTAAGGACGATTAAGGATAATTTTGTTTATGATAAACAAATAATTAAATTGGCTTTATGGGTTTGCCTTATTTCAGCTGTAGCGGTTTTTAGCGTATACATGGAAAATAAAAATACTATTTCTGAATATGAAGGAAAACGAGTCTTTGAAAACTTTAATGAAAAAATTAATACTGTTTCTGAAATTACATTGAAAGGTAGTTCTGATACTCTTTCATTTAAAAAAGAAAAAGGTATATGGATTTTGAAAGAGTTGCCTAATATACCTGTTTATCAAGAGCGTATCCGGAATTTTCTCGTTACGCTTAATAATATGACTTATTATGAAAAAAAATCAGATAAGCTTGCAGATATGAAATATTTTGGTTTTTCGCCGTTGGCAAATAAAAATTCACCTACTATTGAAGTTTCTTTGTCTGATGATAAAGGTAATGTTTTAAAAAGCTTTGATATCGGCTGGTATGACCTTGATTTAGGTAGAGGATCAAAAGCGGCATTTGTTCGTTTGAAAAATCAATTTCAAGTATGGTTAGTTGAAGCAGATTTTTATGATTTGTCGCTGGATTACAAAAATTGGACCTATAGTAATTTATGGAATTTACGATATGGTCGACTTATTGGTTATAATGACGTACGCATAAACAGTAAGGTTATGAATTTAGTTAAAATTTTGCTTAATACTTCTTACACATCTATTGTTGATGATTTTCAGGGAGACGTGTTAGACAAATTGAAAATTGATGCAGAATACAACAATTCTGTCGAACTTGTGTTTTGTAAAAATACTGATGGCAAATATTTTGTTAAATATAACTTTTTGGTTGTTCCTAATGGAAAACATTTAGAATTTTTTGAAAAATATGTACGTAATAAATATTTGGAAATCTCTAAAGAATCTTGGATAAAAATAAAGGATGAAATCATTGGAAAATTATAATTATTTAAAAAAAACAGCTGTAGCGGCAGGTGTTTTGCTTGCTATTTTGCTTATTGTGTTAAAGCTTATTGCTTTCATAAAAACAGATTCTTTGGCAATTTTTTCGTCTTTGCTTGATAGCATTACTGATCTTTTTGCTTCTATGATTTCATTTATTGCCGTTTATTTTTCTACCAAACCTGCTTCCAGCAATCATCGTTATGGTTATGGTAAAACTGAAGCATTAAGTGCTTTTTTGCAAGCTATTTTTGTCGGAGCTTCCGGAATTTTTGTTATTGTTGACGGAATAAAACGTTTGATTAATCCGATTCAGATTGAACAAACGGACATGGGAATTGTTGTTATGTTTTTCAGTATCTTTGCAACTTTTCTTTTGGTTGCTTACCAAACCTATGTTGCCAATAAAACAAATTCTCTTGCAATTAAAGCAGATAGAGCTCATTACACTGTTGATTTTCTGACCAATACAGCGGTTATTATATCTCTTGTCTTGGTGCATTTTTTCAATTTTTTTTATTTTGATGTTATTGCGGCATTATTTATATCTGCTTATTTGCTTTATAATGCTTATATGCTGGCAACAAAATCTATTGAGCAAATTACAGACAAAGAATTACCCTCTAACATTCGAAAAAAAGTTATAGAAGTTGTTCTTAAATGTAATGATGTTAAAGGTATGCACGATTTCAGAACGCGTAATTTTGGAGGAGGGTACTATTTTGAACTGCATTTAGAATTAGATGGCTCAATCTCTCTATCAAAAGCCCATCAAATTACTGAAAATATTGAAAAAAAAATTTTAGACATTTATCCAGGAAGTCAAATTTTAATCCATCAAGATCCTTATGGTATTCGTGAAAACAGATTAGATTATCAAATAGAAGGTGGAAGCTCTAATTTTTAGGTTATTTGTTTTGATTTTAACTGTCCGCAGGCGGCTAAAATGTCTTGTCCTCTGGCAACCCTTATTGGTGCAGCAAAACCAGATTTCTCCAGTATTTCAGAGAAAGCTCTTACCGTTTTTTTGTCGCTTGGTTCAAAAGAGCATCCCGGCCAAGGATTAAAAGGTATAAGGTTAAACAAACCCCTTATTTTATATTTTTTCAACAATGAAACTAATTCCTTGGCATTTTCAATGCTATCATTTATCCCTTTTAACAAAAGATATTCAAAAGTTATGTATCTGCTATGATCTTCTTTTTGATATTCGGCACATGCTTTCATTATTTCTTCAATATGAAATTTGTCATTTATAGGCATAATTTTTGAACGAATTATATTATTTGGTGCATGCAACGACACGGCTAAGCGAACACCTGTTTTTTTCATAGCTTCTGTAATACGCGGAGCTATACCAGAGGTAGACATAGTTATCCGACGGCGAGATATACCAATACCTTCGCAATCAGTTAAAATATTCAGAGCTTTTATAACGTTTTCAAGGTTATTCAAGGGTTCACCCATTCCCATTACAACGATATTTGATAAATATCTGGTTTCACCTGTCGGACTTGGCCATTCATGATAGGCATCACGTGCAACCATAAACTGCCCAACAATTTCGCTAACTTTTAAATTACGAGTAAAATTTTGGCTTCCCGTGTGGCAAAATTTACAGCCCATGGCGCAGCCAACTTGTGTAGAAATGCATACGGCGCCTCTATCCTTTTCTGGAATATAAACCATTTCTACACGCTCTTTATCATTGAACTCTAACAGCCATTTGTGCGTTTTATCTGTAGATATTTGTTCGGTAATAATTTTAGGTCGAGTTATGATGTAGTTTTCATCCAGTTTTTGCCGCAAGGCCAACGACAGATTGCTCATATTATTAAAATCCCGTTCTCCCCGAAAATATATCCATTGCCAAAGTTGTTTTGCGTGAAATTTCTTTTCCCCCATATTTATTAGTTCATTTTCTAATTCTTCTTTGGTAAAATTGGTTAAATCTCTTTTTTCGATCATTTGCTTCTTTCATTTATTTGCATTTTGCGCTAATGGCTCGATAAGCATTTGTGAACCCGGTAAGAGAATATGTGTCTTTTGTCTTGGTTCCGCGAGATGATATTCCTTCAACAATCATTCTTTGTCCTCTTTTCATCTCTTGAACAAGTTTTTTATCAGTTGAAACATCCGGAGCCCAAGCATTATCGCCATTTGTAAATAAATTATGAAAAGTTGTTGTGCCAATTTTAACAACAACCTCTGAGCCCTTTTTATAATCATATCCAGCTACAAAATTAACCACGTCATAGGTTTTGTCTGTCGGTCTATGCGTTACAACAGCATAAATATCTCCGCGTTTTTTATAATTTCCTTCATCTTTTTTAGGTGTTGATGCTATATAACATACTAGATTTTTTCCTTCTTTATAAGAGTACGCAGTCCAATCGCCATATGTACCTAATTCGGTGGGAAGATTGGTTGCTTGTGTCGATAAAGGAATTAAAGCTGTTAAACATAAAATTATATACTTTTTCATGAGAATATTTCCTAAAAAAAATTACCTTTTGTTATATTATAATTAACATATTTATAATAAATAATTAACAATATTTTGTAAACCTTTAAAAAGGATATCTGATGTTTCATCCAGACTATATTGATTCCAAGAAACTTGTTACAAATAATGATATTTACAGCCTGTTTAGACTGGTTGAAAAACATGGTGGGATCTTAAGGTTTGTCGGAGGTGCCGTACGAGATGCTATTGCTGGTTATCACAGACAGGATGTTGACCTTGTTACTGATATGTCACCTGCTGAATTTTCAGATATGTGTACCGATGAAGGTTTAAGATGTGTACCAATTGGTATTCAATTTTTTACGATAGGAGTTATTGTTAATAACAGTTTTTTCAAAATTACTTCTCTCTCTTCCGAAGATGATATTGGTCATGACGAATGGAAATCTGATGCGTCAAAACGAGATTTGACTATTAATGCCGTTTATGCCGACGAAAAAGGAAATGTATTTGATTATTACAACGGTATACACGATTTGGAAACCGGAACCATAAAATTTATTGGAAATCCGCAAAAAACAATTGAAAACGATTATATACGTATTATGCGCTTTTTCAGATTTTGTGCCATGTTCGGTAGAAACATTGATAAAAAATCTTTAAATGCCTGCATAGAAAACAAGGAATTATTAAAAAAAGTTTCTACTGAAAAAATTAAAGAAGAATTGTTTAAAATTTTAATGGCTCCATATGCTGTTGATACGCTCAAGCTTATTTTTGATAATGCAGTTCTTGATTTTTTGGTAGCACCTCCTAAAAGTTTAGACGATCTTTTCAAATTAGAACAACTTGTTAAAAAACTACATATTAAAAAGAGCATTATGCGTCGAATTTATATTTTATTTTCTCCAGATGTTAAACGTGCTACAAGACTTGCTGATATATTTAAACTTAATAAAAAGCAAAAATCTTATCTGCAAGAATTGGCTCAATCTCATTTATCTTTAAAAAACTTTAAAGACAGCGTATCAATAAACCAATCTTTATTCAAATATGGGAAGGATATATGTTGTGATAAATGGCTGACACTTAATTTAGATATCTCAGACATTGAGCAAATCAAACCCGTTTTAAATACACTGCTCACATCTTCTATTCCTTGTTTTCCGTTAACGGGAAAGAAACTTATTTCAGCTGGAGCTGAAAAAAAAATGATTGGTTTTTACATGGATGTATTAAAAAAATATTGGTTTGAACATGGATGTATAATGTCAGAAGACGAACTTATCAGCAAATTTAAAGATTTCTTTTAAATACATTGTATTTTATCAGAGCAAAAAACTTATTAAATCATTGTGTTGTTTTTTTTACCTTTTAGCGGGATATTTTCTTTTCTTTGACAACTTTATCGCAAATGAAATAAAAATACTTCCATACTAAAAAAATCACCCTTAACGTCTTTTCTAGTATTTTGTACTTCTTTGAAAGACTTATTTTATTGTAATATATCTACTATTATTCACTAATAACTGCGATAAAGAGTTAACAGATAAAAAATATTTATTTAGAATGGGTAAGCAAATTTTTATTATATATTATCATTTTTCGTTTTTTGTTTTTCTAGTAATTCTAAGATTAAATTTAATTCAGCTGGATTTTTATATTCTATTGTAACTTTACCTTTATTATCACCACCTGCATTAATTTTAACCTTCATGCCTATACATTTTGACAAACCTTTTTCTAACTCTTTAAGACTAGGATCTTTTTTTATACTTTTTCTTATTTGATTCAAAGATTGATTTTTAATGTTGTTGACTAATTCTTCAGTTTGTCTTACGTTTAACTCTTTTTCTATAATTTTATTAGCAACCTCAACGGCATTATCCAAACCGATCAAAGTTCTTGCATGTCCCACGCTTAATTTATTGTTTTTAATCATTTCTTGTATAGCATCTGGAAGACTGAGTAGTCGCAAGGTATTTGTTATATAACTTCTTGATTTACCTACTATTTGTGATATGGCTTCATGGGTATGTGAAAATTCTGTTATTAACCGATTAAAACCTTCTGCTTCCTCTATTGCTGACAAATTCTCACGTAATAAATTTTCAATCAGCGCAACTTCTAGCACCTCTTGATTATCTAATTTCTTTTCAATCACAGGAATATCTGTAATTTTAGCTATTTTAGCGGCACGCCAACGACGTTCTCCAGCTATTATTTCATATTTATTATCTCCAATGAGACGTACCAATAAAGGTTGAAGGACGCCTTTTTCTTTTATTGATTGTACCAGAGCTTCTAATGCTTCCGGATTAAAATCCTTTCTTGGTTGATATTGACTAGGTTCCAGATCATCCACGTTGACCGTTTTTATTCCGGTATTTATATTTTCTCCAATATTTATTGCATCTAGGCTGAAAGCTAAATCATCATCACCTAACAAAGCCTCTAAACCTCTACCTAATCCATGTTTTTTATTTGCAGACATCTATAACTCCTTTTCCCTCTTTAAAACCTCTTTAGCAAGATTTAAATAAGCCTTGGCTCCATTACTCTTAAAATCATAGATTAATACTGGCTGACCATGTGAAGGTGCTTCTGAAATTCTAACGCTTCTTGGTATAACTGTTTTATAAACTTTTTGGCCAAAATATTTACGTACATCAGTTTCAACCATTTGGCTTAAATTGTTTCTTTTATCAAACATTGTTAAAACAATTCCCTGTAAATCCAATTTTGAATTAAAATTCTTCTTTATAATATTTATATTTTTTATTAAATCTGTTAATCCTTCTAGTGCTAAAAATTCACTTTGCAGCGGAACAATCACAGAATCTGACGACACAAGTGCATTTATAGTAATTAAATTTAATGAGGGGGGACAATCAATGAGAATATAATCGTATTTTCCATTTAATGAGGATAAAGCTTTTTTTAAGACATATTCCCGATGACTAACATCAATTAATTCAATTTCAGCAGCAGCCAACGCCGGAGCTGATGGCAAAATATCAAACTTTTTGATATCTGTTTTGATGATAGCCTCTTCTGCTTTGCAATTATTTATCATCATATCATAAGTGGAAAATAGGCATTTATTTTTATTTATCCCCAATGATGTTGTAGCATTTCCTTGCGGATCCATATCTAAAATTAAAACGCTTTTACCAATTGCAGCCAATGCTGTAGCAATATTGACAGCTGTTGTTGTTTTCCCAACTCCACCCTTTCTGTTTGCCACTGATATGATTTTAACCATTTTTCTTTTCCTCCAACTCTCTTACAGATAATATACGCCCATCTATATTTGTTTCACTAGGAAAAGCTTTATATTTAAAATACCATTTTTTTTGCGCTATTTTTATCTCTTCTTTCCATTTTTCTCCTTTAGGAAAAATCAATTTGGTATTTTTTTTACAGAAAGGTTTAGAATATTCAAGTAATTTTGTTAATACAGCCAAAGCTCTTGATGTTATTATGTCAGCTTTTTCAATTTTTATATCTTCAATTCTGTTGTTATAAATCGTAACATTATCCAAAGCTAATTCATTTTTTACAGTTAATAGAAAAGATGCTTTTTTACCAATACTTTCTATTAAATTTACTTTTAACTCTGGAAAAATTTGCTTGGCTATTATACCAACAACAATTCCGGGAAAACCAGCACCAGATCCTAAATCTATGAGATTTTCACTTTCAACACTTATAAATTTGCATGTTTGCAGAGAATCCAAAATATGCCTCTCCCATATTATACTTTCTGTTGATTTGCTTATTAAATTGAACTTTTGATTCCAATCTAATACGAGCTTTGCAAATACGTTTAAATTTTCGTATGTTTCATGTGAAACATTATATTTTTCTAGAATACCAATCATATAGGTGATGTTATTTGATTCATCCATTTTTTGTATAAAAAAATATAGTTATAAACATACTTTTTATTACTATCATATTTATTTCGACTAATGGTTCTTCATATAACCTAAAATAGCTATAATTGCCGCTGGAGTAATTCCAGATATTCTTGAAGCTTCACCGATAGTTTCTGGATGTACTTTTTCCAATTTAGCAATAACTTCTCTGGATAGACCGCCTATTTTTTTATAATCTATATCAGATCTTATTTTTATCCGTTCATCTTTTTTAAATATTTCAATATCATTATTTTGTCTTTTCATATAACCATCATATTTTGCTTCTATGCAAATTTGTTCATAGACTTCATTTGATAAATTTGCAATTTGTGGAAATATTTTTATTATTGTTTCACGTGAAACATTGTTATACCCTAATAAATTAAACAGATTTTTCCTTTCACCCTCTTTTTTAACAGGAAGATTATATTTATCAATCATATCCGCACTTATTATTGTTTTTTTTGAAAAACTTCTCATATCGTCCAAATCATGTTTCTTGGCTTTAAATACAGCGTATCTATCTTTTGAAACGCAACCAATATTATAACCTTTTTCTGTTAACCTTAAATCAGCATTATCTGCACGAAGATAAAGACGATATTCAGAACGCGATGTAAACATTCTATAAGGTTCATCTATTCCCTTTGTTATCAAATCATCAATCATTACACCGATATAACCTTCACTTCTGTCAACTACAAATTCTTTATCTCTCCCCAATGCTTGCAATGCTGCATTAACACCTGCTAATAATCCTTGAGCAGCAGCTTCTTCATACCCAGTTGTTCCATTTATCTGACCAGCTAAATATAAGCCATCAATTTTTTTCACTTTAAGACAATGATTTAACTCCATAGGATTAACGAAATCATATTCAATAGCATAGGCGTACTGCAAAATTTTGACATTCTCTAAGCCTTTTATAGTGTGTATAAATTGTTCTTGAATATCTGCAGGAAGGGATGTTGATATACCATTTGGATATACAACATTAGTATTGTATCCTTCCGGTTCGAGAAAAATTTGATGACTGGTTCTGTCAGCAAATTTCACTAATTTATCTTCTATGCTTGGACAATATCTAGGCCCAATACCAGTAATAAGTCCTGAAAATAAGGCACATTTAGAAAAATTATCTTTAATGATTTTATGGGTTATTTCGTTTGTATGGGTTATATGGCAATCAATTTGACTTTGTTTTATTTTTTTTGTCATAAAAGAAAAAGGGATAGGGTCGTCATCACCTTTTTGAATATCTAATATATCCCAATTAATTGTATTACCATCAAGGCGAGCCGGTGTTCCGGTCTTCAAACGCCCCAAATTTAACATTTCGTCTTTTAAATACATCGTTATACCAGAACAATTAACATCATTTACACGCCCTCCTATTGTTTGTTGGTGTCCCGTGAACATAATACCATTCAGAAATGTGCCTGTTGTTAAAATAATAGCTTTTGCAAATAATTCTTTTTCACCCTGAAGGCGAAGTCCTTCTATCTTGTGATTTTTTATAATTAAATGTTCAACTGCCCCTTCCAGAATGTCTAAATTATCGTACTCTTTAAGACATTCCAACATATATTTTTTATATAAGTTTCTATCGGCCTGCGCCCGTGGCCCTCTTACAGCTGGTCCTTTTGAAGCATTTAACATTCTGAATTGGATTCCTGCCTTATCAATAACTTTACCCATTAAACCATCCAGAGCATCTATTTCTCTAACCAGATGCCCTTTACCCAATCCTCCAATGGCTGGGTTACACGACATTTCACCGATTGTATTGATTTTGTGAGTTATTAAAACTGTGCGTGCGCCTATGCGAGCTGCAGCAGCACAAGCTTCGCATCCAGCATGTCCACCACCAACAACGATAACATCATATTCCATTTTATTCAATCCTATAGAATTAAGTATTTAAAAATATTAAGACGCTTAATTTTTTTTGCAAGATGTATCTTTAAAAAAGAAAGTTATAACATTTTATTTATATTTCAATTTTTAACTATATTTTTCTAAATATTCAATTTTTTTAAAAGTCAAAATAAATGTGATATTATTATATAAAATTTAGACATTATAAAATCATCAGCTCCATTATACATAGCGTTGGCAGATAAATAACTATTAAAATACGCTAATCATAATTGAGCCATATATTATAAAACAAATAAGCAACGCCATCTTTTATATACTAATTATTTATTATCTTTTAATATGGCATTTTATTGTTTAATTTGTAAAAATTGATACATTATTACTCAAAAAGCTAATGCACTAATTAGCTACACTGTTTATGTACCTTTTGACATATTCAGTTTTAAAGCACAAACGGCTAGAAGCTTTCTAAAAAAGAAAAATCATCGGCCTTTGTTGTCAAATTTAACCTTGATTACCTGCATATCTTTATACATAGTGGTTTTGCCTGTTTCGCATAATTTTTTATCGTCAATCTTACTAACGGCTTCTTGATTTTTAGGATTTTGCAGGTTATGTTTAATTGTTATAATTTTGTCCGTGATATATTTTTGCCACAAAATTTTGGATTTTTTTCAGTTTCATGTCTTTTTTCGGGTTTTGTTTGCTCAATTTCTTGTTGGCTGGAAAAATATATTAATTTTTTATTTTCGTTAAAATAAATGAGCTTATTAGGATGTTCTCGACTGATTTGCAAAAAAGCATTGCGTTTTGTCCAGCCCAGACCGCGCAGTTTATTGATTTCGTCCATTATCATTTTTTTATCCTCACTTTTGGGGCAAAAATAAACAGGAATCGCCCAACCGCCTTCCTCGCGTGGCTTGCACATATCAACCATAGAAAAAGGTCCTTTAATACTGATAACCCGTGCTTTTGTCGCTGATTCATATTCATTGGTAAAATTTCCATCTAAGGAAACATTAGGCTTAAAGGTACTCTTGTCAACTTCATAACAATAGGAGAGCTCTTGTTTTCTGATAAAATCTTCAGGGTTAAGACCAACAACAAAAACCAATGTTTCGTCCATATGACAACCAACACTGTTGTATTCTTGAGGATCAGAAGACGGTGGCTTGATAATATACATTGATTCATCTGTTTTAGCGGCACAACATAACGATTTACCGATTTTATCACTCAGGGCGTTTCCTCTCTCTTGCGGCTTTGGAATTAAATATTCACCAAATTTTTCTGGCGAAACTTGACTAAAATGATATAAATGTTTGGTTTCCGCCATAATCTGTTCGGATCGTATTTCACGCTGCTTTTCCAAATCAGCCATATATGTGGAAAATTGGTCATTACCAACAATCTCTTTAAGCTTGTCCGTAATCATTTTATGATGATATGTAGTAAATTCTTTAATATTTTCACCATCTTTGCGGACATGTGATTTGTCAATCTTCTCAGCAACATGTTTATATAGTCTTTGTCCGTTTGTTTGTCAGTCAAAGTCAGCCTCTGCGCTTTTTTGATTCAAATAAGCTTTTTTTTCATCATTGCTTAGCTGTGAAAATTCTTTGTAGTTAGTCTTATCCATGAACTTTCTCCATTTATTTATACTCCATTTTATCATCTGCATCATATAAAAACAACACAAAATTTTGCCGTTGACATAAAATATTGTCAGTGATATGCTTTTCGAAATGATGTTTTGACAATGCTTATGAGTTTTAATAAATGGAAAATATTTTTCGTGTATAAACTTCCGATCTTTGTGATAATGATGTTTTAAAATTATTGAAAATTTTTTTGCTTATTAATAAAGCGATTAAAAACGCTCTTTATATGAAATTATCAAGCTATTACATATTTAATAAAGAAGCTAGAACGTTTTGTTTTTCAAAATATAATCGAAGAGTTTTTATTTATTTTGCATATGTTTCACATGAAACATATATGATTGTAACAAGAAAACTACCGGTTAGGTGGGTAGTTCCAAAGAGCTTATAGCTTTACACATAAAAAACTCCTTTGCAAAAGTAAGTGAGACGGTCTGGCAAAAGTCTAACAAAAGCAAAGGAGTTTTTTTTATGAACACACATACAATAGCACATACAACATGGAATTGCAAATATCATGTTGTCTTCGCCCCTAAATATCGTAGAAAAGCCTTTTACGGTGGTCGTCGCCTGGAAATAGGTCATATTTTAAGAGAATTGTGTCGATGGATTAGCTCTATTAAACAATTTTCTTGAAATAATCTATCAATAAATCATAATTTTATGATATTATTTGTAATGAAAGAAAATTCGGATATTTTGGTTTCAGATATTGATAATGTATTTGTGGAGAAAATAATATATCAGATGATGTGAAAAAGATGCTTTAAATACATTGTAACAACCAAAATAACATCTTAATTTAACGTATATTTAATATAAATAAAGTTCATTATAATTTTATTTAAATACATTGTTATTTATTTTTTCTACTATATTTATTTTCCAATACAAAAGTTATCAAAAATGTTATTTAAAATTTCGTTAACCTCAACCTCTCCGGTTATTTTACCGATAGCGCGACAAGCTAAACGTATATCTTCCGAAGCAAGTTCTATTTCTTTTGACATAGAAAAATTTTCTAATTCATTAAGACATTCTTCCAGAGCTTTACGATAACGTATACGTGTAATCAAGTAATTTGAAGAAGATGTGAATTTATCTTTTATTATATTAAAAATGCTATTAGTAAGATTATCTAGTCCTTGGCAATACTTTGCAGAAATAACCAGGTGGTTTTGCTTTTTTATATTTTCAATTTCATTTTCTTGCAATTTATCAGCCTTGTTTGCAACAAATATTGTTTTATCGTAAAAATCTTTAAACAATTCATTTTGTAATTCTTTTTTATTTGAAGCGTCATACAAAGCTACTACAATATCTGCTTCTTCAATTTTTTGTTTTGCTATGTCTATTCCCTGTTTTTCGATAGGGTTATCGGTTTTACGTAATCCAGCTGTATCGGTTATAATAACAGGATACCCTTTAATATCTAAATTTAAATCTATAGAATCACGGGTTGTTCCAGCAATATCAGAAACAATTACAGCATTTCTTTTAATTAGAGCATTTACAAGACTTGATTTTCCAGCATTTGCTTTACCAGCAATAACTACTCTGAAACCATTTCTTAAACGCTCATTAATAGTATTATCATGCAGGTGTTTTTTTATTTCCTTTTTAGTTTTAAATACAGTGTTTAAAATATTATTATTTAAATTTTCAGGAATATCTTCTTCAGGAAAGTCAATAAAGGCTTCTAAATAAGATAAAATCCTAACAAGTTCTCCGCGCCAAAAAGAATACAGACTTTTTAAATTTCCTTCCATTTGCCTAAGTGCATATTTTTGCTGTTCAGATGTTTCGGCATTTATTAAATCAGCGAGACCATCAGCCTCTGTTAAATCCATTTTTTGATTGTAAAAAGAACGTTTTGAAAATTCACCTGGTTCAGCTAAACGCACATTATCAAACAAACTTAATTCATTTAAAACACTATTTAAAACCGCTTTTGAGCCGTGACACTGTATTTCAGCAATATCTTCTCCTGTATAAGAATATGGTGCCTTAAAATATAAGACAATAGCTTTATCTAAAAGTTCTTTATTTGATTTTTTAGTAATTTTTGCCAAATACGCATATCGTGGTTTTATGTTTTTTGTATTTATATCCGTTATTTCGGAAAGAATTTTTAAAACACTTTTTCCGGAAATGCGTATTACAGCAACGCCAGATTTTCCAAAAACTGTTGATAAAGCATATATTGTAGATTCGGACATTGTTTTTCCTCTATTGTAAAGCTATGCACATTTTTGAAGAATCGCAACAAAAAAGTGTTTTTTTTATAAAAAAATTAACTTTGTACCTATTATTTTTTATATATCTAATGAAAGATTAAATCTATATGAAAATTAAAAGAATAGCGTATTTTGATATTGCAAAATTTATTGCAATGATGATGGTTATTCTGGGACATTTTGGGGTTCCAGATATAAATCGTTTTGTTTATATCTTTCATATACCGTTGTTTTTTTTGATAAGTGGCTTTTTTTTCAAACCATATAAAAAAACATCTGAAATAATTAAAGTTAAATTTAGGCAGTTGATTGTTCCTTATTTTTTAGTCGGCTTTTCTGTTATTTTTATATATATTATTTCTGGACTTTGGCGTCAGGAATCTTTTGTAGCGTTAGAATATGGTGTTTTGAACTATATTATAGGTTTTTTATATGGTAGTGGCTATATTGACCATGTTTTTGGGTTAAAAATAACTGAAATCGGCCCAATATGGTTTTGTTTAGCTTTGTTTTTAGGATTTATTATCTTAAATTTATTATTACAAATAAAATATCCGACTGCAGGTGTTTTTTTAGTGTTTCTGATTGGATATTATTCATCTAAATTATTTTGGTTACCTTTTAGTATTCAGTCGGCAATGACGGCCGTTTTATTTATATTTATCGGATATAAAGCCAAACAATATAATATTATGACTTTTGAACCACACATAAATAATTTGATTCCATTGTTTTGTATTTGCTTAATAGGGCTGAGCTATGGTAGCCAGTTTTTATTTGTTCATAATTACTCTGTATATTTGGCGACTGATATAATTACAGCTTTAGCTGCTAGTTATTTGGTGCTACTCTATTGTCGCTGGTTAGAACAAAATGTTCAGGCTCGTTTTATCTTGGCAATGGCTTTTTTAGGCAGATATACCATTGTTATGCTCTGTATTCATAGTATCGATGTTTTAATTATGCCATGGAATGATTATTATAAAATTGCTAATTCAAGTGGTAAAGTAATCATTATTAAGTTATTGATTACGATATTAAAATTTATACTCCCACCTCTTGGTGCTTTATATGTTTCAAAATCTGAAAGGTTAAAAAATTTTTTTATGATAAAATGCTAACTGTTCATATTATCAAAAAAATCTTTATTATCTTTAGATAGCTTTAGTTTATCTAATAAAAATTCCATCCCGTCAGTCATCCCCATTTGCATAAGAACTCGCCGGAGTACCCACATTTTACTTAAAGTTACTTTATCAGTAAGTAGTTCTTCTTTTCTGGTTCCAGAACGGGTAATATCAATAGTTGGAAATAATCTTTTATCTGTTAATTTTCTATCTAAAATGATTTCAGAATTGCCAGTACCTTTAAATTCTTCAAAAATAACTTCATCCATGCGGGAACCAGTATCAATTAATGCTGTTGCGATGATTGTTAAAGAACCACCCTCCTCTACGTTACGGGCAGCACCAAGCAATCTTTTTGGTCGTTGGAGTGCATTTGCATCAACACCACCAGTTAAAACTTTGCCTGATGACGGTAAAATAGTATTGTATGCGCGTCCCAACCTGGTAATGGAATCTAATAGAATGATGACATCTTTTTTTGTTTCAACTAAACGTTTAGCCTTTTCTATAACCATTTCAGCAACTTGAACATGGCGAATAGCTGGTTCATCAAATGTAGAAGATATAACTTCACCTTTAACAGATCTTGTCATATCGGTTACTTCTTCAGGACGTTCATCAATTAATAAAACAATTAAATATACTTCTGGATGATTATGTGCAATAGCATAAGCTATATTTTGTAACATAACAGTTTTACCTGTTCGAGGTGGAGCAACAATTAATCCTCTTTGTCCTTTACCTTGCGGGGCTATTAAATCAATTATGCGAGTTGTGTAATCTTTTTCTCCACATATAACATCAAAATTTAACTTTTCAGTTGGATATAGTGGCGTAAGATTATCAAAATTAACACGAAGTTTAGATTTTTCCGGGTCCTCATAGTTTATGGTATTAATTTTTGTCAGAGCGAAATAACGTTCATTTTCTTTTGGTGCTCGTATCTCTCCTTCAACCGTGTCACCTGTACGCAAACCATATTTTTTTACTTGTAAAGGGGAAACATATATATCATCAGCTGAAGCTAGGTAATTAGAGAAAGCTGAACGCAAGAATCCGAAACCATCAGGCATAACTTCTATTACACCATCTCCATATAGGATATTATCATTTTCGGCAACTTTTTTCATTATGGCAAAAACTAAGTCCTGAACACGCAAAGATGATGCATCTTCAACCCCTAATTCTTCAGCCTGAGTCAGCAATTGTTTAGGTGTTTTGTTTTTTAAATCTTTTAAATGCATGGATTTAACCTATGTTGATAAGAAAAAATTAAGATTTATTTGTTAAATGTTATAAAGGCTTTTTGGAAGATGTCAATTTAAATGTGTTTTTTGAGAAAGAAAAGATGGAAAGTTAAAAAAAAGTTATGAACATTCTGTCTTTCTAAAGAATTAAGAAAAATTTTTTAGTTATTAGTTTATTTCTGTTTATAATGTGGATTAAATTTTATTCCCAGATTTATCCATATTTTTTTATTGTTTAAAAATGGTTGTGCAGGACTCCAAAAAATTGTTTTAAAATCAAATTTTTGACAAATTATTTTTAGATGTGAATAAATGTCTTTATCAACATAATTTACAGATGTTGTGATAATATATGAACTTGTTTATAAGTAGCGCTTATGTTTTTGCATAGTGGTGATAATATGATAGGTGTTAGTTGTAATGGTATTGTTATACACAGAGATGTTTTAATTATGTGTAGATTTTTTGAGGCTAGTTATGAAATTGATTGCTATTACAGGGTCTATTGGATGCGGAAAAACAACTATTTCTGATATATTGCGTTCGCTTGGTTTTTTGGTGTATGACGTTGATAAATGGGTTAAGTATTTGTATTACAGGAAAGATTTTTTAGCGGTAATTAAAATGAAGTTTCCGCATTCTTTTAAGAATGGAAAGTTTAATAAAAGAGAATTGCGAACATTGGTTTTTAATAATCAAGATAAGTTGCGGGAACTGGAAGAACTTATACATCCTTTTTTGGCAAAAAAATTGCGAAGTATTATAAGAAAAGGGAGAGATAAAGGTGTTGTTTTTATTGATGTAGCCTTGCTTTTTGAATTAGGATGGGATAAATTTTGTTCGTATGTTGTATTGGCTGATGCCGAGTATGAGATTCAGAAACAAAGAGTTATGCAACGTGATAAAATATCGGCAACTGATTTTGAAAAGATAAACAGACTTCAGATGCCGAGAAATGAAAAAATGATGAGAGCCGATTTTATTATAAAAACAGATATTGATATGAAGAAATTACGAAAAAGTGTTGTTAATTTAGTTAGAAGGGTTTGAGTATATGCAAAGTATCAGGGAAATTGTTTTTGATACAGAAACGACGGGGTTTGATCCAGAAAAAGGAGATAGACTGGTTGAAATTGGTGCGGTTGAATTGGTTAATCATGTTGCAACAGGGAAAACATATCATCAATATATTAATCCGGAAAGAGAAGTGCCAGAGGAAGTTGTTAAAGTTCATGGTCTGACAACGGAGTATTTGAAAGGTTTTCCAGTTTTTGCTGAAGTGGCACAGGGATTTATTGATTTTATCAGCGATGATGGGATTTTAGTAGCACATAATGCGACATTTGATATAAAGTTTATAAATCATGAATTAGAGCGCCTTGGATATCCCGGCTATGGATGGGATAGGGTTGTCGATACTTTAGAAATAGCAAAATCTAAGTTTCCTGGACAGCGTAATAATCTTGATGTTCTTTGTAAACGTTTTGGTATTGATAATTCAGCCAGAACTTTCCATGGGGCGTTGCTGGATGCCCAGTTGTTAGCGGAAGTTTATCTTGAATTACTTGGAGGAGCTGAGCCATCTATGGAATTTGGTTCTGCTTTGGTGAAACAACAACATGCTGAACAGTTTAGAGAGCAGAAGATTAGAGTTTATAGAAAACCGAGAATGTTTGCTTTAACAGAGGAAGATTTGGTAGCACATAGGTCTTTTTTGGAAGCAAATATAAAAGATGCTTTGTGGTTTGCTGATGAAAAGAAAGAAAAGGTTGTTGATTAGTGTTTTATTTTGATTTTGCAGATGGTCGGAAAGTCTTGAAATCTGATTTATTGTCGGATGTTATGCATTTTTTTACCACAAAAGAATGTTGTCTTTTTTCTAAAGATAGAGATGTTTCTGAAAATAAGAAAAAAATTGAGTTGTTTTTAGGAAAAAAATTAGCGACAAATGCTCCTGTACATGGATGTCATATTGAAAAAATTGCAGACAGGCTTTTTTATGAAAATGCGGATGCACTACTTTTAGAAAGAGGAAAAGCGGCTTTTATGAATTTTGGCGATTGTGTGCCTTTGCTTTTTTATTGTAATCATATAGGTATGATTGTGCATGCAGGTTGGCGAGGAACGGTACAAAGAATTGCAAAAAAAGCATTGGACAGGATGATTACAGATTATGGTTTTGATGCAGTGGATATAAGGGTTGTCATTGGGCCAGCGATTTGTCATAAGTGTTATGAGGTAGGGAAGGATATTTTTTCTGCTCTTGAAACAACAGTGACAAAAAGGGAGGGCTTTTATATGGTGAATAATCATTTTTTTGTAGATTTGAAAGAAATTAATTCAGAGCAGTTAAAAGAATCCGGGGTTAAATATATTGATGTTTGTCCGTATTGTACAGCGTGCGAAGAAGGAAAAAATCTTTTTTATTCATACAGACATGCATGTACTGGTGATCGTTATAGTGCTGTTCTGGTTGTCAGTTGAAAATCGTAAAAATTAAGTGGATGTATAATAAATAATGATAGGCATATATGAATTATAATTGTGTATAAGAAGAGTGATAGTATTAATAGTATAAGGAATTTATTTGTAAAAAGTATATCTATCTTTGAAATTCGCGAAATACTCTCTTGAATTGGGAAATTTATATTCTTCTATTTATAGCACTTTTTGTGAAAATGGATTTTAGGTTTTGGTTTGCAATACTATGATATAGTATAATGTATTTTTGTAAATCCAGATCGAAGACATTAAAATCGATCGTCTGAAGTTTGATTGATAGCTTCAAGTACAATATAAAAAGCAAGCTGTTCTTTGAAAAACAACACTCTGTTCCATAAAACATAGTGTTTTTGTTTAACAATCATTACACCATGTC
>CAYQDC010000010.1:0-37594 GCA_964416205.1 uncultured Acetobacter sp. | reverse complement strand
CGTGATTTTAATCCTTTTTTCCATAATAGTTGGTAAAGCTGTAAGCTCTTTGGAACTATCCGCCTTTCCGGTAATTTTCTTGTTACAGAAAAGAGCCCGATAAATCAGGCTCCCTCACAATATTTTAGATCCTCTTAAAAATGCTCATCACATTTCTTAATCAACTCTTCAATATTTTCCGGTGGCCATCCCGGCGTTTCCATACCAAGATGAATTCCCATCTTCGCCAAAACCTCTTTGATTTCATTCAAAGACTTACGTCCAAAATTCGGTGTACGTAACATTTCCGCTTCCGTTTTCTGAACCAAATCACCGATATAAACAATATTATCATTCTTCAGACAATTTGCAGAACGAACCGACAATTCTAATTCATCAACTTTACGCAACAAATTACGATCAAATGGCAATTCTTCTTTAACGTCTTCCGCCTCATTTTCCGGCTCATCAAAATTAATAAACGGCTTCAATTGATCTTGCAAAATACGTGCAGACAGAGCTACTGCATCTTCCGGAGAAACAACACCATTTGTTTCCACAACCATCGTCAGTTTGTCATAATCAGTATTCTGCCCCACACGAGTTTTTTCAACTTTATAAGAAACTTTTCTGACCGGAGAATAAATCGCATCAACCGCAATAACACCGATCGGCGCATCAGGCATTTTATTTTGTACAGCAGGAACATATCCTTTACCGGTACCAACCATAAATTCCATAGATACTTTTGAACCAGCATCCAAAGTACAAATAACATGATCTGGATTCATAATCTCCACATCATGTCCCGTTTCAATCATTCCGGCAGTAACAACCATAGGTCCTTCTGCCTTAAGGCGCATCATTTTCTGACCTTCGGAATGAACAGCAACCGCCAATCCTTTAATATTCAAAATAACATCGGTAACATCTTCACGTACACCTTCAATAACGGAAAACTCGTGTAATACACCATCAATTTTAACCGCTGTAACGGCACCACCTTGCAAAGAAGACAACAAAACTCTTCTTAACGCATTGCCCAGAGTTAACCCGAAACCTCTCTCCAAAGGCTCAACAACTATCTTAGCCACATTCCTGCCATCGCCCGGAACAACTCCTAGATTAGTTGGTTTAATAAGTTCTTGCCAATTCTTCTGAATCACCGGAATACCCTCTTTAACTAAATTTCATACGCTACATCAAAACATGCAGAAGGAAGGCCAAACCTTCCTCCGCTAAACTCAAAAATTAAACTCTACGGCGTTTTCTTAAACGGCAGCCATTATGTGGAATAGGCGTTACATCACGAATAGAAGTAATCGTAAAACCGACAACCTGCAAAGCTCTGATAGCAGATTCGCGACCAGAACCTGGCCCTTTGACTTCCACTTCCAAAGTTTTCATACCGTTTTCCTGAGCTTTCCTTCCCGCTTCTTCGGCAGCCACCTGCGCAGCATATGGCGTAGACTTTCTTGAACCCTTAAATCCCTGTGCACCAGCAGTTGACCAAGAAACAGTATTCCCCTGGGCATCCGTTATCGTAACTCTTGTATTGTTAAAGGTCGAATTTACATGAGCAACACCGGATGTGATATTTTTCTTTTCTTTCCTCTTAATTACAGTTTTAGCCATCACTACCTCACTTACTTCTTCTTGTTGGCCACAGTCTTACGTTTGCCCTTCCGGGTTCTGGCATTCTGTTTAGTGCTCTGCCCACGTACCGGCAATCCTTTACGATGGCGTAACCCACGATAACAACCCAAATCCATCAAACGCTTGATATTAACGGCAACTTCACGACGAAGCTCACCTTCAACAAGGTAGTTTTTATCAATAACTTCACGAACTTTTGCAATATCTTCGTCAGACAATTCAGATACACGACGCTCACCTGCAACGCCCGCCTTTGCACAGATAACCTGTGCGGTTTCTCTTCCGATTCCATAAATAGAGGTCAGTGCGATCTCCAATTTCTTGACCGTCGGAATATTTACACCAGCTATACGAGCCAAATTAAATCTCCATTATTTATTAAACAATTAAACCATTCAAAAAGTTGATCACCACTCTTCAAAATTTATGCGGATTATACGGCATAATTTCTGAGAGTCAACAACTCTTTTAAAAAAAGTGTATTTTTTTAAAATTTTAAAGAATTATCAAAACACAAAAAACAACCTTTAAATCTTCCTCGAACCATCCGTTTAAACTACTTAAAAACCACCTGCCGATACCCAATCAGCCATACCCTAAATCAACCCATTTGTAAATTTTATTCATCCTGCCGAAGATCATCACTTTCTTGCAGATGAACAAGCCCAAGAACTCTTTCAATTTTAGCAGCCACAGCATTGATTGTGCCTGTTCCGTCAACACAACGTAACAATCCCTTTTTCTCAAAAAAAGGAATGGTCGGATATGTAAACGCTCGGAAATTAACCAACCGATTATGAACCGTGGTCCGATTATCATCAATCCTTCGTGAAAAATCAGTACCACCACACTCATCACACACACCATAAACTTTCGGCTTTAAAAATCTATCATGATAGCCCCGACCACACTTCATACAGGCATATCGCCCAAGAATACGTTCCATGATAATCTCATCTGGAACTTGAATTTCTATCACAGCATCAAGCTTAATACCTTTACTGTTCAGCATAGTTTCAACTGTCTCTGCCTGAAGCAATGTGCGGGGAAACCCATCAAGCAAAAAGCCGTTCCGGCAATCAACCTGTCCGATTCGCTCTTCTACCATTCTAATAATCAACTCGTCAGAAGCAAAACCACCATCATCAAGAGCCTCCTTCAATTCCAAACCGAGCGACGTACCTTTTTTAATCTCAGCTCTCAACATTTCACCTGTTGACAAATGGCAAATACCCATCTTCTTACATAAAATGCGAGCCTGAGTGCCTTTTCCACACCCGGGCGCGCCAGTAAAAACAACAAACAAATTTCTGTCTGGCATTCTACTTCTTTCTTTTGCTGACCAGAGAAGCCTTCTTTAACAACCCTTCATACTGATAAGCAATCAAATGTGACTGAACCTGCGTAATAAAATCCAATGTAACCTGCACCACGATAAGCAGAGTTGTACCACCCAACACAAACGGAACAGACAGCTTGGCTATCAGAATTTCCGGTAAGATGCACAATGCCGCCAAATATAGAGAACCAACAACCGTCAGGCGTGTAACAACATAGTCCAGATATTCCGCCGTATTTTTTCCAGGACGGATACCTGCAATAAAACCTCCATATTTCTTCAAATTCTCGGCCGTTTCCTCCGGATTAACAACAACCGCCGTATAAAAGAAAGAGAAAAATATAATAAGAAATGCATACAGCGCTAGATAAAGTGGCTGTCCGTGACTGAGATAACGACTCAACGTCTGTACCCACTCCGGTCCGCTATTAGACCAGATATTGGCAACCGTAATCGGCAACAATAACAATGCACTAGCAAAAATCGGCGGGATAACACCAGTTGGATTAATTTTCAATGGCAGATGTGAACTTTCAGCCGAGGTCATTCTCAATCCAACCTGACGCTTCGGATATTGAACCAGGATTCTCCGTTGAGCCATTTCAACCTTCAAAATGATAAAGACCAAAGTAATGCTCATCAAAAATAATCCAACAATAATCAGGGGCGACATGGAACCAATACGTCCCAGTTCAAGAGTCTGAACAATCGCCGACGGAATATTGGCAATAATACCGACAGTAATAATCAAAGAAGAACCATTGCCGACACCACGGGAAGTAATTTGTTCACCCAGCCATACGATAAACATTGTACCACCTGTCAGCGAAATAATCGTTGAAAAAATAAATGTATAAGGAGCAATAACCACAGCACTGGACCCATCACCATTAGACAGACTCATCAACCCAACAGCAATACCATACCCCTGAACAATCGTAATCAAAACCGTCAGCAATTTGGTATAATGCATCATCTTACGATGTCCGGCCTCCCCTTCTTTCTTCAAAGCGGCCAGAGAAGGAATAACCGACTGCCCAAGCTGCAAAATAATGGATGCGGAAATATACGGCATAATATTAAGAGCAAATATTGTCATACGTTCCAAAGCACCGCCGGAAAACATATTGAACATTCCCAAAATACCATTTGAATGTCTAGCAAAAATCTCCGCCAACACACGTGAATCAATCCCCGGCAAAGGAATAAACGTACCCAAACGAAAAACAATCAAAGCTAAAATAGTAAACAATAAACGCTTTTTTAAATCTGTTGCCCTACTAAAAACAGAAGCATCCATATTTGCGGCCATTTTCTCTGCTAATGATACCATCTTTTGTTTCCTTAAATTATTACTTGTTAAAAGCTTATCGGAGAAAACCGTCCTCTCCAAGTTTTAATGAACTTAATACATAAAATTTAATTTTGCCTTTAAAAAGTATGTTTTTTCCACCGTATTTTCCAAACTTCAACCACAAAACATATTTTATAGCACTCTGTATTATATAAATCTGCAAGAATTAAGCAAAATCTTTTTTACTATTATCTTCTGGACTTTTATTTGTTAATATGCTATATTAAACATATCGAAATACATGCCAGAAGGAAAAACAATGTCCAAAGCAAAATACATCGCCAGCGCCGGAATTATCGCTACGGGAGCGGCGCTATCCGGTTTGCCCCAAAACAGCACAACAAAAGCGGAAAACACCACTCTAACTCAAGACACTATACACGCCAAAGAAATAATCCTGCAAAATGTTCCCTCAACACAGGACATTACGGAAACGGCCGACACGCTGCGCAAACGCACGCCACAAAAAGTATACCATCGTTTTGAAGACATACCGGAAATATCCGACCGCGAGGCATCGTTGTATAACCGTAACGAATATACCTATATCGTAAATGCCGATACTTACCAAAAAACAGGGGAAATTAAGTTAAAACGTGTTTTAACGGCAGAAGTAACAAAAGCCAACGCCCTTAGCCTAATATATCGCAGCGAATGCCAAACCTACGAACCTAAAAAAAATGAAGATCAGCTCTCCAAATATGTCATAAACCTGCGTATCATGAGCAAAACCGGTACATTCAAAGGACCGTCACAAATGGATGACCATACCATTCAGGCCTTTTTCAAATACTTGGCCGCCGATCCAGAATCCCGTACATACATTCTGCCTTTTATGGAATCATCTGACGGAAATATAAATACTGCTGCCGAAAAGTTAGAACACAAATTCTTTGATGAAAACGGCAATCTGCGCCCAATGGATGAACGTGATGCCATTTTGCACAGCTCCGCCTATGCGGCACTAAAAATGAACAACAACGCATGGCAAACACAGGCCTCTCTCGAAACAAAAAATTTTATTACCCTTTCCGAGGCACAAATGAGCAAACGGGCCGGACGCGCTATCACTTTAAGTAATACCACTAAAAACTATCTCAGCCTGATTGAAAAATGCCCTTCTGAAGATTTCCTCAAACGTAAAATAGAAGACTTTAACCTGGCATTTTATCAATTAGGGCGCGCCGGTAAAACCAAACATGTAGCAGCCACTCTCGCACGCAGCATGAATTTAAAAGATAACCACGGCAACTTGGATGCCACACGCATTCCAACCTATGCCATAGCCGCCGCCATCAGCAGTATTAACTGGAAAGGAAATGGTAAATTAGCTTTACATGAAGCGCAAAATCTACGCAATACCATTGCCGCTTCCCCGCAAAATGAAAACCAAATTTTGCAACGTACAGTCAAAAACTGGGTAACCGGTAAAGGCAAACGCTACGGCATTGACGAACTATCACAGCTAAACATCATAACACCTGAAATTATCAATCAATATTGCGAACTAGAATTATCAGGTGCCCGCAACTTTGCCAAAAACTACCAGAAAGCGGTAGAAGTTGAAGAAACTAAAATACATTTTCAACAGCAAGCTGAAAAAAATGACAGTATCAAAAAAGCCCTGCAACAAAACAAAAACACCAAACAAAATCTTCTCCAAAAAGGACATACACTGATTTTAACGGTTGCTGACTTTATCCGCGAACGCTAACCATTTTCCGGAAGAAACAAACTCTGCACCCGCAAGCATTAGAAAAATTCTGATTATTTTCTCACGGATTTTTCTTTTTTGATTTTTACCGCCAGTTCAACACCAATCTCCAGTATTCTCATCATTTTTCCTTTCCTGTAATTTTATTCGGCACAATAGTCTTCGGAGACCTTCCACGTATTGTTTAGATATTCTCTTATCTTAATCTTAACCCATACTACAGTTTTTGCCATTCTTCCTCCGGCAAATCTTTGCTAAAAACTGATATACTTTCTCCACCATATCGTATATTCAAGATTGTGGTTTTCAACCCAAAAGAGTATTCAATACCTGTAAAGCTCTCACAAATTCTTATACTTATTCGTTTTCTCTGCTTCTAAAAAACAATCAAAAAAGAAAACATTCATTTAACAAATACTTTTCGTATCACTTATTTCCACTCTGTTTTTAAAATTTGACAAAAATTTGATATTTATAAAGACTTATAGATTTTTTTACTCTTGACCAAAACAAGCATTCAGACTTTCCGGTAATCAAAAAAAACTGGACGACGCCCTTCATGAAGTGCTTTTTGCTGATATTTAGTTTTAACCCAATCTTGCGGTTCATGTTTCCAGTCATTACCACATTGCGCCGTCCACACAAACCCAGAAAAAGCATACATCACCCGCAAAACTTGCCTCTTATAAACCGGATGATCGGTTGCAATACGAAACAAGCCTCCCGGTTTTAATATACGCCACACTTCTTTTAAATTCTCCAAATTAACAAACCGCCGTCTAGCATGTCTCATCTTTGGCCATGGATCAGGAAATAACAAATATACCTTATCAAAAAATTCATTAGGAATACGCGAAAACAACAGGCGAACATCATCATCAAACACCCGGATATTATGCACCGGATAATTCAAAGCATCAACAGTATCAGGCAATTTATCACCCTCTTTTATTCCACTGATTAAAGTCAAAAGATTGGCCACCCCGTTCTGAAAAACCTCAACACCAATATAACCATTTTGCGGATTATTTTTTGCCTGTACGTACAAATGCTGTCCGTCACCAAATCCAATTTCCAAGCAAATTTCCTGCACATCGCTACCAAACAACTCAGCTTCGACAAAATCACTCGCATCGGCAACTTGAAGCTGTGGCAACATATTATTTAGCAAAAACTGCTTAGCTTTTCGGACAACACGCCCTTTACGCCGTCCGAAAAATTTAGGTATCATCGTCAAATTATCATTATACATCGCTATTCAAATCGCCTTTATCTTTAAGACTTGTCAACATCACCAACAAAGCAGTCCTTGCCTTTGCTGGCAACATATAAAAAGCTTTCAGTAACATAACTGCTTCTGCTCCCTGCATTGGATCAGATTTAAAATTACCGTCATCTTCACACAAAAAACCAGTACTCAAACTATGCGTATATTCAGCGCCATTTGCCAAATCTTCGGGATTGATACCTTCAAAGAAATAATTAATATCAACCCCCAATATCAACGCAATGGTATACAAACGCCCCGCACCAATACGGTTAACACCTTTCTCATATTTCTGAATCTGCTGAAAGGTAATCCCTAATTTTTCAGCCATTTGCTTTTGACTGAGTTGTAACAGCTTACGCCGCGCACAAATCCTTACACCAACATGAACATCTATTGGACTAATACTGCTGTCATTAACAAACCCTTCACCAATAAACTCAGACTTTTTTCTTCGCCCACGAGGCATACTTTTTCTCCTGTACAAAAATTTCTATTTGTAAATATACCATCATTTTATAAGTTGCAATAATATTTTATGTAAATATATAACTATAACGATATAATACCAAGTATAATTCTCCATATAGTAACAAACCTACAACCTATAGTTATTGTTTACATGTTTCAAAAACCACCCCAATACCAAGCACAAAAGTATTAAAATACCAGGAATTAAATTGCCATATTGCCCATACAAAGTATTTTTTATCAAAACTTTGGGCAATATTGTATCAGAAATACCGCGTTCGTTAAGCCCTATAACCCCTATCATATCACCACTCGGAGCAATCACAGCGCTTACTCCCGTATTAGCACTGCGAACTACCGTAATCCCTTCCTCAACCGCCCTCATTTGCGTTGCAACCAAATGTTGAAATGGACCGGCACTTACCCCATACCAGCCGTCATTAGCCACCACAATCAGAATCTCCGGCTTCTCGTGCGGATTAAGTACCTGCTTCGGAAAAATGCTTTCATAACAAATAGCTCCACCCAATAAAGGCAAATCGGATACTCGCATATTTTTATATTTTTCGCCATGCCCCAAATCACCAACCACGTTCGCCACTGGCGCCATAAATGACGGCCACAACGTCCTAAACGGCAAATACTCCCCAAACGGAACCAGATGTTCTTTATCATAATAATCCTTAATCGCTCCGTTTTCATCAATCACAAACATAGAATTATAGGGTATATAACGCCCATCGTACATACCAACCCGTAGCAGTCCGGTAATCAAAAAACCGCCCGGCGGCACAGCATCAATAATCTCTCGCAGACGAGCCTCATCTCGGTCAAGATAATAAGGAGATGCTGTCTCACCCCACACAACCAATTTAACACCGTCCAACGGCTTGCTCCGGCTCAAATCTATATAAGCACGAAAATTGGTATACGCCTCCTCCGGATTCCATTTATATGTCTGCGAGATGCTCGGTTGCACCAAACGCACCACAATATTTCCCACTTCAGTCTTTTTATATTGTCCAGCAGCCCAAAACAAAAATCCCGCTGGTAACAAAATAAAAAGCAATGCTCCTGCATAAAAACGCCGCCGAAATACGCCGTAAAATTGTATCGATACCCCGCTACACATCAGTAGCAATACCAGAGACAAACCATAAGTCCCGATATACGCTGCCCCCTGTATAGCTCGCACATTAAATGCCAGAGCCGTACCCAACAAATTCCACGGAAAACCCGTAAAAATAAAGCTACGCACCCACTCAAAAAAAACAAATGTACTGCAAAAAAGAAGCGCCTTTGCATATATGTTGCATCCCCAAAAGGCAACCACCGCAGGAATACCCCAGAACAAACCGAAAAAAATCCCAGTTGCAAAAAAAACAACCGGCACAAATACCGCAAACTTATTCCCATCTAACAATAAAGCATTATTTATCCAAGAAAAACTGACAGCATAAAAAGAAAAACCAAAAAGATATGCCAACCAAAACAAGCTTTTTTTTGATTGTCCACACGCTAACAATACTACTATAAAGGCAATTAAGGCCAAATAACCGCTCACCGGATCAGCAAAAGGCGGCAGTATAAGGGTAGCCGCCGCCCCAGCAAAAAAAGCAAAAACACAATAAAACACCGTGTAACGCTTTTGTATAGACTCCATCAATCGGCGACAAAACGCTTCCATACAATACACCATATTTTATCCGCCTGCTTCCTGATATGGATTCGCAATCGAAAACCGTGCCAAAATATCTATTTCTAACCTTTCCATTTCATTTGCTTCTACGTCTGTCTGATGATCATATCCTAAAATATGCAAAAAACCATGCACAAGTAAATGGCAATAATGAGCATACACGGAAATATTTTGGAAAACTGCTTCCCTTTGTAATGTCTCAAAAGCCAAAATAATATTACCGAGTTCCAAATTCTCGGCCCCGTCCAAAGATGTCCAAAAACCATCATCATCCACCTCCGCAAAAGATAACACATTTGTCGGCTTGTCTACATCACGAAATTCTTTATTAAGACGCTGCACCTCTGTATCATTACTAAGGCAAACATCAACTTCAAAAATCTTATTCAAAGCCAAAAGCTCATGCCCGCCTACCTCAGCCACATAACCGAAAGTCAAATCCTTGAGTTCTTCAGTAACCTTGAACACATTAAAATCAACATTATCAAACCATTGAGCATCATCTACCGTGACATTCAAAACAATTTTACTCTTCATTTTGCTCCTTTTTGCTTCTGTCTCCATAAGCTTTAACTATTTTCGCAACCAAGCCATGGCGCACGACATCATTAGCAGAAAAGGTAACCGACCCTATATTACCGATTCCTTTCAATGTATCCAGAGCATCGCGCAACCCAGAAACCACGCCACCAGGCAAGTCTACCTGGCTCAAATCGCCGTTAACAACCATCCGTGAATTTTCCCCCAAACGCGTCAAGAACATTTTCATCTGCATTGGCGTCGTATTTTGCGCTTCATCCAGGATTACAAACGAGTTAGAAAGCGTACGCCCGCGCATAAACGCCAATGGAGCAATCTCTATTTCACCGAGTGCCAGTTTTTTATCCACCTGTTCAGCCGGTAACATTTCATACAAAGCATCATACAATGGCCGCAGATATGGATCAACTTTTTCTTTCAAATCACCGGGCAAAAAACCCAAATTTTCACCGGCTTCAACAGCCGGACGCGACAAAATAATCTTATCAACAGCCCCTTCCAACATCATGGAAACTGCCAACGCTACCGCCAAATATGTTTTACCTGTACCGGCCGGTCCCAGTCCAAACACCAGTTCATTTTGCATCATCTCAGTAATATATTTGGCCTGCGTCGCAGAACGTGGATAAATATACCTTTTCTTGGTCTTCAACACGATTTCGCTGAGCGACTGCTTTTCATCCGTCGATTCGGTTCCACTACAAATACGCACCGCCGCCTTTACTTCTTGCTCACCGATAGCTTGCCCTTTACTGGCTTTTTCATACAAAATATCAATGGCTGTCTTAGCATTTTCAGCATCGCTTGCCGCTCCTCTGATAGTAATCTGGTTGCCAAAACTCAAAATTTCAACATCAAGCATCCTTTCAATCAGGCGAATATTGTCATCATTAATACCCACCACTATTTTCAATAATTGATTATTAAACAACTCAAAACTAAGCTCTGCCATTTTATAAGACCTCCCCGCTCAAAGAATTGGTTGAAGCATCCGTAACCCGAACGTCAACAATTTTGTTAAGTAACAAAACATCAGCTTTTGCATGCAAATTTTGCATATACGGCGTTCTGCCAACAAGTTGGCCTTTATGTCGCCCTTTACCTTCAAACAATACCTGCATGGTTTTACCGATAGAGTGCTTGTTAAACTGTGTTTGATATGAAAACAACAAATCTTGCAAAACCTTAAGTCTTTCTTTTTTAACTTTTTCTTCAATTTGCCCGTCCATAACCGCCGCCGGCGTTCCTGGACGTCTGCTGTACTTAAAAGAAAAAGCCTGAATATATTTAATCCGATTAACAACATCAAGCGTTTGCTGAAAATCATCATCAGTTTCCCCTGGAAACCCGACAATAAAATCAGATGACATACCAATAACTGGATTAGCTTCTTTCAACTTTTCCACGATACGAAGATAGTCATCGCGTGTATGGCGCCGGTTCATTTTTTTCAAAACGGCATCTGAACCAGATTGTATTGGCAAATGCAGATATGGCATCAGTTTATCCAACTTTTTATGACAGCAAATAAGCTCATCATCAACATCTGCTGGATAAGACGTCGTATAACGAATACGTTTAACACCATCAATTTCCGCCACTTTATTGAGTAAATATGCCAAATTACGCTCCCTACCACTAGCATCTTCTCCATGATAAGAATTAACATTCTGCCCCAGAAGATTAAGTTCTACGCTGCCAGTTTCGACAAGACGCCGTGCCTCTTTTAACACATCATCCACCGAACGCGATATTTCCGCCCCCCGGGTATATGGCACCACGCAATATGTACAAAAATTATTACATCCTTCTTGTATAGCCAAATAAGAACATCCACCTTCTGATTTATTTTCCGGCAAATTGTCAAATTTAGACACCACCGAAAACTCCGTATCCAGCAGTTTAGCTTCGCTTTTATCAAAAATTTCCTGTACAACTTCCCTTAACCGAAAATACCGGAGCGGCCCCAATGCAAAATCAACATACGGCGCCCTTTTTAATATTTCTTCATCTTCAGCCTGCACCACGCAACCAGTAACGCCAATAATAGTATCCTTTCCTTTCTTCGCCCTTTCCTGTTTAATCAGATATGCCCGACCTAAATCTGAAAAAACCTTTTCCGCTGCCTTTTCCCGAATATGGCAAGTATTAAAAATAATCACGTCCGCCTCTGTCGGCCCCGCCGCTTTAATCAAACCCATCGTCTCCAGAAGAGATGCCATCCGTCCCGAATCATATACATTCATCTGACAGCCAAAAGTTTTAATATAATATTTTTTACCACTATAATTCGCCATCACTTCCACACTCTACACTACCCTTTACATATTGAAAAAAGTATAACACCGAACTTTCTTATTTTCAAACAAAATCTACGCCATCTGCGCTTTTTCGCGCAAATACATTTTTCTTGTTGCAAGATAATTGTTTTTCAGGCACAATAATATCAAGAATTATTAAAAGGAGCAGATAATGTCAGCCTCTTTTGCATTAAAAAAACTCAACCTGCAAGATGCTACCACCAAAGAAAAAAGCTTTTTCCTAGCAACTCTTTATGCTTTAGCTCGCATTGATTGCAACACTACATCTGGAACCTCAAAAAATCAGTCAGATATGCTCATGAATTGTAGACCTGATTATCTGGTTGAAACAGAATGCTCTTATTTTTGAAGAAACTAAGGACAAAGGAACGCAACATGGAAAATAACACATACGGCAAACAGACTAATTACTATCTGTTACTACAAAAACAATTGAAAAAGCAGTACGGATACTTGAAAAAAAACGAGATCCTCTCCCTTTCGCGTGAAATCATTTTCGCACCGGACAAATACATAGTTCGGATAAAAAAACAAAACATTCCTGTAACTACTCTCCGCGAAAACATAGCCAACTTCATCGAACGCGAAAGTTCCAACAAAGTATCAATCCCCTACTCGCTGAATACAGAAATTGCAGATATGATAGAGCAAAACAATTGCGAAACATCATCTATAAACGAATACTATCGCTGGATATCCACCACAGCCGAGATTGTCCGCAACAGTGGCGACGGAGATGTAACTGAACAGGATGTGAGAGACAGAAACAGTTTTATCACTCACAGCTTTGACCGTGAAGCCGAAATATTGCTGTGCCTATCTTTATACGAAAGCTCTGCCAACCCACAAAACCGCACCAAAATAAATCTTCTACGTTTCAAACTGGCACGCCTGCGTGAAATGCGCAACATCGTCCGCAACACACCAACATTAGTCAATTCAAATGATTTAAAAAAAAAGAAAAAAGAAGAAAAACATCGCCAATATTACCATTATTGCCAACAACTGCTAGCACAAAAGATAAATTCCGTCGATTTTAACTCTAAATTAAAATTAGATATAAATAATACCGATGAGGATTTGGAAGAAGATTTTTCGTATATAGATAACATCCGCATAACGATTCTGGAAATGATGCGTGATGCCGAAGAAAATTCTACCGAAAACTATCGTGCGCAAAACGCCGAAAAATATGAACAGACACCCGCGAACAAACAGAATTTAAGCTTTCTGTCAACCGTTCGCCAAAATGAAAGAAAATAAACATTTTTTGCAATTAAGGAGACAAACTTATGGAAATTATGCTGGAATCCATCCTCTGGTGCATAGAAGGAGTTTTAGAACTCTATTTTATATTGGCCGTTGTTAATATCGCCTTGTATTGGTGCATGCATTTTAACGTGATCGGCCAAGGAGGCGCAGCTTTCAAAAAATTCTTGGTCTTTTTGCATCAAGTTACCGAACCAGTATACGCAAAATTACGCGAAAAAATCAAGCCCATATCCGGTTTTGACATCTCACCATATGTCCTTTTACTGGCATTGCTGCTTGTCTTGCATATTCTTGAAAAGACCCGTCATGCATTAACCCCTATTGCCGGTTAATGAATATTGCCGTAAAAACAGCCTGCTATGTTTTACAAACACACAGACACAGGATACATCATACGGATTCGTGTAACGCCTAATGCGGCAAAATGCGGAATAACCGGTATTTTTACAGACGATAAAGGCACAGATTTTCTAAAAATATCAGTAACGGCCATACCGGAAAAAGGAAAAGCAAACCGCGAGCTGATAAAATGGCTAAGCCGATATCTACAAATACGCAAAAGCAGTATCGTTCTTATTCACGGTGAAACAGATCGCAATAAAATTTTCCGAATAGACAGAAAACTTTTACCCGAAACCGAAGCATTATTGTTAACATGGGATCAAAAGAAATGACAGCACAAATTCTGGATGGAAAAACTTTAGCCAGTAACATTCGCCAACAGCTAAAAGAAAAAATAGCCAAACACAGACAAAAACCTTGCCTAGCCGTTATTCTTGCAGGCAATAATCCTGCAAGCGAGATCTATATCCGTTCCAAACAAAAAGCTTGCCAAGAAGTCGGTATAAACGCACAAACATACCTTTTACCTGAAGACACTACAGAACAAGAACTACTTAGTTTAATAGAACAATTAAACCAAACATCGGAAATTAACGGAATTCTGGTACAACTGCCTTTACCTGCACATCTTAACGAAAAAAACATTTTGGCGGGCGTTTCTCCAAAAAAAGACATAGACGGCTTCCACCCGTATAATGCCGGCTGCATACTTCAAAAACGCTCTGATGCATTTACACCATGCACACCCAAAGGGATTCTTCGCCTCATCGATACGACACATCGCAAGCTTAACGGCCTGAATGCCGTTGTAGTTGGCCGTTCGCAAATCGTCGGCATGCCCATAGCGCACCTACTGCTAAACCGTAACTGCACCGTTACCATAACACATTCGCATACCCGCGATTTAAAAAGCATCTGCCGCACAGCAGATATTTTGGTCAGTGCCGTAGGTAAACCAGAATTTATCACGCAAGACAATATCAAACCAGAAGCAATCGTCATTGATGTCGGCATCAATCGTACAGAAAACGGTCTAAAAGGAGACGTTAAATTCACTGATGCCCTGAGTACAGCTTCTTTTATTACTCCTGTACCCGGCGGTGTAGGTCCAATGACAATTGCTATGTTACTTGAAAACACATACGAAGCATTTTTAAAACAACATCACCCTTAAATCTTCTTTTCACTATATTATATAAAAACTATTAAAACACCATAACTAAAGAAGACGAAGATATGACATACGGAAAACATTTTTATATACAACAATAATATTAACAAAAAACTTTATCATCAAAATCTGGAAAAACAGAGCTAATTTTTATCTGATACCGACAACCTCCACAAATTCAGTCTGTACCATGAAGAAATCACTCCCCATATTATTTATTTGATTTAGATGTTCACACGCCGATTGAATACAATTCTTCATTAGAAAACAATTTTAGCCACTCATCCATCCAGTTTATCATCGTATCCGAAGCACCCAAAGCCTTAATCTACCATCCAGACACCAATCACTATTTATCACATGAAGATACAGCCACAACCCGAACGATATTTTAGAGAACAACTGTATAAGCCCGCATTCTTTACATCAATCTAAAACCTTACAAGATTTTGCCCATTCCGCACACAACGATACATTTTGAAGTCAATAACACAAACGTAGATCAAAAATATCTGCAAAAAAATTATCATTCGTATAAACTTTCAACCAGTTTTAAGCAACTCAAAAATGCCTTTCCCAAAAACTTTTATGTGGAAAACACGCAAATATTAAGGAAATTGAACAATTTCTAAATTAAATATAGAATCTATAATATTCTTTAGGACAAATTTATGGCACTCAAAGACCTTACCCACCGGATTTATGATTATACACTTAATCTAGCCGCAAAGCAAAATGCTCTGACTTGGCTTTTTATCATATCTTTCATAGAAAGTTCTTTTTTTCCGATTCCTCCAGATATCATGATTATCCCAATGGTCTTGGCAACGCCAAAACAAACATACAAAATCGCCGGTGTCGCCATGGTTGCCAGCGTTTTTGGGGGATGGTTCGGATATTTTATCGGCGTTTACGGCTTTGAGCTGATTGCCCGTCCGCTTTTGGAATTCTACGGTTATATGAAACAGTTCAGTGAGTTTGAAAACTACTACCACCAGTATGGTGCTTGGATTGTATTTGGAGCTGGCATCACACCATTCCCATACAAAATTATTACCATTGCAAGTGGCGTAGTCCGTTTGGATCTGGTAGTATTTACCATCGCTTCCATAATCGCCCGCGGAATGCGTTTTTACTTCATTGCATGGCTATTAAAACGTTACGGTGACCCAATGAAAGTTTTCATAGAAAAAAATCTTAATTTACTTTCTATCTTATTTTTACTATTGCTCATTGGCGGTTTCGCCGCCATTAAGCTGATCTGATGTTTATTCCGTTATAACGAAAATAAAAAACACCTCTACCAGGCATTTTTATTTATATAAAATTTGCATTGAGAGAAATATCGACAGTCAATAAATTTCATCAACAACAATATTAACCACTTCAAATTCACTCCTACTACTTTCAAAACATCACCAAAACCTTCTCCGACAGAAATGATTACATCTACAACGAATAAAACAATATATTTGTAAACCATAAAAAGCGGTACTTATAACAGAAATACCGCCTTAACAAAAACCATTCACCAAAATCAACGCCCTTCTTTTATCGCCTCAATCAACTCATGCGTCGTCGGTATATGACCATTAGCATACAATGGATCTTGTGCAAAACGATAGACCTGATGTCCAGCAAACAGTAAATTATCATCTGTATTGCCATTATGGCCGATATCAAACAACGTTTTATGAATACAATAAGTCCGAGGATCGCAAACCTTTCCAGTAGTTCCTTTCACACCGGACCACGATGAAAACTGACATTGCGACAGACAACCCAAGCATTTAACTCTGTCTTCTTTCATTTCATCCCATTCTTTTGGTGACAAAAAGACTATCGTCTGATCAGGGGTTTCCTGCATAACCGTATATCCAGCTTTAATCTGATTATCAGCTTTAGCCAAATCCACCGCCGTCACATAAACAGTTTTAACATTGCTTACCGGCAACGCCGTATCAAATTCTTCCGAAATTTCTATTCTAAAAGGGATCTCTCCTTCTTTACGCTCCATCAAACGGCTTAAAAATTTATTTTTAATCGCCGAAGAATAAAAACCAGTTGGACTGAAACGTTGCAACACCACATCACCCGGTTTTGTATGGCGCATAACATTCTGCCACGCTTCACTTACAGGACTTTCGGTTGTAATCATCGGACGCGTTCCAAACTGAAAAGCCACTTCACCGATTTCCGGATTATCCAGATAATCAGTCCATTCACTCAAATTCCACACACCACCGGCAATAATAATCGGACACTTCTGTAAACCGAGCATATTCAACACTTTGCGCAATTCCCTTACTCTTTCATAAGGTTTCTGCGACTCATCAGGATTTTCAGCATTGGATAACCCATTGTGTCCGCCGGCCAGCCAAGGATCTTCATAAACAACACCACCCAAAAACGCGCTGTAATTAGAATAAGAACGTTTCCATAAAATCTGAAAAGCCCGTGCTGACGATACAATAGGATAATAGTAAACACCATATAACGATGCAATTTCACCCAATTTATACGGCAACCCGGCTCCACAAGTAACACCGTGAATCAGCCCTTTAACACCCTCTAATACACCAGCTATAACTTTTTCCGAATCAGCAAGCTCCCATAATTCATTAACGTGAATACGCCCATTATTACCGGCAATTTCATGAGCAATCTGAGCTTGTGCAATTCCGCCCTTAATAGCCGCAGCAATCAAATCTTCATGTCTTTCCGCTCGTTTTAAACGATGCGATCTCTCCAAAACAGGTTTACCGTTTTCATCATAATAATCAGCACTCACCAGTGATATTGTACCGACACACCCTTCTTTAGCAAAATGTCCACTGCTACGCCCGTCCGTACCATTAATACCTTTTCCTCCTTCAACAATAGGAAGAACTTCTTTTCCGGAAATCATAACATTTTTTAATTTTATCACAGAATTTTCCTTATTTCAAACCACATTGATACATAATTTATAACAACAAATTTTAAAATGAAAAGTAGGCACTTCAGACGCGGTTAATATCCACCAAGAAACCATCATTTAAAAAGCTCTAAACAACCGTACCCAGTCAATATCATTTCCCACTAACAAAGCAACCACTGCACAACAATAAGTATATGTAATTAAAGCATTAATTATCACTCCACCGATACGATATACCAAAATCCGACGATATTTTCGCACTAAAAAATGCAACAAATTAAAAAACACAGTATACAAAACAAGCTGCAAAGATATCCCCAGTCTCTCTAACTCCGGCTTATATGCTAACATTATCCGTGGCCAAAACGTCATCAGCAGGCTGTATATCGTCACCAAAAGGTATATAAGACGCATAATCCTCTTCTCGCTTTGCTTTTGTTGAATTTTTTCAGCTTTCAGACTTTCCTTAGACAATTTTTTTAATTCAAATCCGCGAATCTTCTTTGGAGCCTCAGTCTTTTCTTTAAGCATACGCAGATTCGCTCTAAATTTATCCTCCGCCACACACAAACCGCATCCTTTATTGGTAAAATACGCATGATTTGGATTCTTTTTACAATGCTTCATATTTTTCAACAAATAATCCAACTCAGCCTGCCATTCAGCAGCCATCGGTCTCTCCTGTCCTTTAACAAACGCCCGATCAAAAAGTTTCATCGTGCTTTGTGGCAAAAATTCATGTATGCTGTACGGATGAGGTGCCTGATAGCTATCCCCCCACATACCATAAGCATAGTGATATTGCTCTATCCGTTCCTGAATGGAAAGTGCACTATCTGCATCTTTTTTATTCTTAACTACACCAGAAAAAGGATGAATACCGTTATTCAACAACTTAAAAATAATAACCGCCAACGCAAACTTATCCTGTTCTTCCCCCATCTCATCACACGATTGGAGCATTCCCTCTGGATAGATATATTCTTCGCTCACAAATTCTGCCGAATATCTTGTCGTTTCTCCCTGAATGGAAAAACCGTCACAATCAAACATCGCCACCGTCATAGTTTTTTTATAAATGAAAACATTCGCTGGCTTTAAATCAATAATATAATGTCCATATTTATGCAGTGACGCTACCATCAAAGCCACATTATACGCCGCCATTACCCGATATTCATATTTATCACTCAATCCGAGTTTGGCTCGCACAGCTCCTTGCATCAGATGATCAAGCGACACCGCTTCTACCGTATTGATAAAAGGCATCATATAACCGACACAATATCCCTCATCATCTTCTAAAAGAGCCTCCGGCCAGGCAATTTGCACATACTCCACACCACTGGAATACACGCTGGGAATATTCGGATTATTAATAACCATCGCCTCTAGCTTACGTCGATTCGTATTGCTTTTATGGCGTTCATGAAATATTTTGGCAACCTTAGTGGAACGCCCGACAATTTCATAAATTTTCCCCGCCGCACCGCCTTTATTCAAAAGCTTCCCAAGCGTCAGACGTTCAAAATGCCTGTCGGAAAAAATAGCATTAAATTGCAAAACTCTCCCCAATTCACTTATTCCCGCTTTATCCACTGCCGATAAAATCACTTCATTGTCATCTGTCCTGGCTTGTTCTGTCTGTACTGCCGTTATGCTCATACCTCTGCCCACAAAAAAGTTTTGTCATCAGAATTAAGTTTCCGAGCCCGTTGCGTATCCAGCGTATTTTTTAGTGCCAGCACCGCCCGAGCCTTGTTTTGTTCTTTTTTAAGATACCCATTTATCGGTTCAATAAATCCCTGCTTTAAGTGGCACAAATCATCCGACAAAGCAAAATTTGTCACCCCGTCAGTCATCAAAAACAACGCCTCAGCTTTAGCTATTTTAGTAAACCGGAGACTTTCCTGCCAATTAGCCATTGTATAAAAATAAGTTTCACAGGAAAAATGTCCATTTGCCGGTCTAGATAAGGTATAGCGTCCAATTAAAAATCCCCGATCATGAAAAGGTTCTTGCGCCGCCCCCGTCGCCACAGTATTTTTACCTTCTTGTGACAAATTCACGGCATCAGAAAATCCAGGCGTCTCATGTATGGCTATTCCTGCACCGTCGCCGATATGAAAAAATACTCCATGATTTCTATGATAAACCACTCCAACCACTGTTGCAGAAAAATTCAAAATCTCCAGTTCAGACTTGCTTTTGTTCAAACGATGGATAATCAACTTACCTCTGGCCATTTGTATAGCTTTTTTAACAGCATCTTCTGTATTTTTAAGTGGTGTATTAATAAGCACATTAACCAAAGTTTCACACACTATCTTTGCACCTATTTTACCATATTTTGCCGAACCTGCCCCATCAGATACCACCGCCACCAGCTTATGACCCGAACAAGCATATTGATAAAAATCCTGACAAGGCTTTTGTTTAGCCAAATGCAAACCACCGATGATTTTTGTCGCTATAACCCGAATGCTTTTAGGCGTTTTCTTCATGCCAAGCCTCAATATCATCTAAAATATCAGGCATATTCGGTGCCGCACGTGAAATACAGGAAACACTGCGTGACAACCATAAGAAAAACTCAGTAAATTTCAACCCGCTTAAACGCTTTGGCGGCAACAATGAAAATTTAGCCAGTTTTTCCAAATTCGCTCCTTGCGTTCCCACAGCATGAATAACTACTTTTTTATTTTGCTGCGCTTCACAGCATTTCGCTGCCGCAAGTTCCCACCCATAATCGGTAGGTTCACCATCGCTGATAAGAAAAATCCAAGGCCTTTTGGAAGTTATTCCCCAATTATCATACAAACATTTTTGTTGCTCAATTTTATACAAAGCCAATTCCATGGCCTTTCCTATAGGTGACAATCCAGACGCATCCATAGTCGGCGCCGTAAAATTCATTGCATCAATCCAATCAGTAGAAATTTCTGCATTATCTTTACCATAAGCCTTGATCACCAATAACTGCACTCGTGAACTGGCATCAATATCTTCCTTCAATTCTTTTTCCAACGCCTGTAAACCAGTATTCAATTGCTTTATCGGCTCGCCTCGCATGGATCCAGAACAATCCAAAACCAAAATACAAGGCGTTCGCTCATTAGCATTTTCAGCAAATTCCACATAAGGAATCATTACATCGGCAAATTCTTCTTTATTATCCATCTCAGCATCCTAAAAACAGTTTACATTCAACGCTGCACTGCAAAATTAATGACGCGGGTACGTATGCGGATAACCACTTCCCTCAATCGGCACATTAGCCGAAATACGACCGCAACCGCTAATATACAAGATGAAAAAAAATACTGAAAAAAACATTAAAAACTTAACTAAATCTTTCATTTTTTATCCTATGTACTACAATAACTGAATTAAAGTATATACCAAAACCTCTGAATATGCAAAATTCAATTGATTTATTAACAGGAAAAACCATGTTTTTACTCTGCCGCATATTGTTCTGCATAATGTTTTGTACCTCTGCCACATTAGCTTATAGCGGCCCCAAAGGACTATATATTTTGGAATACCCCGTAGATATGCCGGCCATCTCAGTCACTTCCGAACAAGGTTATGCCACATCAGTTTTCGATACCACATCTGATTTAACCGTCATGATTTTTTGGTCGCAAAGTTGTTTCCCTTGCTTAAAAGAAATGAAGCACTTGGAAAAATTCTATTACAAAGCCTCTCAAGACAACATTCGGGTCATGCTCATCTCTCCGGCCTCCGAACGACAAAACAGCCGCGAAGAACGCCTTTTTCTTACAAAATATGGCGCCCCGACCATTCCTTTTTACCAGGACATAAACAACAACTTGTCTCTTAACCTCGGCATTGGCTCCACACCATACACCATCATTGCCAATCGTTACGGCAAAAAAGTTGCCACCATTCAGGGAGAAGCTGATTGGAGTTCCGATAAATTATACAAACAAATAAAAAAACTGATAAAATAACCAACCCCTCTGCCTACAGAATTATCGCTATCACCAAATATCGTGCCAATTTTGCGACGAGACTTTTATTCACCAGTTCGCTAAACAGACATTATATATCTAATCACTGGAACGCTCCAGCTGTTTTATTATCAATCTCAAATGTGGGGCTGACGCATATTTCTGTCGAGCATAATAAGCAACTCTTATTTTTTTCAGCTCTTCCACCCTTAACCGACGCTGCTTTCTTTGCCACAATTCTTCTTCGCGTGCACTTTTCGGACATTTGATATCACTAAATCCGAACACCTCATACGCTTCAGTTAACGATGCCTGAACAGTGCTGGTCAAACCACGTTTTTTCATCTCATAAAACAATTCTTTAATCATTGGATCCAACCTGACTCGTAAAGCATCTTGTTGACGCTGCAACCGCTTATCATAATGCTTGATATACTGCAAACGCACTTGCCCATCGCCCAAATCGTCCAGATACACCCCACCGGTAATATCATAAACATCAGGCGTAATTTTCAATCTCATCTGATATAGAAGTTCATGAGTAACATGATCCGCCGGATAAATATCAATAAAAAGTTTCCCCGGATATTTCTGTCTGTTTTCACAGCATATAACTCTGAATTTATCATACATCGTTCAAACCTTATCTGTTATTTTCCCTTCCGATGTTTTGAACGAGCATACCTGAAAACAATTTTAAAGTAAAGAACTTTAAAAGCAAAAAACGGCAGAATTTTACTAACCACTTCTTCCTTACATCATACGTTCAATTCTTAGAGGCCTTCCCAGATACCAAAAAAGATATGACTGATGCCTTTTTTAACAGCTCATACCTTTAGACATTTAATGAACTTCACATTCTTTTTGATTTTTACCCTCTGCTGCATATCTCTCCAAAATAACTGCCGCTTTCTTCGGCATGGATAAACATCCCGGCCCACCGATACAGCCCCCCTCGCAACCCATCACCTCCAGCATATTACAGCCATCATCCAATCCTTTTAAGGCATAACGCTTCAAATCTTTAACCGTTTCTTTGGTCAGCCCATTAATTTTCATTGGTCGATAATCGGCTCGTCCATCCACCAAATTAGCAACTGCGGCCGCCACCGCACCAGAAATAGCATAACGACGGGATTGTAACGAAGTCTCATCAGCAAAAGAAGAAGCTTCCAAAGAATTTATATCTATCCCCTTAGCATCAAACATCGCCTGCACGTCAGCAAAAGTTAATACATAATCAACATTCGGATTGCTTTCCGCCTCAAGTCTCTTTGCCAAACACGGACCGACAAACACCGATACTGCATCAGGATAACGTTTTTTCAAAATTTCTGCTGTATAATACATCGGGCTGCCAGTATGCGACACAAATTTTTCCATCTCCTGCACATGCACTTTGGCCATTTTGACATACGCTGGACAGCAGGATGTCGTCATAAACGGCACCCCTTCGTTCATTCTTTCCACAAACTCAGCCGATTCATTTTTAGATGTATAGTCCGCACCATAAGCAACTTCTATCACGGCATCAAAACCCAACGCTTTATAAGCAGCAATAACTTTGCCCAAATCATTGCCAAACTGTCCCAGGATTGCCGGTGCAACCATGGCAACAACTTTCTTTTTCGGATTATGCAACACATTAAGTACATCAATCATCTGCGAATTATAAACAATCGCGCCAAACGGACAGGACTGTAAACATTTACCGCATGAAATACACTTGTTAATATCAATTTCATCTTTACCATCGGCATCTTTTTTCAATGCATTAACCGGACAGGACTCTTCACAGGGTACCACCGATTTATGAATAGCATTATATGGACAATATGTCGCACACAAACCGCATTTAATGCATTTATCTTGCTCAATAAAAGCCTTGCCTGTTACCGTAATAGCCTTTTTGGCGCAATTAATTTCACATGGCCTGGCCACACATGCCTGACACATTGGCGTAACCTCAAACATCTTGGAATGGCAAGCATTGCACGCTTCTTTAATAACCGACAAACCGGCTCTTTCTGCCTTAGTCCTACGCAAAGCTTCTTCAGCAAACTCTCTTAAACTCCGATTCGTATCAACTTCTTGCGGCAAAAATCCCATAACCGCCAACATCTGTCCTTTGAGCATTGCTTTCTTAGTTTCCGGACGACAATAAAAACTCTTGCTAGCAACCAGTTCTTCCAATACCTCCTCAATATCACTCAATACCTTTTCCACAAAAGACTTTGCTACTTTCTGCATAACCTCGGCACGGATACTCGCCACATTATTTTTAGCCGTCAGCATATTCAACCCCTTCTTATTACAGCCAGTTATAAAAAATTATACTGCGCAATGTATAAGATTTCTCTAAAAATGCAAGCAAAAATCATTATCCTCTAAAAAACGACTACCCAAACCAATTCATCATTTTTTCATTTTCTGCTTGACGTATAGACAAAAAAGTGGTAAACAGATAATCGATAAAATAAAATTATGTTAAATTTTTAAATCAAGTAATTATGTGTACATTCGATCTTGGTGGTAATAGTTATGTAAGATTGGACTATGATGTATTATTAAGTTCTCCTCGCCGCAGTTACACTTCCGGAAAAAAGACATTCGACGAAAAAGCTCTCACCGAGCTTGAAGAAGAATTAACCGAAGAGGAAAAGAAAAAACCAATTGTAACGATATACGCCGCAGATGGATACATTTATCACACCTGCGAAACAAAATCGTCCATTGCTTTAAGTCTCGCCGGACCAAACAACGCGATTAAAAGCACTGTAAAACGGATGCGCCCCTGTAATAAGATTGCTGTTTATTTCCGCCACGACAAGGAAACAGTCCAGCTCTGGGCAAATAGCCGTTATGTATCAGATGACCGCCCAATCTATCTGAATAAAAATTTGTTGATAAATAAATTAAAAACAACCAAGTTTTTTACCAACATTTCTATCCGGCTAGGACAATTGACCGAAAAAGGTATAAAATACATTACCTGGCAGGTTAGTACAAATCAGGGATTATATTACATCCCTTGGCACAACGGCAGCTTTGTGGAAGACAACGCAAGCTTAGAATTTGAAGAAAAAGAATTCAAAGAACTGCGCTTAACTTATGCAATCCTGAAGTTTGCCCCATGCATCGGAGAACACGACGTCTATCGCATCCTCACCACCTAAAACTACAAAAAACCGGAGAACGTAATATTCTCCGGCGTTTTTTTATACCAAACCATACCTCACTAGAAAGCACTCTGCACACCAATTATCCCAATATAGTCGGTAACACCCTTCTCACCGTCGGCATTAAACCTTACCTGTACCTTACCCATCAGATTAAAATCTTCTTTAGGTTGCCCTGCATAATATAAATCAAGATCATACTCTTTAGCTTCCGGCGTCAATGACATTTTCAGCTTATTCATATAAACCGTATCAGAATAACTGTCCCTGCCATTGGCATACATCAACGATGCACTGCCCTTAACCACCGAAAGTGGCGATGATAAACTGATGCCTATTTTATCCATCGCATTAAGCCGATATTCACCTGCCAACATAAAGCTTTCCGTTTGCAAATCGGAAATAGCTAACATCGGCGTATCAGTACCTTGCGTAAATCCGCGATAATATGCTGCAATCACTGACAAATTCGGCGTCAGGTTAAGCGCAGCTTTAACCCCCATGTAATAAGTAGAAGTATCCTGAATCCCAAAAACACCCGTTCCGTTCATACCAAGCAAGGCATCATTTTCCATCAGTATACCGCCCAACGTTGCTAACTCCAGATAATCAACCAGATTAAAACTGTACTCGCCTGTAAAAGCATAAGATTGTTCGGTAAATGAACGATTATCTTGCTCATAATCCCGTCCATACAAACCATTCTCACCGGTTTGCAACGATAATCTCAATTTTGATGTATTACTGAGATTTAGCGTATTCTCCGCACCATATACATCATTCATTGCCAAATATGGATTAGCCGTCGGCATCAACACGCTCTCCGGCGTATCATACCGACTGTTTTCCGCATAATAAAAACGTGTACTGCCACTATCCGATTCATTAACAACTTCCATGGTAGCCAATCCAACTTTTCCACCATTATCCATCCTTTCACCGAATGTAAATGCAAATCCCGTTCTACTATCTTTAATCGTCTTTTTCTTACCCGCCATAGCCATCCGCGATACAGCGTTACGGAAATTAGCATTGGAAGTATGTGTTTCATTAATTAGGTTTGACGTATCATATTCAAACGGACGATTCAACGCATCAAACGCTGTAATCGTCTTGGGCAATAATTTCAATATCTTGTTCTGCATGGATGATGACAATGACAGACTGGAAATTCCAACCGGCGTCAAAGAATCAAATGAAGAAGAGGAGGCCAAACGCAAACCGTCTATCGGTGTCGTTACCGCCGCTCCCAAATCCAAAACGCCCTGCCCATATTTTGCACTGTCGGCATATTCCCCTTCATTATTAGCTGTTACCAGGAGGATATACGCCACATTTTGCGCCGAGAGCCATGGATAATACCCCATCAATAACGCAATACTGCCAGCTACAACCGGCGTTGCCATTGATGTTCCGCTACTCAGGTTCGTTCCCTCTTCTGTTCCTGCAGTTGATTCAATATTGGTGCCCGGTGCCGCAAGGCAATATTCAGATGCCGACCCGCACCAATTAGCATAACTTGCCAGATATCCGGAAGGTGCATAACTGTCCGCAGTACTCATATCAAGCGCGGTAACAGCCAAAAATGGCACTTCATACTGTCCCGCTCCATTATATCCATATTCAGACAAATCCAAATTACCCATACCGGTATGGATCGCCGCATCGCTCGCACCATCATTGCCAGTTGCCTGAACCCACACCGCCCCATTTGCCGCAGCATAAGCATAAGATTGCACAGAATCCTGATCACTTATTTTCAACAAATAGGCATCGGCTGCTGTCAGACCGCTGTCCGCAACGGAAATGCCCCAGCTATTGCTGAGAACCTCAACATCGTCATCATCTATCATGCTTTTAACCGTATCATAAATCGGTGTACTCAAATCCCAGCTCGCGACAACAATTTCCGCGTTTTCATATGCCACACCGTGACTGCCTATATCATTTTTGTTGCTGGCAATAATCCCCGCCACATGCGAACCATGGTTTAACTCCTGCACAATAGCCCACCACGTATCTACATCAATTGGATCAAAATAATTGACTAAAGATGTTCCAGGCGCACTACCTCCCCCCCCGTTCATCACCGAAAAATCTTCAAGTGTTAAACCATATTCAGCCAAAACTTTTTCTAGCTCATTTTCCGTTAACCCCCTTTTTACTACCAGTGCTATTGGAGATGAAGCGTCAGCATTTTCAACCTGCAAAAAATAATAATCCCCGCCAGTTGAGGATGAATCCGGCATATAAAAAATATACGACTGTATCACGCCGTCAATATGCCCCATTACGTTTCCTAAATCATTATACGCGTTAATATCGTATGCCTTAACAATTTTTCCTTCCAAATCCTTGTTATTGGCGACTCCTGTATCAAAAATTCCCACCCGGACTTTTTTGAGTGCTTCATCAGAATATGCTTGATGACTGGATAAACTGCCGTCTTCGTTTTCCTGATACATATAACTGTATGCCGTTGCTGCATTCACCCCGGAAAGCAAATTACTGTTAGCATACTCTTCCGTCTGAAACACCTCTTCATCAATGGTCGGCGTTTTGTCTGTTTCAATATCTTCTCCTGAGCTATCCTCGTCCGAACCCGTAACACTAGATTCACCGTCACCTCCACCACTGACCAAAACCGCAATACCGCCACCGACCGCCAAGGCGCCGAGCCCCCACCACAAATAATTATTACCGTTACCAGCTAGCTTTTCACCGAAAGAATAGTTGTAGCGCATACTTTGCGAACGTTTTGCTAGCTCTGCACGTACCTTATTTTCTTCCTTAATTTTCCGTACGCACGAATGCGCCATATCTGCCCCAAAATTGACCAAAATTTGTTGTGTCGCAGAATCCTTATATCTAATGGCATAGCAATAAGCCGTATTGCCCGACGCATCCGAAACGTTAATAACATTTTTATAGCGAAAAAGTTTCTGTAAATAATCATAATTTTGTTGTCTGGCCTGCATATAAATCTCAATCGGGCTAACAGCATAAGACCACACCCTTGCTGGCATCAAAATCATAGTTGATAAGACGACCACCCCGATGACATTTATCTCGTTTTTTAAAGCCATAATAACCTCTACAGACAAAGTCACAATCTAGATTACTATGATAATATACCGCTAATCCTAAAAAAAAATTAAAAAATATGTTATTTTATGCCAGAAATTACGAAACACTCATTTTAAATTTTATTTATCACCAACGTTTCCCAATATAACCAAACACCACACAAATCCTTAATTCCCCTGTTCCGCCTCTTTTTGCAAATATCGGATAATCTCAACATCTGCCGGTGGAAAGGTATATTGTGTCAAATCCTCCGTATATACCCACTGCAGTTGCTGATGTACCAGATTCTTCAACTGTTCCACATTTTTAATAACCACCCGATAAAATAACAATCTGAAATCACCATGTGGATAAGATTTTGTGGTTTCCATTAAAAAATCACCTACCAGGCAATCCACATTAAGCTCTTCTTTAATCTCACGTACAATGCATTGTTCCACGGTCTCCCCTTCCTCTTGTTTTCCACCTGGAAATTCCCACAACCCGGCCATAGCTTTTCCATTCGGTCTTTGCCCAATTAAAACCCGACCCTCAGCATCGGTAATAATCGCTGTTCCTACGATTTTCATTTTATCCTCAAAATTAAACCAATATTAACTATTTACCCACGACATTACAAAAAATACCACCAAAGGAAAAGTAATGTTCGGATTTTTCAACAACAAAGTTTTTAACCAAGGTTATCTGCCCGAATTTGAAGGCCATAAAATCTATTACCAGCAAATGGGCAATCCTAAAGGAGAACCGGTCATATATTTCCATGGTGGTCCCGGTGGTAGCTGTAAAAACAGCCATGGTAAATATTTCAACCTGAAAAAACAAAGAATCATCATGTTTGACCAGCGTGGTTGCAATCGTTCCAAAGCGGATGACCCCATTAATTTAAATGACACCAAACGTCTCGTCAAAGATGGCAAACACCTGCTGGAATATCTGGAAATTAACGAACCTGTCATTGTTGCCGGTGGTTCATGGGGTGCAACCCTGGCACTCCTTTTTGCCGAGAAATACCCTGACTGCGTCAAACAAATTTGCTTATACGCCGTTTTCCTTGCCCGTCGGGAAGACATGAAATGGATGTTACGTGGTAGCGGTCTTTTTTATCCTGATCTTCTGGAAGAAATTCGCCACCAAAGCGAAGGCGAAAACCCATATACCCATTATGCCAGACTTATTTTTACCGACGATCTTGGCTCCATTCAAACAGCCATAAAATACATGATACATTATGAATATCAGTTAGGCCGCCTGGATGCCGCTTTTAACGATGTTTCCATTGACAATAACATTATTAACTCAGCACGCATTAGCCTTTACTATGCCGCCAACCAGTACTTTTTAACCGATAACGAAATCTTGAAAAATATAGAAAAAATCCAACACATTCCAACTTTCATCGTACACAACCGCCTGGACATGTGCTGCCCTCTAAAAGGCGCCTGGGATTTATATCGCTCTTTAGACAATGCAGAAATAGAAATTATTGCAGAACTGGGGCACGTCGGCTCCAAACTTCGCACAGCTTTCCGCAAGCATTTTCAATAAAACCACCGTTTCAACAAACATATACGCTTTATATCCTTATCAACCGCACAAAAACTCACTCGCAAAACAATTTACTGCTTTTACAAAACACAGATTCTCCCTTTACAACACGAAATCCATCACTGTCGCTCGCTAATATCCTTGCGCCTTTTCCGAAACAATCGCCTCACCACAATTAGGCGCTTCGCTCTAAAAAATTCAGCTTAACCACTTTTGCCGCCTGAGGCTCAGCAATAAACAATGCACATACCCCATATTTTTTCTGCTCTTCTTTAGAATACTGCCGCTCTACCCGCAGACGAATTTCTTCCCTACTGCTGTAACCAATCATCTCCGGTGGCATCATTTCTATCAATGTTTCAAAATCTTGAAACAAAGCAATTCCTTTAACCACCCTGAGCAGGCAACTTTTCGTCTCTGCATTAACATATTCTATCGTATCACCAACTCGGATATTATGAAATCTCTTTAAATACAAACGCAAATCAATCTGCCGTTGACCGCCCAAAATTTTATGATACGCAAAAGGATATACTTCTATCAAATGTTTCATGACACATACCCCTTAAACAAACTCCCCTGCCCACCTATCATATATACCTGAAAAAATTTAAAGTGCAAGTCTTTTATACGTAACCGTATGTATATTTTTCCTGCCACATTTTTTATTTGACCAAATACCCAAATTATGCTATCTTATAGATGTATTAAGTATAGATATGTTTATTATTCATAAAGTTTTTCATTGCTTGTTTTTTGTGGTGATTTTCTTTATGCATATTTATACAAAGCCTGCCCATTTTCTTCGGCAGTCAAAAGAAGAAATCACCAAAAAAAATAAAATTATGAAAAAAAACATGTATCTAAACGTGTTCATACGCTTCGCAATAGTGGGAAGCATAGCCACGTTCATTTCAGGGATTGACAGCATATTTGATAATCCGGTCGGATTATTTGTCATCTCTGTCCTGTTGGCAACGTTAATTGCAGGTATTGCTGTTTGTGGTTACGCTGTTCTCAACTGGATAGCCCCTGAAAAAGCAAAAAAATTTATTTCAATGCTCATCTTCTGCGATGACACCGAAGATAAACCCATGAAATAAATTTCACCTTGAAATCCATTGTTCTACAGAACGCCGGATTTCAAGGTTTTTTTTATTATTGTCTTCGTTTCATACTAACACATTTGCAATATCTGTTCCCCCTGATACACCGCATTAAAAACCGTCAGCACCGATATTTCTTTTTTCTTCAAACAATGACACACAATCCTCGGATATAAAAAAGAAGCGATAAAATATCGCCTCTTTTTTCATATTTTTGTCAAAACTCACTCTGCAACCTTCTTAGCCTTTTTGACCTTATCCGTTTTAATTTTTTCATCTGCAGCTTTTTTAGGCCTGCCACGTTTTTTAGGCATTGCACTTTCCACTGCCGTTTCTTTTTTCGTTTTCTTTGTCTTTGAAGTTACACCTTTTTTCTTCGTTGCTTTACTTTTGCCTTTATTCTCTTTTATTTGAGCCTGTTGCTGTGAAATCTGCAAAGCTTTTTCCAGCTCTTTTTCCGTGCACAAACCAACAGCCATCGGATTCACCGGCCGCAGCTCTGCCATATCAGCATGCGTACCCGTCCGAATAGAAGCAATTGTTGGTTTTGTGGTACCAATAAGCTTACATATCTGCGAATCAATAACTTCCGGACAATTTTTAATTAACCACAAAACGGCATTTGGCTTTTCCCTTCTCTGTGTCGGCGAAAGAATCTTTTTCGCTTTGGCATTTCTTTCTTTAACGCTCTTTTCCAACAGAACCGCTTCCAACACTGCCTTTTCATCAGCCTCACAGCGTCTAATTTCTTCTTCCGTCAGTTGCCCGTTAACAACCGGGCTGACACCGCGTATATTATACGCAATATCGCCATCAGCAATAGCCTGAACTTCCAGTTCATGCAATTCACAAAAATCAGCAATTTGTTTAAATGTCAGCGTCGTATTTTCTACCAGCCAAACCGCCGTTGCTTTCGGCATCAATGGTGCTGTCATTTGTTTATCCTTTCTATAAAAACCAAACTCTTTACCTATAAGCTAAATCGTTTTTACCATATAGACAAGAGCTTTTAATCGTTGTCTACATATCTTTTATCAGATTTGATAAGAACATCCCAAACATACCAGTCAGACAATATCTCTCTAAAACAAACGTTTTAAATCCAACCCAATAAAAAATTTGCTTAATACGATAAAAGCCTGCACTTTCATACAGGCTTTACAAAACTCCTCAATTAACAAACTTAGTGCGAAGCTTTCAAACCAAACTTGGCAAACTTACTGTTAAATTTACCAACCTGACCGCCGGAATCAACCATACGGTGAATACCAGTCCAAGCTGGATGAGATTTTGGATCAATTTCCAACGTCATCTTGTCGCCGGCCTTACCCCAAGTGGAACGAACTTTTTTCTCGGTACCGTCTGTCATTACATAAGTAATTTCATGATACTCCGGATGAATACCTTCTTTCATTATTATCTCCAAAATTAAATTCTCTCAAAAATTTATGCCCCTTATACACTACACTTTTGCAGATTGCAAGCATAATTTTTTAAAATTTTAAACTTATTTTAAAATCTTGGCAATTTTCTGGCTCATATTAAAACTGGCAGCCATTAAATTGCCAGAATTCAAAACCCGTGGCAAATCTTCGGTACGCGTATCTTCCTGCGCCATATCCAATACCAACCCACCGGCTTCTTTCACCAGTAAAACACCAGCAGCCATACTCGCCAGCATAGTTGACGGAGCAATCACTCCATCCAGTTTTCCAGCTGCCACATAAGCCAAATCCAGTGCAATTGCACCGCTAGCTCGAATATCACGACATAAACGCAATGTATTATTAATAATTTTTGCCGAAAGTTCTGCATCGTGTGCAATCGGCTTAACGGCAACCAGAGCACCATCTAGTTCGGAACGAGCCGCAACCCGCAAACGTTCATGACTACGAAAACCCTCTTTAAAAGCACCTTTACCTTTTTCAGCAAAAAACAATTCATCACGTGCCGGGTTATAAACAACACCGGCCAAAACAATCTGCCCATCCATCAATGCGACCGAAATTGCAAATTCCGGATTACCGTGTGCAAAATTTACCAATCCCTCAATGCCGGAAACAATTAAAAAAATTCCATTCTGCGGAATCTTATCATTAACCATTATCACCGGAATTGTCGGCATAACCTTTACCAACTCTGTTTTCAGCCCCTTCTGAATTTTATCAAAAGCGATTCGCGTAAAATCCAGACTGCCTTTAACTGAATTTTGCAATCTTTCAATCTCGCTAAAATCACGATTCAAATTGATTGATGCTTTTTTTACCGCTGTAACGATATTCGTCAGCATCGGAGAAATATAGGCCATAGTCGTTCTCTTTCTGCTTATTTCGCTCTTTCTACATAGTTGGCTTCTTCGGTGCCAACAACAATTTTTTCACCTGTCGCAATAAACGGTGGCACACTAATACGCATTCCGTTATCCAACACCGCCGGTTTATAAGAAGAAGTAACCGTTTGCCCTTTAATTACCGGCTCAGTTTCAACAACAGTGCAGACAACTTGTTGCGGCAGTTGAACAGAAATCGGTCTGTCATTGATATGAGAAATCCTGACAACCATACCTTCTGTCAAAAATGGACGGGAGTCCCCTAAAATATCTGCCGACATCGCAAATTGTTCAAATGTTTCGTTTTCCATAAAGTTCAAACCAGTACCATCTTCAAACAAAAACTGGCAGTCTTTGTCCTCAACCATCATTTTTTCAACCGTATCTTCGGTTCTGTAACGCTCGTTGGTTTTCGTTCCATCTTCAACGGATTTCATTTCCACCTGCATAAAAGCACCGCCTTTACCCGGTTTAATGTGTTGTGCTTTGGTAATTGTCCAGGGTTTCCCTTTATATTCAATAACCCATCCAATTCTGATGGCTCCGGCTAATTGTTTCATTTTCCTTGTTCTCCATATTTACAATGTTGCATATTTGAAAAATAAATCTGACATCCACGCCTTCCTCTCTCACCATTTATATCGGGAAAGCTCTATCTGTCGCAACCATACCTCAAAAATTTTATTTTGCAACAAAAATTTATTCAGACAAAAGTCCCTTTATTTTATCACAAAATCCGTTCGCAGCTCTTCCACCGGTACACCCTCTTCCATAATCCACGCCACCGATTGAATGATAAAAAAGTCATTATACCAGTCCGTCAATTCTTTGACACTCTCAAAGCCGTCTTTCCAAACCCTGAAAACGACAAAATCCGGTTCTGCTTCAGAGACAATCATACTCTCATGCCGCCGATTGCGTGTAAAAAGTCCGACCACGCCGTCCTTACCCAGCGCTCGCCGAACCGCGGCCATCTTTTCTTTAAGCCCCTCCGCCCCTAAATCCAACACCACACCATCCGCACCAAATGTCTGCACCCGCTCCACGGCATTTTCCCCGTAAAGCAACATCAACTTATCCTCTGCCGCAGTTTTTTCCGCCAGTCGTCGACAATAATCCTCATCAATTTCCGTATTTACAACATAACATTGTTCTTTTAACTTCCCAACCAACAACGCCGGACAAACCTCATTCACTTTGACAATAATCTTTTGCATAAGTCTTTTTGCCTCTTGTAAAACGTATGTTTAGCTCTTAATAATAAAGAAGATAACATATTGTTTTAAGAAACGGAAGTCAAAAATGGAAGACAAAACCAAATATTTTCCTCAAACGCTTGCCGCCCTGCAGTCTTTGCAGGAAACAGTTGCCACCTTGGAAAAAGCCGCCAATGCTTCCATTTCTGAAAATCGAAAATTAAAAGACAGATTATCCAATCTGCATACCCAGATTAACGACAAGGTTTCCCGCATAGATGCCATTATTGACAGTTTAACCGGAGCGACAAAATAATGGCGCAGATAATCATCACTATCAACTATCGCGAATATGCCATTTCCTGCGATAACGGCCAGGAGATGCAGATTATGAAACTCGGGCGCATACTGGACGAAAAAGCCAAAGCCTTGACCGCAACACTCGGACACATTAACGAAAACCAGCTTTTGGCAATGGTCGGCCTGTTAATTGCCGATGAATTGAGCGAGCTTAAAAAAGCCACCACACAGGCACAACTGCCCGCAGACACCCTTCCTGCCAATGATATAGCAACCTTTGATACCGAACTGGCAAAAAGCATAAATTCTTTAACCGAAGCAATAAAATCTGTTGCATCTGAATTAAAATCCGTATAACATAACTTATATAGTAAATGGACTGCCCTTCGCGTAGAGAACCGCATATCTTCCGGGCCAACACTACTTACTAGGGAACTGTCACTGTCAGAATCGTGGTTCTGTTATATGGTGCCCACCTTATCTCGCGGGTATCGGATAGAATGATCTGACTTACGGTCTGGGCGGTCCTCATTTTTAATCAAATAACAAGGAAAACAGATTGAAAATACTCTATTGCGGTGACATTGTCGGACGCGCCGGCAGAAGTGCCATAACCGAACATTTAGCCGAAGTAAAACAAAAATACGCTATTGACATTGTCTTGGCCAATGGCGAAAATGCCGCACATGGATTCGGATTAACCCCAGGCATCGCCAACAACTTATTTAACGCCGGTATTGACGGCATAACCACTGGCAACCATATATGGCAACAGCGAGAAATCTATCCATATCTTGACCAGAACAAAAAAATCATCCGCCCCATTAATTACCCGTCTGCTCTCCCCGGTAAGGGCTGGCAGATTATTGAAGTTAACAGCAAAAAACTCCTCTTCACACAGGTATTGGGTCGTTTATTTATGCCACCAGTAGATAGCATAACCGAACCGCTGGACGATCTTTTAAAAATATATACACTCGGCAAGAATATTGATGCCATCTTGGTAGATATCCACGGTGAAGCTACTTCCGAAAAAATTGCTTTAGGTTATTACCTTGACGGCCGTGTCAGTTTGGTCGCCGGAACGCACACCCATGTCCCAACCGCAGATGCACGTATTCTGCCACGAAAAACTGGTTACATTACAGACGTCGGTATGTGCGGAGATTTTGAATCTGTCTTGGGCTTTGAACCTGGCGCACCTGTAGACCGTCTGGCCAACAAATTGACAGCTCAAAGCCGCCTTACTCCTGCCAATGGCAAAGAAATTACAATTTGGGGCATTATCGCCGATATTGGTTCAGACGGCTTATGCCAAAACATTAAACAAATCAAAGAAACTTTTCCTAACAACTAAGCCAAACACCAACCTCAACGTTAGCACCGAAACCAAACGTAAATATTACGGAAATCTCCGGTACATTTATAATACCTGTAACGATAAACAACAGAGAAAACCATATAAAGCAGAGATTTCATTAAAAAAACATTGGTTCTGGTCATCACCGACATCTTCCCCGCATGGTTCTTGACTATCAGAAAAGCGAAAAACAGTCGAAATAAAATGATATCATTTACATCTTTGTTGGCGACATTTTAAAAGTCAGTGATATCATTAAGCACTTCTTTGTAATTCTTCACACGAATGCGAACGGTGTTTATCACCCCATTCGCACAGATCGAACAATATCGGAATCACCGACTTGCCTTTTTCAGACAAACTATATTCCACTTTTGGCGGCATTTGCGGATAAACCCGACGAACAACCAAGCCGTCCGCCTCTAACTCTTTAAGTGTAGAACTTAACATTTTAAATGAAATCTTTCCGATTAAACGATGCAATGCATTATGACGCAACACCCCGAATTCTCCCAACCAGTAAAGAATAATCATTTTATATTTGCCACCGATAATAGACATCGTATAACCAAAACCAGTATCTTCTATTTTGATATTTGGTTCAATGCAGTACTGCATCTTACACTCTCCTTAAAGTAAGTATTAAACAAAAATGTAAGTATTGAATATTCGGATAATACAGATGTATATTTTTTATACAATCAAAATATGTATCTACGATATTATTTTTTGTATTGGCAGTTAACTATAAAAAGAAAAATAAAAATTTTTGCTTGTCAACGACAGCACCAATAAAAATAGATGAACATACCGAAAACGCATTGAGTTGGAACTACAAAACAAACTTTACCATCTGTCATTATAACAAATTTTATTTAAGGACTGAAACAATGAACAAAATATTTTCAACATTAGCAACATTAGCAATTCTATGCCTGAGCAATCAGGTATATGCCACCAATAACAACCAGACAATTTTAAAAGGAGAAACAACGATGAACGAAATAAAAGTCAGCGATTATGAAGCGGTCAAAGCTACATTAAATAAATACCTGGAAGCCGGCAAACAGGGCAAGAGCGAGATTCTGCGTCCGGCCGTCTACAAAGATGCCATAATGTACAGCGCTCCCAATGAAAAAGTAGAAGGCGGTTCCATTAACGCTTTGTTTGATTATCTTGACAACAATCCGGCAGCACCTGCAATTGAAGCAGAAATCACCTCCGTAGATATAGCAGGCAATATTGCATATACAAAAGTTGAATCAAATAATTGGCATGGTGCCAGATATACAGATATGTTTTTATTGGTAAAAGAAAATGGCGAATGGAAAATCTTAACCAAAGTTTTTCACACCCATTAAAATCATAAAAAAGTGACCCACTGATTCAACCGGTGGGTCACTTTTCGCAACCAAAAGGCATTAGCCCTCTGAAATCAAAAATTTTGCTTCATCACAATTTATTTTTTCA
>CAYQDC010000009.1:0-40891 GCA_964416205.1 uncultured Acetobacter sp. | reverse complement strand
CTCCGCTCCTCTCTCCCAACTCTAACCTCCTGTTTATACCCCCCTTTTTTATATCTTCCTTTTTTATGTTACATTCGAAATATCTTAAATTATAATAGATAAAAGCTGTTACTTTAATATTTATGTTGATTTGTTTTCTTTTTGTTAACTTATGTTTTGCTATATTCGCGGAAAAGGAGTTTATAATAATGAAGAAAATATATTTGTTAGCGTTGTTTTTGTTGTTAACTGGTGGTTGTGCCAAAGAACCAACACCCATGCTTGGATCCGACGGGAGGGAAATTCCAATGGTTTTTCAAAATTTTCCTGATATACCGTTTCCAGATGAGGCTTATTTGGTTTTGGAAAATACCAAGACGATGGGCAGTGGTGAAAATTGGATTGGTAGCATTTATTTTACGGTTAATTTTAATGCTGGTCGAGTCTTCGACTATTATATATCTGAAATGCCTAAAAAAGGCTGGATTGAGATTGCCGTGGTACGAGCTGGTATCAGTCATATGACATACGTTAAAAATGGACGAGCAGCGCAGATTCTAATTCAAATTGAAGGAGACGACTCTGCTTCTGTTACCATTACGGCTATACCGAATCAGGCCAGCGTTAAAGCACTTAGCAATTAAGAAAAATCATGAAGTTTAATTTTTTTACATTCGGCGGTTCTTTTTTCTGGGAAGATGTCTTTTTTTATAAAAAATGGCGAATCCAACGACATTGTGGTAAAAAGACTTACCGTCTCCTTGATTCATGGGATATACGGCGGGCAAGCGGGACTTTTGAAGAATGCCAAAAAGCTTTTATACGCTATATAGACTGTTATGAAATTACCAAACAACAAGGAAGTCTGGTGGTTTTACTACATGGTTATGGCGACAGTAAAAACATTTTTAAATGCCTCTGGCGCAAGCTTGTGTTGACACATTCAACCGTTGCTGCAATCAATTATCCTTCCATGTTTCGCAGTTCATTGGCTTCCGCTTATCAATTGTTGTTTTTTCTTAATCACATGGAAGATATTACTGATGTTTCGTTTGTCACAAAAGGTGCTGGAAATCTGGTTTTACGGCAATTATTAAATCTACCGCCAGATTTACAGACTTTTCAAGAAAAGATGCGAATCTGCAATATTATTGAAATTAATCCTGTTATCCAGGGTAGTTTGGTATGCGATATATTAACGAAATTTAAATTCTTTCGTTTATTAGGTGGGCCAATGTTGGAAGAAATGACGGAAAAAAACATGAAAAAGACTCCAAGCATTCCGCGGCACTTTACTACTCTTAAAATTTTTTCTGTTTCTAAGACATCCCAAATAGTTGCGAATCTGCTCAGATGGTGTAAATTTCCGGTTCCACGATTACCAAAGAGAGGGAAAGGCGATTTTTTTGTAGAAGGCACAACATTTAAGACCCTTCACAATGAAAAAGTACTTAACTGCGCTGTTAAGTTTATTAATAACGGAAAAATTTAACGATATTGTAATATTTTTTTTGCTTTTTTTATGTTATATTAAATTAGTTTAAAGATGTTTCCGAGGCGCAAATGAAATCTGTTGCGGGTATGATTGTGGTATTTATTGGGCTTTATTTCATTGCTTACAGCGATGTTATTGGCTTTTTTGCGCACAAAAACCTGCTTTATATTGCTTTAGGCCTATGTATTTTTATGCTGTTAGTAGCAGCTGCGTCCCTTGGGACTCCTTTTTCCAAACCATTAATTAAGAGACGAGGTGACGACCATGACAAAGATTCTCATGTCTCTTAAATATTTACTTAGTTCTCTTTTTTATTTTGTCGCTACGGCTTCCGTTTCGCGGGCTGGTAACCGTATGTGTCCGACTTTGACCGAATTTGTGCAAGAGGGCACAGGAGGTACGGGCGGCGGACAAACTTCCGACCATTGTTTACTGTGTGGCATTTATGATGTGGTCATGGAAGCTTGTTCCAATGTTGTCGTTATTTCATGGAATACCTTTGCCGAACCCTTACAAGGAGTTGTGGCAATTGGAGCTGCCATATATATTGCCGTTTATACACTTAAAAATATTGCTTCTTTTTCGCAACAGGATCCGGCCGCTTATTTATCCAATGAAAAAACCGGTATTATTCCGCTATGTGTTAAAGTGGCTGCTGTTATTTGGCTGTTGAGCAATCAGAGTTTTTTATATTCTTATATTATCGGGCCGGTTATCAGCGCAGGACTAAGCATCGGGGGAACTATTTCAGCTGCAGGCGGTTCGCTGAGTATAAGTGGTTTCGACAATGTCAGCAACGTGAGCACTCTGTTTCAAGCAGTGATTGATAAAGTGCGTGAGTTTAACGATAATGTTTATCAGATTGTGGCTCTCGGACGGCTGTTCCTGTGCCTTGCCTTTCTTCCGGACGGTATTTTTGACTGGTATTGGTCACTTATTTTCTTTGGCGCTGTCTTATATATATTCGGCTGGTTTATTCTTATCGGTGTTTCCTTTTATTTGTTTGATGTTTTGTTTCGCCTAGCTGTGGCATGTATGTTGTTGCCGATGGCTATTGCATGCGGTGTTTCCAAACTAACCTCGGGATATACCAAGAAAAATTGGGATCTGTTTGTTAACGTCTTTTTTAACTTTGTTATGATGGGCGTTCTGCTTACCTTTACCATGGAAATGATTATGGAAGCAGCTGGCGGTTCTGATGAACTCATTGCCAAACATGAGATACAATCCGGCAAGCAATTTACCAAATCTGATGCTGATGCCCTAGTGAAAAACTTGGATATTGCATCCTTTTTGTTGACAACAATTGCCTGTATGGTTGCGTTTAAGCTGTTTAAGGAACTTGAACAGCTGGCCGATACGGTTTCCGGCTCCTCATCTGTTGGTAAACTAGGGCAGAAAAGTGGCGCCCTAGCTAATCAAATTGCGAAGGCGCCGGCCAAGAAGGTTTTGGGTGAGGCCGGAAAATTTACAGGAGCGGCAGTCCAAATCGGCAAAGAAGACTTGAAACACAAGATCGGAGAGAGCCGTTTGGGCAAAGCTCTCAAAAACAGCAAAGTTGGCAGAGCCGCCAGCAAAGTCCGCCAGGCTTTGCGCATTTAATCGGACTAACGGAGCAGTGTTATGTATCAGCTAGAAAAAATATTAAAAAAAATGCTCAGAAAATTGAAAACGTTGCTTGCCGTGTTTGCCACTTTGTTTCTTGCTGCCTGCGATGACCCCTGCCCGACTATTCAAGACTATCTTAATGATGGCCTCAGCACTTACGACAACTGTCTGCTGTGTCGTCTGTTTACAATTATTACGGCGGCAGCAACCAACGCAGCAACCAAATCATGGGATACCTTTCACCTTGATCTTATTCCACTAGTTGTTTTGGCCTCGGCAATTTATATTGCCATGGCTGTGCTTAAAAATGTCGGCTCTTTCGGTAAACAAAATGCTGCAGACTTTTTAACCGGTGATAAAAAGGGTATTTTGATTTTGATGTTTAAAACAACGGTTATCGTTCTTTTGTTGCAACAAAGCGAAAGCAATTCCTTTTTCATCAACATGATTATCAGCCCGATTTTGCAAGCCGGGTTGAATATCGGCTCAACGCTATCCGTTGAAGGAGCGGAGATGGTCGAAACCAGTGGCACTGGATACGCCGCTATTTTTGATATGGTCAATGAGGCGGTTAAACAGTTTAATGATCAGCTATACCGCACGATTGCCATTGGTGAAGCGATGATATGCAATGCCATGCGTGGCACCTTTAATTTATTTAAATGGTATTGGCTGATGTTGCTTTACGGTTTCATTTTGTTTGTTTTCGGGTGGGTACTCTTGGTTGGTATATCTTTTTATATTGTGGACATTCTTATCCGCCTGACTTTTGGTGCTATTTTATTACCGTTCGGCGTGGCGGCCGCTATTTCCAGTCTGACTTCCACCTATTCCAAAAATATTTGGAGCATCTTTTTGAACGTATTTGCCAGTTTTGTCATGCTGGGAATCGTTTTAGGGCTTTCTATACAGCTGGTTAATTTAAGCATGGGAGCATACCAAAGCAGTACGCAAAGCGGGGCCTTGAACAGCTTTTTAACCAATCTGAGCGCCAACATTGACGATAACCAGGTCAAAAAAATCTCCGAAGAATTATGGAGCAACGGCTCTTTGCTGCTAACTATCGTCTGTTTCTGCGTCATCGTGCAGTTGACTACACACATCGGCAAATTGGCCGATAAGATTGCTGACGGAGGGTCTCTTACTTCTGTCGGTAGCCAAGTTGGTGCAGCGGTTGTTAAACCTGTTTCCGACGGCGGAAAACGCATTGCCAAGTCTGTCGGGAAAATGGGGCTTGCGGCTGGCAAACGAACGGGGAAAGCCTTTACAAGAATGACGAGGCTGGATAAAGCTTATGCCTGGAGTGGCAACAAAGCGGAAGAAATCCGTGGAAAGTTGACCGGCACAGGAAGACAAGGTTACCGAGCTTTTTGGCATAAAAAACAGACTCCACTTGCTGACGGATCACTGCAAGATGTCGTGCAAGGCGATGACGGTAGTACCATTGTGCGGGATTTTGACGAGAATCACAGATTAAGAAATGTCCAAACGGTTCGTCCAAATGGTGATATTGAAGATCAATCTTTTGATGAAAATGGCAATCTTGCGGCTAATAAGATTACTCATGCTGATGGTAGCAGTGAAGAAAAAACTTTTCACGGAAATGGCAACGTTGCCTATGAAAAAATTGTTGATACTAATGGCAGCAGTGATGAACATAAATATGACGAAAACGGTAACCTGATTTATTAGAGAATTGGACGATGATACGGAAACTGATACATAAAGTATTTACTGTGAGGATGTTAAAACGCCTGTTCGGCTTTGTTGTTATCATGTTGCTTACTGCCTGTAAAGATGGTGAAGATTTGTCTTCCAGCAAAAACACCAATTATGATGAACAGGCGGTCTGCTGGCAGGCTAAAATTATTGACATTGTTTTGGGGCAAATTGACAATTTGTTCAAGGCCGGGTCGGCTAAAGTTGCCGATGGTGGCGCCGTTATCATCATGCTCGGATTTTCTATTTGGATGGCCTTTAGACTACTCAAGGTGCTCCCCTCTTTTAAAGAGGAAAACCTAGGAGAGGTCTGGACAGAAATTGGGCACAAATTATTCTTATGCGCTTTTTGTGCCTGGGCTGTCAGCGATGGGAAAATGATATCTTGGACGCTCAACACATTTGTCATCCCAATTTATAACGCTATTCTGGAATTGGGCTCCGCCATCCTCGGTAATATTCAATCTGGCAGATCGATTGACCTCGGTATATTCGGAACGGTTACCTTTAATACCTCATACACCGAATGCAGAGTGCAAGAGCTTGACGCGGATTCTTTGCAAAGCTCCATCCAACCGATGGCAAGCTGTCTTGTCTGCCAGGTTAATGACCGGCTTAATGCCGGCATCAGACTCGGAATTGAACTTATCGCCTTGCTTGAACTTGATTCTATCTTTGTTGGCATAACCATGCTTCTGATATTTACATGTGCCAAGTTCGGTTTTGTGTTCTTTTTAGTGGATGCCTTGTTCCGACTGAATTTTGCTGCTTTGCTGTTTCCGCTGCTGATTATGTGTGTACCCTTTAACTATACACGAAAATGGAGCAAACAAGGTTTTCTGATGTTTTTGAACTCGTCGGGAATTATGCTGTTTATGGGAACGCTCATTTGCATTGCCATCGGTGCTTTAGAAACGACTCTGGACAATTTTGAAGCGGCAGGCGCCTATAAAAATGAAAATATGTCCAATCCAGGGCCGGTTATGCTGTCATTGCTGCTGATTTCTTTTCTACTTATCAATATTCCGGGGCTAGGCGTAGTTATGGCGGATAAGTTCATCGGTGGCGGACGTGGCATGGAATTTCAAAAACAGGTTACCAAGTTTGCTATGAATACGGCAAAACGTGCGGGTGCAGCTATTCTATCGGCTGTTTCGGGCGCAGTGACATCCACCATTACAAATACAATGGAAAAATATGAAAAATCGCGAGAAGTCTTGGATACCGTTAGACAGGCCAAGAACAAGCTCAACTCATTAGCGGGGTATAACAAAAAATGATGATTATTAACATATTCCTGCATTTCATTTGCCGGCACAAATTCGTGATAAGGGGTGGCGCTTTTTGCTATGTTCTGTTACTTGCAAAAACGGCTTTTTGTGATGACTATCTTACATATTGCTCATCTGATGTCATTAACGAGGAATATGAAAACGCTGGCTGTTGGTCTTGCAAGATTATCGTAACGCTTATGACATCGTTGACAACTGTTGCCGGTACACTGTACGGCACAACCGTAGAAGCAGCCAAACTTATTCTGACCCTCGGCACCGCTATTTGGATAGCTTTATATTTTTTTAAATCGCTTGGTTCTTTCGCCACACAGGATCCGGCTAAAATCATTGATGGACTGCTCACGTTTTGTTTTAAGGTGGCCCTGGTTTATGCCCTTGTTACAGCAGGTGTAGACATTTTGGTTCAATACATTGTCAACCCTTTACTCAGCATTGGTTTTGATATTGGCGGAACATTTGCTGGGGCAGTCGGTTTTTAAGGAGGAAAAACCATGAGAAAGTTTATGCAATATGTTTTTCTTTTCCTAGCGTTACTTTTTGTCGCACCGAGTGCTCAGGCGCAAATGGAAGCTTTTAACACATCTACCAATGTATCCATCGCGGGACAGGAAATTACGGCAATGCAGAATCTGATAGATGGCGTTGAAAAAATGGCCGAACAAATTAATGAGGCTACTAACCAGATGATGAAAATCGGCGATATGCTTATTTGCAACTCCATACACGGGGAAGCTGCCACCTACAAAATTGTGATAAAGATCAAACTTGTTGCATTTGATATTTTTATCAGTGGCTGTATTTTGTATGTGCTGGGGTTCTTTATTTCTGTTATTGCCTCTTTCTATATGTTTGACGTGGCATTTAACCTATCTTTATGCATTGTTCTACTGCCTTTGGCGCTAGCACTGTGGCCTTTTGCCTGGACAAGGGATAAACTCCGTCCGGTTGTTGAGGGAATTGCCTATTATACTGGTTTGTTCATCTTTTTACCGCTGGGGATTCTTATCGGAGCAGAAATTGTTAATACCATTATTGGTATATCTTTTGGCGAGGGTACCGATCTCAAAACTATTTTTGATAAAGACCAGTCAGATATTATCCGCGATAAACTCGGTATTTTTTCGTTGACATTCCTTAAAGTTTTACTTTCCTACATAGTGGCGATGCGCATTATTCCGCTGATGGCTTCGGAATTTTGTACGCATTTTTTTGGCGAATCGCTAGCAGGAGCGCCTTTAAGCCAAAGAATGACGCAGATTGTTGCTGACATTAACAAAAGGACTATCGGCAAAATGGGTAAATACGCCAAAGATGTTACCAAACATCAAGTGGGTAAAAAACTTCAAGCCCGCGGTGAAAAAAGTGATTCCTTTTTGGGGCGAGCGCTGGCGCGTTATGGTGAACAAATGGCTAAAACAAAGAAGAAGTAAGGGTGGCGGTCATGAACAAGATTCTGGTATATATATCAAACAGGCTGTCAGCACTGGTTTTGCTGTTTGTTTTATTGACAACAAAACAAGCCCGTGCCAGTGCCGCAAATGCTGCCGGCGCTTTGCTGGCTAAGACGCTCGGCATTGACACTGAAGATAATTGCGTTACGCCTACGCTTGAAACAGTAGACTGTATGTTTTGCCAAATGTTTAAAATCCTTTTTAATGCAGGGAGCCTTGTGGCGGCAAAATCTTATGAAGCTTTTTCTTCTGAGCTTGGCCAGCTTATCATTATCTTTTTAGCCGTTTCTTTGGCTCTTATTATATTACGCAATATTGCTACCATGGGGTCAAAAGATCCCAGTGCGTTGCTTAATGACATTTTTACCAAAACGTTCGTCGGCATCGCCATTTACATCATTGTTGCCAAAGATTATTACAATATTTTGAACCTGACACTCTCCCCTATTTTTGATACTGGATTGTCTTTTGTTAAGAGCGGCAATACAACTTGTGCTAATGCCGATGGCGTTATCGGATACAGCAGCAATGCCGGTTCTGGTGCTGGAGGTGGACTGCCAATGAGCGTCGGAACATCTATTGTTTGCGCTGTTGAGGATATTGAGCGCAAAATCAACATGTTGTTTGAGTTCGGGCGCTGGGCATTTTGTCGTGGCAATGGGCCAGATCGCCTTTTTTATATTATCCCGAATCCAATTTATATCATTGACGGTATTTTGCTTTATCTGGCTGGTATCTTTTTTATGGTGGCTTATCCTTGGGTTATGGCGGACGCCGTGTTGCAACTTGGCATAGCCATGGCTTTTATGCCCTTTGCTGTCTGCGGCTATGCTTTTCAAGGAACGCGTAGCTATTTATCCAAAGTCTTCACATGGATTTTACATTCTTTATTTGTCTTTATGTTTATGGCCATCTTAATTATGTGTATTCTCGGATATATCAATAACTTGTTATTGGGTGCAATGGAAAACACCAGTGATCCGAAAGTATTTTTTGAAAATCCAAATCAAGGCTTAGCCTTTTATGGTCCCAATATGATCAAAATTATTTTTATTCTGGTTATCGGGTGGGCATATATGCCAGTTATTGTTGATTTGGCCGAAAAGTTTTCCAACGGTTCGGCCGGAATTGGAGCGGCTCAGAAAATCGGTTCGGCCATTAAACAGACTGTTGATTCCCAAACAAGAAAGGCTGCAGATTGGGCTGTCGGCGCAACCGGAAAGGCTGCCAAGAAGGCTGGGCGCGTGACCAAACGGCGTATGCAGGCTGGCATTCGTCAAGCGACAAAAGTCGGGGTCAGGCACTTTGGTAAAACCAATGCTACTGGCGGAAAGACACTGAAAATGTTAGGCTATACTTTTTCATTGGACAGGAATGCAGACGGAACAGAGGTTTTGCGTCGTGAATTTAAATCTATTACGGGGCGCACTCATACCATGATAGCTGATAAATACGCCACCATAAAAAGGGAAAAAACGGCATCTGGAAAAATAATCCGGACGCAAGTTAAGTTCAAACATGGCTTTGTTAAAGATCATTTGCTGGATAAAAACGGTTTTATCAACAAGGGTGCGCTTGAAACTCTTATGAATTCCGATCTGGCAAAAGATCCAGAAAACCTTAAAGACATTATGACGCAACTGGCCATAGAAATTAATAAAGCCAGAACGGGAGAAGATGTCGGCGCCTATTTTTCGTCTCGCAATGTGGAATTTGACCCAAACAATCCTTATTCGCTACGGATGGAGCAAATAGATAATACCGGCAAAAAAACCAGCCTTGCTTTGGATATAGATGCGACAACAGGACAAGTCTTTACAGATTACCTTGTTCAAAGAGATAAAAACAGTATTGAAACAGCGGCAACAACTGGTAGGAAACGCCTTGGTCGCAAGCTCAACATTTCAGCATTAAACAGCATGATAAGACGTGCCGGACATGATAACGGGGACGGCTCTTATACATGGAAGGCTGGGGCTTTTGTTTCTTATACGGCAAAAAGAGACGTCAATGGGCAGCAATATTATGAAAGGGAAACAAAACGTTTTGGATTTTTCGGCCCGACGGTTAAAAAGACTTACAGCCGTGACGGTGTAGAAATTCAGCACGACACTAGCTCCAAACTGAGTAAACATCGCCAGACAAGACAGAATCTGCAGGATAAATTGGATGCGGCTTTTGCCCCTATCTCTAGCACGGGTGATAGAACGACGACTCTGCATGGTTTTTGGGGTGCATATAAACTTTCCAGCCATACAGATGCTGGAACAGGAGAAATTACCTACCAAACTGAGCAAAAAGCTGGCCTCTTTGGGCAAAAAATTAAAAGAACGACATATAAAAATAATGAAGTTATCACGGAGTATCTTGATCACAAAGGTAAAGTGCTCAAAACTAATACAAAATATAAAGATACCGTTAAGACGCAGCATAAAAATATTGACGGCTCGTCTTCCATTTCCTACGGAAACAGTCATGTGGAAAGCAATGAAGTATACAAAGGTACTTATACACGGTATAGGAGCAATGGGTTGCTCAATGTTACCGAAACAGGTAGAAAAACTACTGGCGATATTCGCGACGGTTCGGCTAAAATATCTGATGAAAAAACGACGGTGAGCTTTTCTGAATATGCCCAGGATGGACATAATCATATTTCTGACAAATTTGCCGGCAATCAGATTATTGAAGAAAACGGCACCGTTGCTCGCGATTTAGATCCGGCATATGCGAGCGTAGACGGCTATAAAGGCAATTTGTTTCAAGGATTTGACTCCCAAACAAGGGAGAAAGTCAATGGTAAAAATATGAAAGACTACATTAAAGACGATGTGCTGGTTAAAATGCGGCAAAAAGGCGTTACGCGCCTTCATACGTCAGCCAACCGTATGGTTAATACTTTTTATGTTGCCGATTTTAGCGGAAACATTATCGGCCGAGCAAATGCCAGCGGGAGCGTACTCAACAGCAACGGTGTTTCCATCGGACGTGTTAATAATGGAATGGCTTATGACAATAGCGGACGTCTCATCGGAAAAATTATATAAATTTTGTTTTGTATAATGGACTATTTCTTTGTCAATTTAGACCAGCAGGATGATAATTTATACTATCGCTGAAAAGATGTTTTTTGGACATGTGATATGTTTTCCTTTTATTCCGTTTATTTCTGCAAGGCTTTGACAAAAGTTATATATATTTAAAATTTTATTTTTTGACTTGCATATTTTTTTGGCAATATTATTATAAATATAAAATTATTTTTGTATGAGGTATATAGCTATGGAAGAAATTGTATTTCCAAACCAAATCAGAATTAACCGTAAGATGCGTGGTGTTTCCATGCAAGATTTAGCAGACAAGCTCGGTATCAGCCTTTCTGCCATATCCAAAATAGAAAAAGGGTACAGAAGACTGAATCAAGAACAGCTTATCCTTGTTGCTGAAATATTGGATTGTTCTTTGCAGGATTTATATGTCAATGAGCAAAATTCGCAACATGAAGTTGTTATGTCTTGGAAAAAAGAACAGGAAAGACGGCAGGAAATTAACCGGAACAGCGGCTTGAAAGTTTTGGGTGCAGCCTTAAGGTATATCAGAAACGAGAAATCGCTGACGTTAATTGAGGTTGCCGAAAATGCCGATATGACACTTTCTGTATACCATCGCATTGAAATGGGGCAGCGTGAAGTTTCTGATAAGGAATACAAAAATATAGCCAACGCTTTGGATATGGATGTTGATGCGCTGAAAGATGAAATTAAAAAACTTGATGAGAATGGTGCTTTGGAGGAGATTATTGCTCATAATGATACAAAATATAAAATTGCTACAATCAACAGATCCGTTAATGACCATAGTGGTGGCGGGTATATTGATTTGGATACGCTAAAAGTTCCAGTTTTCGGGATATCCGGCGATGATGGTTCTATTGTGATTGATAAGACATCTTCTTCCAAAGAGGCTGTCAAACCGGCGAATCTTTGCGATAAAAGAGATATCTATGGAGTCAGCTTATGTACGAGAAGGCTTGGTTCTATTTTATCCAACCGAGCTATTATGTTTGTTGCTCCGAGCGAGGTTGCCAGCGTCGGCGATATCGCCCTTTATTATACGAATGATCAAAAAGCTTTTGTTGTCAGCGTTAGGGAAGATGAATCAGGGCAGCTTTACGGCTTGATGTGGAATCCGGAAGAGCGTATTTATTTCAGCAACGATGATTTTAAAAAAATTCATAAGGTTGTGGATATCTCTTTGTAAAAATGATATTTGAGCTTTTTTTATAATTTTGCATAAGGGTTGGGATTGTGGAAAATTTAAATGATGTAGAGTTTGGTAGTGACAATGACGGCAAAGAAGCACCGATTTTGGTTGCACAACGTTATTTAAATATTTTCAGGCAAGTTCATATTTTTAATAAGAACAAGCGGGAAGAATTTGATAATGAACTATTGGCGCTATCTCCAGAAATTACGGATTTTTTTAAACGGATGCCTGGTGGTCGGCTTTTGATTGAGCATATTGAAAAAGTCAAAACCGAACGAGGTATATCGTTTGTTAAAGCTAATAAAGAAGATTTTGACGAAGGTGCTGGCAAGACAGATATGCCTGTGTCGCCTCAGATTGCTGATGGCGCAATTGTTGGGGGCTGCTTGACAATTGACCCGTCTTTTGCCGAAGCTTTAGCTAAAGCGATGGCTCAAGCTTTTAAACAGAATCCTACTTCAGTTTTTTCAGGAAAGACAATAATCCCTACCTTTGATATTGAAAATGCTTTTAACGTTATTGCCGAAGAAATACGATCTTCTCGAACAGCTTTGCTTGATGTGTTGCGAGAAACGCGGAGTGTTACGGATTCCGTTATAGCCTCGCAAGTTTCCATTGCACGTATTTTAGAAAGCATTTTATCTTCGCGAACCAAAGAAGATGCAGACTTATCCGATCTTAATAATAGAATTATCGCATCGCAAGCTTCCATTACCAAATTGCTGGAAGAACTTTGTACATCCAGCCATGAAAAAAATACGGAGATTTCCGATTATCTGAATGTAGAAAACCGTTTGCAATCATTTCGTAATGAAATAAAGGATGAATTAAATTCTTCTTTGCAGGCAATGCAGAATATGTTTAAAGAATATGTGCAAACGGTTAATGATAAAAAAATTGTTACAGATACTTCTTCGCTATTGGATACTTTTTCAGAATCTTCATTTAGACAGGCTTCTTCCTATGGTCACAAAGCATCGGAGCTGCACTCTTCTCAATCGAAGCAGGTATTGAATGATTATTTGCCAGAAGACAAAAATTCTTCTCCACAAGTTTCACGCTCAATTGAGGCCGCAGCGCCGACTGCTTTTGCGAAGAATCTCTCCGAGGAAAACAATGTTCTTTCCCAAGATGAACAAGATATTTTTACCGCAAACGATAGTATGCCTCATTTTGAGCCAGTAGCCCAGTTTGCAGGAGAATCGCGAAAAAAGAGGAAAAAAAGAAAAAAGCATCACGGGCTTGCAAATGTAGTATTACCGTCAGTCAAAGGAATAGTTGACCATATCGCACAATCGGTGAAGACGGATCTGGATACGAATAAAGCTGAGGCTCATCTTTCCCAACCGGCAAAGGAAACGCGTACGCTTAATGCTCCCTCTGCGACCGTGACAGGAATGACAAAAGTCGTTTCACAGTCTCAGATTCTCCATTTTGACGGAATTATTCGGAATCAGGCTTCTAAACATAATGACGATTTTAATAATGTTCGCTTGGATGAGCCACCGTTAGATACTCTGCCTGAAGATGACTATACATTGCCATCTGCACAAGAAGAGCAAATTTTGCCGAAGAACGTTTCCGTGACTGATAACAATACATCTAGCTCTACCACTGATATCCCTGTTGAGAATAGAGATATAGAGAATCATTTATTGCAGTCATTAGATTCTTTGGATACGCTGAGTTTCGATGATGATGTCAAAAATGATCAATCAGAAAGTCATTCTGCGACAATACAATCTACAGTAGCCCCCAAGACGACTGTTGTTGATTTTGTATCTGGCGATGATGATTTGGATTTTGCCCTCCCTGAGGTATCTGACCAGAGTGATGATATCGCTAATACTCAGCCTCCATCCTTAAGTTTTGATGATATTCAAGGTAATGACGCAGTAATGGCCGAAGTTTCTGCTTTACCATTATCTCCTGAAGATATACTGCAACAACATCAGGAAATGTTTAGTAATGCATCTTTGCCAACCACAATAATGAATGCTCATGAGTTACCAGAAACAAAAAAGTCGTCTCTAGATGATTTTTTAAATAGTGCCGATATAAATAATACAGCCATGGAGATGCACGATACATCTGTCTCAGACGCAACAGAAGCCGAGGATATTTCTCTTGTCGATTTTTCTAATTATCAAACCGAAAATCCTATACAATCTGAAGATATTGAATCGGAACAAAATCTACAAGAGGATACTTTTGATGATCTGCAACAACTTTTATCCTCATCGGGAGAGGAAAACCTGGCATCTGTTTTGCCGACAAAAGTTCAAGGTATTGAACCGGTATATCCAGTAACTGGCAAGCATTTTACGGATGCTGCATCTGCCGTTATTGATGAAATTCCTCAAGAATTAATATCTGAAGCAAATATTTCTCAAAATGCAGTTTCAATATCTGATGAACTTGAGCGAGACGTTAAAGGCACAATAGGATATATTGCTGACGATAAAATTAATGGTAATATACAACCGACTGTTTCCGACAGTACTCCAAGGGAGCTGGTTCAAGAAGAAAAATCCAGTCGGTACAGTGTTGAGCTTGACAGAATTCGCGCTGCGCTGACAACAGATAATATTGATATTTCATCATTGGATAACCCAATTGAATTGGACGATTATGCTGATGATGAAAATGTTGGCCAACATGATTATGCAGATGTTACCCAGGCACCGATATCTCTATCGTCAACCAATACGGATACACATATACCCGTTTCTTCTGAGATGGAAATCTCTTCACCAACCGATGGTACCGATGAGGACTGGGAGTGGGAATATGTAGATGAAAACGGCAATGAAGTTCCATTAAATGATGATGATTGGGAATGGGAGTACGTTGAGGATGATGAGCCGGCAGACAAAAAGCCTGATAATAACCAACATTAAATTGTTTACAATGCGGTCTCTTTACTTTAATTTTTTTGAAGTAGTATTTCGGAGAAAATAATGGCAGAAAATAGCGATGACATTGCGGTAACAAAAGAATCCTTGTGGTATATTGATAATTATGTCCTTATACGTGATTATTACGACCGTACAGTTTCGCGAATCGCTGCTCGTTGCATCAGGCAGGGCAATATTGCCGTTGAAGATTATCCTTTTTATTCGTACATTATAGATGTATTGAGCGAATTATGTGAAACCGGCGACTATATTATAGATCACAGAGAACTTCATCCCTATGTAGAAAAAAAGATAAAAGGCGGCATTGATGCTCTTAAAAAAAATTTAAGTTTGTATAAACAAGAACTTGAGCGTAACATCTCTGTAGAAATGGTTGCAAAAAAAGAAGCAGATCTAAGTGCGGCCAAGGATGCGTTTGGTGGCTTTACTGACCAATCAGATGATCCAACCAAAGGTGCAGGACAAAGTATTGATGATGTTGTTGCGAAACTCATGGCCGAACAGGAAAAAATTGTTAAACAGAAAGAAGATGAGAATGAATAGTTGTCGTTTTTGTATATGTACGCGTTTTTTTCTGTTGGTTGCCATTGCCGTAGCTTTGGTTTCTTGTACTATTTATCAAAAAGACGAGGAAACAATTGTTACTGGGGTTTCAGTTGACGATAGTGCTACTGATAATTTTATGATATTACCGCATCAAGACCCTTATATGTTGCGTACAACTTTTCGAGCCAATGATTTGGATTTGGAAACACCATTGCGTTGTAACGTTAATTGGAAAACGCAGGAAATGGTGCAAATTTTGCCACATAATAATATTTCTTTCAGAATAGAGAAGAATGGCACGGATAATCCACTTCCTGATTTGGAAATACGTGATTTTTCCTTTGATAATATTCCAGCGGAGCAAGCTCTGTTCAAATTAACTGAAGAAGCCGACATAACTTTAGTTGCCAAAGATGCCCCTTATCCTGTGTTGTACGGCAGAAATTTAAATGGAAGTTTTAAAGAAATCGTGAATATGCTGACGCGCTCAGCTGATTTGTTTTATCGTTATGATGCTAAAACAAATTCTCTTATTTTAAGCCGCCGTGCTAGTTTTACACTTTATGCACCAAGTTCGCGAACCTTGTTGCTCGGTTTTCTTGATATTCTACGTGGAGCTGGTATTACGGATATGATTACCAACTGGCGAGATTATACGATTTCGTTTGAAACCAATTTGGAAACGTTTGATAAGATTAAAGAGCTTATCGGAGAGTTTGAAAATAACCCTACATTGATCATGTATGATATAAGTGTTTTCCGAGTTATGGCTAAAGAACCGTGCGGTATCGTGTGGAATGATTTGCTTAAAGACTTTAAATTTGGCAGCATAGCTACTGCGCAAACAGGGGTTATTGGGCGCATTTTAACAGTTACAAATGATATATCACTGGAAAGTTTACGGCAATTTGTCAGCAAATATGCTGTAATTCAGGATGTTTCAGAGGGGCGTTTTATTGTTCCGACCCGTTGGTTTTCGCGTTTTGATGTCGGTCGGTGTGGAAAATTGAGTAATACGGAGTATTCATTATCTATTTTAGCCAAAGCAGGTATAGAAAAAAATAACCGAATCTTATCTGAAATTACGCTTGATACGACGGAGGGAGAAATAACCAGATTTAAATCACGTAGCAGGCTTGGTGAAAATTTTCTGATTATCGGTTTGCCCAGCGAGATTTTTGGTGATGCAACACAGGGAACGGAAACAATTGTTTATATTGTTCCGAGACTGGTGCGATTATTAAAAACTGATGAGAAAATAAAAAATCAAATTTAACGGAACAGAAAAATGAATGATGAAAGTTTAGATAGTTTTATTAACGGCAATGTTTCTGGTTCACAGATGTCTTCGCAAGCCGAACAACCGGATCAAGCTCCTTCATATCCAAGGTTGAGAAAAATAAAGCGACCAAAAATTCGACCGGCGATAGGAATTCAGGAAGTTCCGACCAAAGTCCAACCACCACTTGCAAATCAATCTTCAAATGAAAATAGTTCGGATAAATTTTCTGCTACATATCAAACAGACATGATACGAAATATGCAAGAGTCGCATCCTGATGCAACGGATATGTTGTTTTCTAAAACTACTGAACACGAAGTTATGGAGCAAACAGATGAAAATATATCAACAGTTGATAATGGTTATGCCGTTACCAGTAATGGGGAAGAGATAAATAATGATATTTCAGAAGTAGATCCACGAGAAGATTTAAGGCAGAGCACCAATATCGTTAAGGCTATCGATGCTCAGAATATGATTCGTGAGCGAGATGAGTACGGAAATACGTTTGTTTCTGATGACGAGTTTTCTGATTATGATTATGAAGATGAAGACATTGATAATGTTGATGATGTTTTTATTGACAGCGATAATTATGTAAAGAAAAAGGTTTTGTTTATGGCTGTTGGTATCTGTTTTGTTGTCGGACTTCTTATCGGTAAAGTATTTTTTGCATCAACAGAAACGGCCAATTATGGTTTGGAAGAAGTGGTTACGAATCCGGACGTTCCATCTGGTCGTCCGCGATGCGGTTTAACAGATAAAAGCCAAGCTTGTGTTTTTTATTTGATGAATTGGTACAGACAAGAACTTAATGGTAGGGATTTTTATAAGTTGGCGGCACAATTGACCGGACGTGAAGAATATATGATTGAAACAGATAATTTACGCTATGCAACGGTTAAAATAAAACCAGGAAATTTTGCTCAGCTTAATATTCCGGCTTTGCAATAATTTACCAGATAATGATATCCAAGGTTGAAATTATGAAAGTATAAAAATTCTTAATGAGTTTTTTCGGAAATAATTATAGTGCTCCATCTGTTGCAAATACAAAATAAAAAAGGGGGAAGGTTGACTTGTCGTCAGCCTTTCCCCTTTTCTATCGCTGCATATTTACTTTCATTCTTTAGTTTTCTCTTCCTTAGCTGAAGTTTGAGAATCGCCTTTCTTACCATTATGTGATGACTGGGCTTTTTCTTTAATATCCTTAGAAGCCTTTTTTACCACCTCTACTGTATGTGGCACCTCGCTTTTAATCTTGTTCATTAGTCCTGGTAGCTTCTCTGCGTTATAAATAACAAATATAATAATGATGACCAATACCCATATCATAAATTTTCTCCTTTCTGCATTTGATGTAACACTTCTGTTGCATCGTAAGAATATTTTACCTTTCGCTTATTTTTAAAAGCAGCATTATATAATTGTGCATCAGCCTTTATATCGGCTTGTTTGGGAATATTATGAATAACTTTTTTTATTTTGGCAAATCTTATTAGTGATTTTTCCGTTAAAAACCGTTGCTCCTGGCAAATCGTTGCAATATCGCCTATTTTTCCGGAACAGCAGCAAATGGCATCTACGCCGGCGTTAAGGCAATATTTTATTCGTTCAGCAATATTTCCTTTTAATGCGTACATTTCTATTGCATCACTCAAAAGAAAATTTTCAAACTTCAAATATGTTCGCACAAGTCCTTCGATAACTTTTGAAGATAGTGTTGCTGGATACTCCGAATCTATATTCTTCAGCACGATATGTGCGGTCATAGCCAATGGATATTGGCTGAATTTTTGCATATATGAAATTTCATCCTCTATTTCTTTTTTAGACAGCATTGTATATGGTATTTCCAAATGCGGATCTGCTTCAGATGAAAAATGTCCAGGAATGTGTTTGATACAAGGACATATACCCATATCTGCATAAGTCTGAACCATCACGCTGGCTCTTTGTACAATTATCGCCGTATCTGAACTGAAGCAACGCCCTTCCAGGACTTTTGCCTGAGGATTTGTTTTTCTATCTATAACTGGGGCATAATTTACATTTATACCTAACCTCCTTAATTCATTCGCGATGAGTTCAGCATGATAACAACTATATTCTGGTGCGACTTCACCTAAAAATTCTGGTGCGACATAACGTGGATGGCCGGCAGCAACTAAACGCGATACGCGCCCCCCCTCTTCATCTATGGCAATCAGGACATCTTCCCTGCCGATTGTTTCTTTAATTTCGTTTATCAGCTTTTTTATTTGTAAATCGTTAGAAAGGTTGCGGTTAAACAGGGTAACACCCAACGGATTATAGTGGGAAAAAAATCGTTTTTCCTCTTCCGTCAGATGTGTTCCTCCGCATGACAACATTGCTGCTAAAATTGGCCTTTCCATTGTTTCCTTTAATTTTGTTTTATAATACTACTTATCTGTTTCTGCTTTAATTTATTGCCCAAAGCCGTTGCCTGGTCACGTGTTTTAAAGGTGCCGACTTTCAGACGATACAAAGTACCCTTTGCTGTTTTTATTTCCTCTATTTCATGCGGATAATCTTTCAAAAATGTATGCTTTGAAGTTAAATTATTCCATAAGCGTTGAACAGAATCTCTACTGGATGATGCTATAATTTGTGCGTACCATGTTCCCTTAGTAAATGGGGGATGCTGTTCTTGACCTTTATCGGCAATATTTTTCTCTGCTTTCTCGTTTATAGATAATGTGCTTTTGGTAGCCTTTGTTTGTGTTTCCGATTTTATCGTTTTTTGCGGCTGAATATCTATATCTTCAATTTTCTGTGGAATCGTTACTTTTTCTGCACTATTAGTTTTGACTGGCTCCAGTTTTTTTGAGGCAAGCTTTATTTTTTCTGTCTGCTTTTTATCTATCTCTATATTATCTGCATCAAGACTTTTGTCGTTATCAATACTTGCAACTAAATTTTCCATTGCTTCTGATGAAGATAAATTAGAGTTTATTTCAAGCTTCGGCATATCTGGTGCCGAGCGAATATTCACTGGCTCAATCGATTTTGGCTTTTTTTCTACAATATGATATATTCCCCGGTCTTGATTATCAATTTCCATTCCACCTGGTTCGTTCGGTAATACCTTGGCTGGTGTCAAAGGTCGTCTGATTAACGGAATTTCATGATTTTGCTGAATATTGTCAGCTGGTCCGAGAAATATCCATCCAACGATACCTCCAACTACGATGCCAGCTAACATTCCAATAAAGCCGTTTTTTGCCCTCTTGATTTCATCCTGGCGGTCTTCTATGCTTTGAATACTTTGATCCGCCACTCTTTGATGAAATTCTTTTTCTTCATTGTCGCCACTTGCGAAACGTGACATTATCTATCCTCCCGTTTATTGCTTTATTATGATTATAATCTTAAAAATATTTACAATCATTTAATTTATATCATTTAAAATTTCACTATCGCTAAAGCTTCTCGGAGTAAAAAATGAAAATCGTTACCTATAATATTAACTCGGTCAAGGCTCGATCGGCTAATCTTTGCAAATGGCTGAAAGACAATGAACCAGATATTGTTTTTCTACAAGAGATTAAATGCGAAACCGAAAATTTTATATATTTTGAATGTGAAAGCATGGGTTACAGAGCTGCTGTACTCGGGCAAAAAAGCTATAATGGTGTTGCCATTTTATGTAAATATGATTTTGACATAACGGCGCGCAATCTTTCTAATTTTTCCGAAGACGGTGCCGCTCGTTATTTGGAAATTTTAGTAAAAGCACCAGGTAAAACTTTTTATGTAGCATCTGTTTACGCTCCTAATGGTTGCTCTCCAGATAAAAAAATTGAACAGGAAAAATTTCGTTATAAATTGCATTGGTTTGATTGTTTTTATCAACGAGCCATTTTTCTGTTACAAACGGGATATCCGATTATCATTGGCGGAGATTTTAACGTGATGATGAATAGTCTTGATGTTTTTGACGAAGAACGCTTTAAAAACAGTCCCTTGTACTGTAAAGATGTTCAAGATAAAATCAAGGCACTGACTTTTGCAGGTTATCACGATGCTTACAGATTGTTGCATCCAGAGACAGAAGGTTTTACATTTTGGGATTATACCGCTAACTCTTTTGTAACTAATTCTGGTTTAAGAATCGATTATCTGTTTATTTCGGCGCAGTTTGCAGACTCCCTAATGACATGCTCTGTCGACAAATCGTTACGGATGATGTATAAACCTTCTGATCATACCGCACTGATGGCTAAATTCGGATGTAAAAAAGATGTTTAGGATTGTTGCTTATTTATTTTTTCTTTTTAGTTTTATTCATAGTGCGCAAGCTTATGATTTTGTTAAGATTCAATCTTTTTTTTCGGCTTTGCAACGTGAATATGGCAAGGAACAAACTTTATCTGAGATTTCCTTGCGCAGTTTGAAGCGGTTGTCTGAATTTGACGGAAATCTGACTCTTTATAATAATGAAACCAATGCTTTTTTATATAAAAAAAATAACCTCATTAGTGTTTTTGAATTGCCGCAAAAGAACGATATGATACAACAATGGCAGGAATTTATTGTCAGTGTTTTACAGGTTAGTTCACAGCGGTTTGATACACTTGACGGTAAAGAGGCTGATATGGAAACGTTTGTTTTGAAAAATATTATTTCAGAGTTTGGTGCTTTTTCCCGCATGGATAGATTGCCTGAAGCGCAAGTTATAGCCCGATATGATGCTGTTCACGATATTATTTATATTAAGCCCACTCTATTTTATATCGGACTGGCTCAGGGGATTCGGGATATTGTTGCGACACATCCGCAAACTGCCGGAATGATTTTGGATTTACGTGGATGCTCTGGAGGAAATTTTAATGAAGCCTTAAAAACTGTTGATCTTTTTTTGGATACAGCATTGATTGCCTTTAGCCAAAACAATAAAAAACAGTTTAAGTATTACACGGCCACACCCGGTGATATTTTACACAATAAACCCATAGCAATCCTTACAGATAACTCAACGGCCTCAGCTGCCGAACTAACTGCTGCGGCTCTTAGTGAACAAAGTCGCGCAGTTCTTGTGGGTACACAAACTTTCGGTAAAGGCAGTATTCAAAATACTTATAGTTTAAAAGATCAAATCTTATTTTTGACGAACGGATACCTTTTTACGCCATCCGGTAAACCTTTAGATCAAACAGGTGTCACCCCTCAGATTTGCACGGGTTTGCATAATAGTTGTACAACCACTGACAATGCTGATTTTTCTAAAGATATTAAAATAGCCATTGAATTGATAAAAAACAAAATCGGTTAAAATTCTTATTGACAATAAATTTAATAACTGTATAGTGTAAGAAATTTTTTGTGATTAACCTTAAGTTTATAAGAGTAAAATAATGGCAAAAGCAGTAAAAGTAGTAGTTAAATTAGAAAGTAGCGCGAAAACTGGCACTTTCTACTTAGCTGAAAAGAATCCGAGAACTCATCCGGAGAAGCTGGTTATGAAAAAGTATGATAAGAAAACCAGAAAACATGAGGAATTTGTTGAAAAGAAATTAAAGTAAGTTTTTTCGTTTTATGTTTGGTTTTGGCGTCGTATAGGCGCCTTTTTTATGCATTTTATCTTACTTTTTCAAAGGTTAATCGTCCGTCGTTTATTAAAAAAAGTTTCTGCAGCCCTTTTAATTGAGTCGGCGGTGTTTTTAATTGGGAAAAGCTTTTTTATATTCTTTTTGGATTTTTTCCAGGTCTACATCCGTATAACGCTGTGTAGAGCTTAAAGAAGCATGCCCAAGTAGCTCTTGGATGGATCGTAGATCTGATCCCTGAGCCAATAAATGAGTTGCAAAGGAATGGCGTAAAGCATGTGGCGTAACGTTGTCTGGTAAATTTAATTTTAAGCGTATTTTTTGCAATTTGCGCTGGATAATACGTGGACTGACACGTTCTCCCTTGGCTCCTAAAAATAAAGCTTGTCCTGGATGCAATTGATAAGGACAACACTTTTTATAGGCTTCAATTTTATCTATAACCACCGGTAAAATCGGTACATATCTTTCTTTATTACCTTTTCCTTTTATTTTTATAAACTCGCTCCGGGTTATATCTTCTACATTCAATGACAATGCTTCGGAAATACGCAATCCACATCCATATAACAATATAACAATGGCGCTATCACGAACACCTATCCAAGGTTCACTGCAATCCTTTGACGCCTGCTCTATAACGTCAAAAGTTGTATTTACATCCAATGCCCGTGGTAAAACTTTGGGCAGTTTTGGGGTTGAAATTTGAAAAATTGAGGCATTATAAATGATATCGTTTTCATCCAGCCATTTAAAAAAATTACGCACGGCAGATTCTTCCCGAGCTATAGTCGTTCGGCTTATTCCTCTTTTGGCTCTGAGACTAAAAAAATTGCGAAAAGATCGGATATCTAATTTTTTCAATTCTCTGATACTAACTTTTTCCTTGGCCAGATATTTGAAAAAAATTTCCAGATCACTCTGATAACTCTGTATGGTATGCACAGAATAGTTACGTTGTACACTTAACCATTCTATCCATTTTTTTATCAATTTTTGCAATTCTTTATCCGGCATTTTGCTTTTTCTCTGACTATATTCTTTGATATTAAAATATCTGTCAGAAGTTAACAATCCGTTATACATTTTAATTTTGTTCATATGAAAAACATTAAAGTCAGATATTTGTGTTTGTTTAATTGGCTCAATTAAACAATATTGTTGAAGAATGCCTCAACTTTATTCTTTGTTCCTATGTAATATATATAATAAAAGGCTAAAAGATTTAGTAGAGCAGTTGAAAAAATTATCGGCAGAAGAACTGAAAAATCTTTTGAATTGGTTCAAAGAAATTATTTCAATAAAATTGTTTAATAGGGCCTTTTAATTTGTTATGAAATTTTACTAATGTTATACTTTTTTATTGCTGGTAATAACTAAAATCTATCATAAAATTTTCTTCTTCCTGTTCATATTCTATTTCTTCCTTGAGATTTTTCCAAAACACGAAAAGTTTCAATACCCCTACACATCTCACATATCTGTTGGTAACGTGCTACTGCACAGTGTTCAGTTATCATCTTTTGTGATACCAGTATCTTAGTATCTCCATTTGTCAGTACGTCATATTTTTGCATAAAGCACTATTTAAAATTTTTAACAATTCTTCTCTATTTATTTTTACGTCATTTTTTCTCCTTTCTCTAGCTTAATATTTTTGCTTTATTCACCTAAAAAATCAATGATATATTATGGAATTTTACCTCAAGTTAAGCTTTAACTGTTATAAATGATTAGAATTTTGGAGAGAATAAATGGTAAAAATCGCTCCTAGCTTATTGGCTGCAGACAGCTCCCGCTTGGGAGAAGAAGTCATGATGTTGGAACAATCTGGTGCCGATTTGTTGCATTTTGATGTCATGGACGGACATTTTGTACCGAATTTGACTTTCGGACCGCATATTTTAAAGCAACTCAAAAAGCGAACTTCTCTTCCTTTTGATGTGCATTTAATGGTTACAAATCCCTCCGAGATTATTCCTTGGTATGCCGATGCTGGCGCCGATTTTATTTCTTTTCATCTTGAAGCCGCACCAAATCCGGAAAAACTTATCATGCTTATCAAAGACCGAGGTATCAAAGTAGGCATCACTATGAAACCTGAATTTGACATAAAAAAGCTTATTCCTTTTGTTTCTCTGGTTGACATGGTATTGATTATGTCTGTTTCTCCGGGGTTTGGCGGACAAAAATTCCAAAATGATGCTTTGAACAAAATTCGTTTTGTAAAAAAGAACAGAAACTCTGAAAATATGCTGATTGAAGTTGATGGCGGTATCAATAAAGATAATGCTTCGCTTTGCATTGAGGCTGGCGCTAATATCCTTGTTGCCGGAACATCCGTTTTTTCTGGCGTTTCATATGCACAAAATATCCAAATGTTGAAAGGTGGCCTCTTATGAGTTTAGTCATGATTATTGAAGATGAAGAACCTTTGGCAATGCTGTTAAGTTATAACTTGAAAAAAGAGGGCTATGAAGTGGCTATCGTTTCTAATGGGCTTAATGCTGTTAGTGAAATTGAACGACAAATGCCGGCTGTTGTTGTTTTAGACTGGATGCTTCCTGAAATCTCCGGTGTTGAAATTTGCAAAATAGTACGTTCCAAACCGGATATTAAAAATATTCCAATTATCATGTTAACCGCTAAAAGCCAGGAAGAAGATAAAATCAGAGGTTTGGGTGCAGGAGCTGATGATTATGTGACCAAACCTTTTTCCGTACCAGAATTGATGGCTCGTGTTAAAACAAATATGCGGAGAGCTCCTTCATTTGAGGAAAAAGATAAAATTATATCATATGAAGATATTACAATGAATTTAACGGAACGAAAAGTATGGCGCGGAGATAAGTTTATTCACCTCAGCCCGACGGAATTTCGTTTGCTGAAAATGTTGCTTAAAGAACCAGGTAAAGTTTTTTCGCGCGAAGTATTGCTAAAATCTATCTGGGGTGAGAATATTTTTGTAGAATCGAGAACCGTTGATGTGCATATTCGACGTTTGCGAAAGTCGTTAAATAAATTTGGTTCCGATTATATCAGAACCGTGCGTGCCAACGGTTATGCCCTTGATAAAAATATCCTCTCCGAAGATGAATCGGAAGAGGATACCACTGATGAAAACGATTAAGTTATCCATCAGAGACGTTTGCGCATGTCCAAAGCTAATTTGATAGTACCGTCATCCATATAGTCCAGTTCCGCTCCGACTGGTATCCCTTGAGCTAAGGTAGATACTCCGACATTTTTATCTTTTAATAACGATGAAATATAATGCATGGTAATCTGCCCATCAACAGTTGCTGGCAAAGCCAGAATTATCTCCGATATATTTTCTTTGCTTACTCGGTTGATTAACTTTTCTATGTTCAAATCCTCCGGTGCAACCCCTTCTATTGCCGATAAAACACCACCTAAGATATGGTATTTTCCTTTATATAAACCGCTACGTTCTAATGCCCATAAGTCGCTAATATCTTGAACTACGCATAGCAATCCACCATCTCTTGAGGCTGAACTGCAAATGGAACAAGGATTTTCCGTGTCATAATTTCCACAGATCTCACATACTTTAATATTGTTATAAACATCTTCCAACGATGAAACGAGCTGTGGTATTAAAATTTCCTTTTTCTTTAGCAAATAGAGTACAATTCGACGTGCAGACCGCGTTCCCAGTGACGGAAATTTAGCAATAATTTTTATCAGCTGTTCTATATACTGGCCTGACATTTTTATCTTACCTTATTTCAGAAGGGGAGCTTAAGTCCACCGAGATTCATTCCACCCGTTGCTTCTTTCATACCTTCCTCTGCCACGGCCTCTACTTTGGCATGTGCGTCATTATAAGCAACAACAATTAAGTCTTCCAGCAGTTCTTTGTCATCACTAGAATTTAGCAAAGATTTATCAATAGTCAGACTTTTCATTTCGGACTTTCCGTTTAGCGTTATGGACACTAATCCATTGGCAGATATTCCTTTTACTTCTGTTTCTGCCAATTTTGCTTGTGCTTCATGCATTTTTTTTTGCATTACTTGTGCTTGCTTCATCAATCCTTGAATATTCAGCATTTTTTATTCCTCTTCATCATCGGTTAATCTGTTTATTTCTTCTCCGGAAATATCAGGCTCTTTTTCTGCTAGATTTTCCAAACTTTTACGAATAACTGTTTCTATTCTTGCTCCCCGGAATTCCTCTAAAATCTTTTTAACCAAAGGATATTCGGAAACGCTTTTTTTCTTTGCCTCGACAACTGCACTTTCTCTTGATGCTATCGTTTCTCCCAACTCACCCTTATCAATTTCCAGCTCCCATTTTTTTCCAGTTGCCTTATATAAAACTTTCTGCAAGTTTGCTATAAAATCCTGATTAATTTGTGTGGCAATGTTCATTACGATCCGGCCGTTAGAGAAATCCTTTATACTAACATAATTTTTAATTGAAAATTCGATTAATGCCTGTTTTGTTTTTTCTAAGTAATTTAAGAAATCTTCTATCGTATTAAATGTTTCGAGATTTCCCCTCTCACCCTGTAGCATGGTTTCCGTAGCTTTATTTTCCCAAGGTGGGATTATATATTTTTTTTCTGCTCCAGATGAAAATTGTGGTAGATCCTTTATTTCAGATTTTTTTTTTACTTCATTCAAAATTTCGTACGGCGTTGGCAATGAAGCAGAGTAAGCTATTCTCAATAATATCATTTCCAATGCTTCAACCGCTAATGGTGCCATATTAATTTCTGAAACGCCTTTTATTAACATTTGCCATATTTTTGATAAAATTGCTAATGAGCATGATGAACTCAGATTTGTAAAAGCCTGCTTTTCTATTTCACTGTATCCTGCCGTGTTCAATAAACCTGGTATAATTTTTACCTTAGCAACATCATGTGTAATATTAATTAAATCTTGGAGAATGATTATCGGGGTAGCCCCATTGATGTATTGTTTGGAAATCATGATCAGGACATTTTCCATATTTCCTTTTATCAATTCTTCAAACAATGTCAAAGTCTGACTCCGATCGGCCAGTCCCAACATTCTTTTTACAATTTTTGTATCAATTTTACCATTTCCAAGCACAATGGACTGATCCAATAATGATAAACCATCACGAGCTGATCCGTCAGCTGCTTTGGCAATAATTTCCACGGCCTCATTTTCGGCTTCAACTTGTTCATTTATTAAAATTTTCGTGAACAGCTGTTTTAATGTTTCCACTGGTAGACGTTGCAAATCAAAACGTTGGCATCTTGAAAGAATTGTTACTGGAACTTTGCGTATTTCCGTGGTGGCAAAGATAAACTTAACATGAGCCGGAGGTTCTTCTAAAGTTTTCAGAAGCGCATTAAACGCTCCTTTGGATAGCATATGCACTTCATCTACGATATAAACTTTATATCTGGCATTTGTCGGTGCATATCGTACGCCATCTAACAATTCACGGATATCATCCACACCGGTATGTGATGCTGCATCTAATTCAATAACATCCATATGCCTACCGGCAGCGATTGTTCTACAATTATCACAAATACCGCATGGATGTATTGTCGAACCACCTTTACCATCGGGACCAGTACAATTTAATGCACGAGCAATCAGGCGTGCCGTTGTTGTCTTTCCGACTCCGCGGATACCTGTTAAAATATAAGCATGATGTAATCTGTTATTTTGTATAGCATTTGTCAGTGTTTGTACAAGCGCATCCTGCCCAAGCAAATCTTCAAATCTTTGCGGACGATATTTGCGTGCCAAAACGATATACTGACTTTCGTTTGTATTTTCTTCCGACATTGCTTTTAAGTTATGAGGTGAAGGGCAACAGACCTTGTTTTTACCGTTACGGCTGCTTTCTTCCGAACCTGACCGGATTGGCGGAAAAACAACCCTGCGCCCCCATTATTTTCTGTCTTTTATAATGCGCTAATCAAATAAATATGCAAGCTAAAAAAATAAACTATTAACATTAATTATTATATAGCCATCTTAAAATTTCTGAACTGCTTTTTCCATAAAATTTTGGAAGTTTTTCATACGGTATATAGCGGATATCTATTTCACTTTCTGTATAGTTTACTCCCTTTTTATCTGCTGGAGAAATAACTTTCGGACCATTTTTTGTAACTTCCATCATTTCCAGACTGTGCAGACTTTGTCCTGTCGGCAGAATCTTAAAGAATCCGTTTACACCAATAAAGCCACTTCTCCTGGTTAGAGCATAGGCTATATCGTCATCTGTTTTTCCAGACAGGGCAGAGGCCAGCAATACGCTGTCATAAGCAAAAGAGTAAAGGCTTTTGGGTTGTTCACCGAAAGTTTCTTTATATTTGTCGGCAAAATATGTTCCATAACTTTTTGATACCATCGGATAAACACCGTGATACAATAAGGTTTCTTTGCTCAGGTTTGTATTATCCCATGCAGCAGTCCCTATAAACAGAACATCTGGATACATTATATCATTATATGCAAATATTGACACCAGAGATTTTAAGCGATTACCACTATCTGCAATCAATATTGCATCAAACTCTCTGTTCTCTGAGATTTCCTTTACCAGTTCTGAAAAATCTATGCTTTGCTGGCTGTAAAAACCGACCTTTACCAGAGGCATATCTTGGGTGATTGATGACATCAACGCTGATTTTACGATATTCAATCCGCTGTTATTATCCGGTACCAGTAAAGCCATACTGTTTCTTCCCTTATTTTTTGCATAGGTTATCGCACGGTCAACTTGCTCGCCATTGAGTAGACCGATGCTGTATATTCCTTTCTGTAACACTTGAGGCGAGGTTGTAAATGATACAACGGGAATGTCTGCAGACAAAGCTATTGGCGCAACCCCTTCCACTTCTTTTCCCATTAAAGGACCAAGTATCAAGTCTACCCTGTCATTAATAGCCAGCATCGCCGCTGTTTCAGCTCCTTCGAGCGTGCTTTTTGTATCGTAAAATTTCAATATCATGCGGTTGTTTTGCAAATCATCTAAAGCCATAAACATCGCATTTTGCATACCTAGTCCGATATCAGATGCACTACCTGTCAATGGTAACAAAACACCGACATTCAGTACGTTCTCTGGTACCATGCTTTTGCTTACGGCATCATAGTCTATAATATCATACTGCCGATTTGATAATTCTATGCGGTTGTTTGTCAACGGACTATTGCAGCTCCAAAGTCCCAAACATAGAAAAAATAAGATGATGTTTTTTAACACTTGCATTTATTCCTAAAATATAAAACAATTATAATGTTCTATTAAAATAAATTTTTTTTTTTGTAAAGTGTAATAAGATGTTAGATGCAGGTTTGTATATTGTTGCAACTCCTATTGGTAATTTAGGCGATATTTCTTTGCGAGCCATAGGTGTTTTGCAAGACGCAGATATAATAGCCACCGAAGATACCCGCAATGCAAAAAAACTTTTTTCGTTATTGGGAATTTCAACTAAAAAAACTTTTATTGCCTATGAAGACCACTCTGAGCAAGACAAGTTTCAAGCTATCGCTGCTCTAATAGAGAGTGGTAAAAGTGTTGCTCTTATCAGCGATGCCGGGTCACCGCTTATTTCCGATCCAGGTTATAAACTGGTTAAAGAATGTCGCAAAAAATTGCTTAAAATTACAGCAATTCCAGGTGCTTGTGCGGTAATTTGCGCGTTGCAGCTTTCAGGTTTACCAACCAATCGTTTTATGTTTGCAGGTTTCATTCCCAATAAAGACAAAGCTCGTCAAGATTTATTTACTGAATTGAAAAATATTAATACAACTATTGTTTTATATGAAACAGCTTTGCGTATCGATAAATCTCTGACTGCTCTGGAAATGATTATGCCACAAAGGGAAATATCCCTTGTACGTGAAATCAGCAAGGTTTATGAAGAATGTATTTCCGGCCATGTTGCCGATGTACGAAAAAAATTGTTTCAAAATCCCATCAAAGGAGAATTGGTTTTGGTTATAGCCCCTCCTACATCTTCAGAAATAAATGAACTTGACATTTCATTATTGTTAGTTGAAGAAATGAAACATTCTTCTCTTAAAGAATCCGTAAAAACTATTACCGACAAATATCATTTGAAAAAAAATGTTGTTTATGAAAAAGCACTGGAACTTAAAAATAAAGCATAATTTTGCCGGCAAAATTGCCGAGTTTTTATGCCGTATGTATATGAGGTTGCGTGGATATCGTATTATTGCGCAAAATTATCGTTGTGGCAGTGGTAAAAATACACCATACGGCGAACTTGATTTTATTGCGCTAAAAAATAAGACACTTGTTTTTTGCGAAGTAAAAAAAAGAAAGCGTAATTCTGATTTTCTATGTGCTCTTCCATATAAACAGCAAAAACGTATTATAGCCGGCGGAATGTATTTTATGAGGAAACACAAACAATATAAAGGCTATCATATGCGCTTTGATGTCTTTTTCGTGCGTTTTCCCTTGCATATCCGTTATATCAAAAATGCTTTATATCTTACGTGTATTTAAAGGAAAATATCAATATACGACTTTACTTAAATATAAACCGCAAGCCGGCGCCGTTATACCGGCATAAGTTCTTTTTTTCTTTTCAAGAATCGTTTTAATATCTTGTGGCTGTAATTTTCCATCACCCACTTCTTTTAATGTTCCGACCATGTTCCTGACCTGATGGTACAGAAATGAACGTGCTTCTACGATAAAATCAATCTCGGCACCATTGGTTATAATATCTAATTTATCCAATGTCTTTTCTGGTGACAAAGCCTGGCATCCAGCTCCACGAAAAGAGCTGAAATCATGATGTCCCAAAAGATATTTGGCACCTTCACGCATTTTATCAATGTTCAACGGATATCCTACCATCCATACGCGGTTTTTCAATAAAACTGTCGGAGCTCTCCTATTTAATATCCTATATATATATCCGCGCCCTTTTGCAGAAAAACGTGCATGGAAATCATCTGAAACGTTTTCAACTTCAACAACCGAAACAGGAGCTGATAATATCCGTAAGCGTGCATTAAAAGCTTCACGTAAATGAAACATATCCATTTTTGTTTCTAAATCAAAATGCGCTACCTGCCCCAGAGCATGTACGCCTGCATCCGTGCGACCGGCTCCATATATGTTGATAGTCTGGTGTGAAAAGCCTTTTAACGCTTCTTCTAAAAAATATTGGGCACTAACTCCCTCTTCCTGCTTCTGCCAACCAAGAAGGTTTGTGCCGTCATATTCTACCGTAATTTTATAGCGCATTTCTATTAAGCAGCTATCGTATTTCCGTACAATGGCAACGCCGGCTCCAGTGTTCTTGACAATCCCAGAACATCCTGTATTTTCCATATCACGCGCAAAGCATTGAGGGCGTCTTCACCGCTAATGCGCGGCTTGGTGCCGCTTTTGACGCAACTGATAAAGTGTGACAGCTCTGCCTGTAATGGTTGATTTGTCGGAATAAATAGTTGCTCAACACTGCCTTTTAATCCATAATTCATCCATTCCGGAATATTTTCCTGATTTACATAAGGCATCCGCCCCTGAGAATGTACATTTATGCTCTGGTTGATAAAATCCATGTCAATATAGTTCGTATCTGTTGTCACAGTCAGCGTACGCACGCGTGCCTGAGTAATACGACTGGCTGTAATATTGGCCGTAGCGCCACTTTCAAATTCCAATAAAGCTGTGATGTAATCTTTTCCGCTCTCATTGCCCGGCGTATGAACCGCTGCTGCCTGAACATTAACTACTGGTGATCTAACTAAAGACTGAATAACTTCCACATCGTGAATCATTAAATCCATTGCCACATCCACATCAGTTATGCGGCCACTTGCCGCTGACATTCTTTGTGCTGTAAGAGAACGTATTTTACTTGTATCGGATAGGATTTTCCCCATTTGTTCAACTGCCGGATTGAAACGCTCTATGTGTCCGACAAGCAAAACGACGTTATTCTTTTGAGCCGCTTCAATCAGGCGATAACATTCTTTTTCGGTTGTTGCTAAAGGTTTTTCTATCATACAATGTATTTTTTTATTTAAGAAAAACTCTCCGACTTCGCAGTGTGCCACGGAAGTTGTCACAACGCTGACAGCATCAACCGCATGTGCCACCTCTTCTAATGAAGAAAAGGCTTTGATTCCAAACATTTCAGCTGCTTTTTCGGCACTTTCCTGAAAAACATCATATACACCGATCAGTTTAACGCCAGGCAACGTTTTATATGTGCGCAAATGATTTTTTCCCATCATTCCCGCGCCAATGACTGCTACTTTTATCAAATGTGACATTTTGTACCCCTAAAATTCATTCAGAAGTTATATAACATTGTTTTTGAAAAAAATCTTTTAAAAAGATGTTACAAATTATTACAAAGCAAACAGCTTAGTCATCCTCGGCAAGACGACGCGCCTGATCTTCAGTAACCAAAGCTTCTATTATTTCCCCCAAAGCTTCGCCCGAAACGACTTCTTCCAGTTTATATAAAGTTAAATTTATGCGATGATCTGTTACTCGTCCTTGCGGATAATTGTATGTGCGTATCCTTTCGCTACGGTCGCCACTACCAACTTGCAGACGGCGCTTTTCCGAATAGTTTGCCTCTATACTAGCTTTTTGCGCGTCATACAACCGAGCTCGGAGATGATTCATTGCTTTTTCTTTGTTTTTATATTGGGATCTGTCATCTTGACATTGTACAACAATCCCTGTTGGTATATGCGTGATGCGAACAGCCGATTCGGTTCGGTTAACATGTTGGCCGCCGGCACCGGAAGCACGGTACACATCTATTTTTAAATCTGCTGGATTGATATACATGTCGACTTCTTCAATTTCTGGCAATACAGCAACAGTGGCCGCTGAAGTATGAATACGCCCCTGAGACTCGGTTACCGGAACACGCTGAACCCTGTGCGCTCCGGATTCAAACTTTAATTTTGCAAATACATCCTTTCCGGTAATTTTGACAGATGCTTCTTTATAACCTCCAATGCCATTTTCGTTAATATCCAGAACTTCAAATTTCCATCCCTGCTTTTGCGCATAACGCTGATACATTTCAAACAGAACCGCAGCAAATAAAGCAGCTTCATCTCCACCTGTTCCTGCACGGACTTCAAGAATTGCATTTTTTTCATCATCGTCCTCTTTTGGCAACAGGAGAACTTTTATTTTTTTTTCTAATTCAGGAAGCTTCTCTTTTATCTCATAATATTCTGCTTCTGCAAGTTCCCGTATTTCCTTATCTTGAGACATATCTCGCATTATTTCGCTAGTTTCATCGCAACTTTTTTGTTGTTTTTGATAATCATTTATCGCTTCAACAACTGGCTCTAACACTGATAACTCTTTACTTAATTTAACCAGTTTCTCCGAATCTATGGAAGATGATGACAATAGTGACTGTACCTCATCATAACGATTGACAACATTGGCCAATTTTTCATGAAAATTCATTATTTTTCCTTTATTCTTTTTGTATACCAAATTTATCGCTTATTCCGATTGAAAAAGCAACAGATTTTTGTGTCTGCAACACGACTATTCTAAGGCATCAATAGGAATATTTGTTTTTCTTCTGCGGTTTAAAAGATTTTTTTCGGTACCTTTTACAAAAACTTTAACATTTTCTGGCCGCCCGACAGATAAAAATAAATTGTCAATATAATCTATTTCTTTTTTATCGCCAGCGCGGAATATGCCTTGAAAATATACTCTATCCCTAGCTTTCAGCTCTATCCAACTTTCGCCTGTAAATTCGACTATCACCTTGTTGTTCATTAAAATTGCTGATTCTGTGGTTTCAAGCTGTTCCTTTTCTGTAGGTCTGGTTAAAATCTCTTCTTGTTGTATCTTCACATCTGTCTCAGCTTCTATTGGCATCGGTGTTCCTATATTTCCTGACATCTCATTTTCTGGCAAAACTGTCGTCAGATCGTTTCCACTCAGTTGAGACATGCTTTCAGAAATTGTCTCCATTTCAGAAATCAAGGTTTCTGCTTCTGACTGACTGGTAACTTCGGCTACCATTTTTACCGTATTATCCTTTTGGACATACAGCTCCCAGCCACCATATATCAAAGCTAAAATAAGAACACATAAAATAATGTGCCGGATATTACTTTTATTTGCTTCTGGGATGATATCCTCAGTTTCAGCCTTTTGTTCTTCAACTTTGGCTGTGTCTTTATAGAGCTTTACTGCCCGTTCTGGATTTAAACCTAAATAACGAGCATAAGTCCGCACATAACCGACACCATACGGTATCGGTGGCAGTGTTTTAAAATCCCCCTCTTCCAGAGCTGTTAAATATATTTTTCGGATACATAGTTCTCCGGAAATTTCCTCCATACTTTTTTTACTTTTTAAACGGCTACTTTTCAAAATGGTACCGATATCTTCAATGTCTATTTTAAGTTCTTCTGTATTCTCCATATTTCCATCCTTTATAAACGTTTTCGATATTAAAACATACTTTTTAATAGATTTCAATAGCGTGATCAGCTGCATATGATTTTAATTGTGGTCGTAATGTCCGACGTGACGAAGATAATATGTTATTCAAATAATCTTCTATCCCTTTAGCTGATAGCGATCTTATCATAGCTTTTACTTTTCCATATGATGCACTGGAGACAGATAAATTTCGGAAACCAAGCCCAATAAGAGCCATTGCATCCAATGGAGAACTTGCCATCTCGCCACATACGGAACATGGAACCTTTGCTTTGTCAGCTTCTTTGATAATCTTTTTCAACATATTTAAAAACGGTGTCGACAAAACGTCATATCGTCCATTCAGCCGGGGGTTTCCTCTGTCACAAGCAAAGAAAAACTGGTATAAATCATTTGTACCAATAGAAATAAAATCGCAATATTTTAGTATTTCACGCAATTGAAAAACAACTGATGGAACTTCTATCATCATACCCAAATTTATTTTAGACGGCATTTTATATCCTTCTTTTTTTTCTTTTTCATAGGCAAACATGAATGTTTCTTTGGCTTCCAAAAATTCATCTAAATTTGAAATCATCGGAAACATTACATTTAGTTCCCGCCCGGAGGCAGCGCGAATAAAAGCGCGCATTTGTTTACGAAGGATAGCTCGACGATCCAGGGTTATTCGTATTGAGCGCCAACCGATAGCCGGATTATCTTCAGTTATACTGTTCCAGTACGGTAATAACTTATCCGAACCGATATCCAAGCTTCGGAAAATAATTTTCTTTCCATTTGCAGACTGATATAGTTTTTTGTAATTTGCCACCTGTTTATTTATATCTGGCATTTTGTCTGATGACATAAATAAAATTTCGGTTCGATAAAGTCCCACGCCATCGCAATTTGTACTTTTGATATAATCAAAATCAAAATCCATTCCGATATTGATGTAGAGATTAATTCTTTCCGAATCCATGGTTTTGCTTTTTAAATTCTTTAACTTTTGAATACGAAGATATTCTTTTTTCTTTTCTTCCATTTTAACCGTGATTTTTTCAACCACCGCTTTTGACGGATTAACAATAACTGCTCCATCCGTACCATCTATAGCTATCTTTGTTCCGTTTTTTATATCTTTATAGAGTTCTTCAACTTTTGCTATGACTGGCACATTCAAGGCCTTTGCGACAATAGCGACATGCATGGTCGGTGTGCAGTCTTCAATGATTAAGCCACGAATCTTTTTGTAATCATAGTCCAGCAGGTCGGCCGGACCCATTGATGAGGCTATGATTATAATATCCGTGTACTCTGATGCTGTTTCTGCATTACAATCCTCTCCACTTAAATATAATCTTAGCCGATCGGCAATATCTCTTAAATCATGCAACCGCTCCTTTAAATAAGAATCATCGGTTCCAGATAATCTATTCCACATCTCCGTATAAGCTTGCTCCACGGCAGCTTCTGCCGTTAAACCAGAATTAATATGATTGGTAATGCGACTGTACCAACCTTTATCATCGGCAATCATCCGGTAAGCATCTAAAATTTCGACATGTTCTCCTTTTCTCATGCCGTTTTGATTAAGTTTAGCATTTAGATCTTCATTCATCTTTTGCCGTGCTATCATCAAATTTTGCAACTCTTTATCTTTATTTTTGGCTAACACTACAGTTACTGCTTTACGCCGACGGTGCACAATTGCATTTCCCAATCCAAATCCGGTATTGATAACTGTACCTTTTATCCTGTCTTTAGCAACAATACCGCAACTTTTGATGAATTTACGAATATATTGGGAAATTTCTTCACTTGTTACCAATTCGCTTAAAAACGTACAAACTGTTTCCAATGCTTCGGCCTCATTTTCGGAATACTCATGCCCGACAGAAAAACTTACCAATAGCACACCCACGGATTTATTCCATTTTTTCAGTGGAATGGCCATTTTAAAATTTCGAGATGTCTTCACAAATGATGTTTTATTGTCAGAACTGGTTTTACCGACAACCCCTTCACCAATGCGAACAGTTTTGCGGCTGTTTTTCTCAGGATAGCAAGTTATTGCTTCCATATTTACTTCGTCTGCTTGTATATAAATTTCAGCTTCTTCAGCACTGATTTCCTCCGCTATAATCTTTATGATGTGCTTTAATTTCTCTTCACTTGTTTCGTTTCCCAATTCATGGTGTATCCGCTTTATTATATCTAAAGCTACATTTTTCACCTCTGCCATAATTTCCCTCTTTTTTAAATTCGTGCTTGTAATTTTAGTTATACAACTTATTATTCTTTTATTCTATATATTTTTTTTGAAGAAAAGGATAAATTATATGGTGACAACTTATAAACATGGCGAACATGATATACGTCCATGGGGCTCTTGGGACGTTCTAGATGCCGGAGATAACTTTTGTGTAAAAAAAATTATCGTCAATCCTGAGGCTATCCTTTCCCTGCAACTGCATAATTTTCGTGCAGAGCATTGGATTATTGTTGAGGGAACGGCAATGATTATTCTGGGAGAAGATATTTTATACAGACAAAAAAATGATACTGTTTATATTCCCGTCAAAACCAAACACCGTATAAAGAATACTTCTTCATCCAAACCGCTTATCTTTATTGAGATCCAAACAGGTGAAAAGTTAGACGAATCCGATATCGTCCGTTTTGAAGATAATTATGGACGATTAAAATAGTATTTCTCTTGTTGAAAAAAGAGAGATTCGTTTTTACAGATTTTCAAAAATTAATTATTTTTAGTTGAGAAAAAATTTTGGGGAATCTGCAAATGTTTTATGATGACGATTTTTCCATAGAACAATGTGATGGGATTGTTATATCCGCCAGTAATGAGTTGTTGTGTGAAAAAGCTGCAGGCGATGAGTTTTGTTGGGGATATTATCTAAGGATAGAGAATAACTCTCCTGATAAGATTAGTTTGCTTGGTAGCCGTATTTCCGTTACCGATAATAAAGGGCGTTCCGTTTCTGTTGCCAGTGATGGCTTTAAAGGTGAGCTTCCTATTTTAGAACCCGGGGATGTTTTTGAATTTGAAGATTACGCTACATCAAAAACCAGCTCCGTTCTTTATGGCAGTTGCAAAATTGCAGACAGCAGTCATAGAATCAGAGAAATCAGGCTCCCTGTTTTAAGTTTAATCGCTAATGACAACAAGTGTCAGGTTTATAATTAAGCTTCTCTTTCTTTTATTCTTGGTACTCTTTAATACTGTAATTGTTCGTTACATACATATTAAAATGTTCATTGATATTTTTTTCTATCTGGCGATTAAATTCATCAAACAGTTTATAGACCATGTCATTCCAATGTCTTTCCTTTTCGGAAATTTTTGTATCAACAGGAATTTTTAGCTCACGCCATGCATTGATAGATGTTTCGGCGGCTGACATATTTGTTTTGTCAGTTATCTTTAAAATAACTGATAAATTCGCCCGATATTTTAACCGATCTTTTTGCAGAAGTTCATTTGACTTTTCTATTTCTTCGGTTACTGATGCGTCCTTTATAATAAATTCTGCAACTTTATTAGAAGAAAAGCCGTTTACTTTTAACCTGTCTTTAGCCCATAATTTGGCAGTTTTTTCTATAGAAACAGGAAATAGGTGCTCCACATTTGGACGGGTAAAAGACGGAATAAATTCTGAAATGATATCAACTTTTTCAACACTCAACTCTATCGGTACCAGGTTTTGAAAGCGTGGCTCACTGTATCGCAAGGGCACTGCATCCATATCGCTTGTTGATGAACATGACAATAAAAACAAACTGCTGAAAATTAATATAATATTTCTTAATTTATTCATCTGTCTCTTCCATTTTCTAAATAGTTAACGCACGGTTATTTACTTTTTACCAAAAAATTAAACAAAAAAGTTTAAAACTTATTTAATTTCAGTTTAGCTTCTGTTGTGTTATCTCAGATATAGTAAATTCATACTCTTCCGAGCAAAAACTGCATTTTGCCATTATTTTGGAATATTCATTCAACATTGACATTAATTCGTCCTCCGAAAAACTACGCAGTGTCCTTAAAAGTTTTTCCCGATTGCACCGGCATCTGAAGTTATAGTGTTTGTCTTTTATTATATTCAGATCGTTTGCATGATACAAGCGATACAAAATTTCGCCTAATGTCAACTTTTTTGAAAATAATTCTTCCGCTGTCAGCGTGTTAAGCAAAATCTCTGCTTCATTTCGTAATTCTGGCAAATCAGCCATATTCACTTTTTTGCCACCGGCATCCGGAATCCGCTGAAGCAAAACTCCGCCAGCTTTCCAAACCTCGTTTTCTTTTTCTGGTACTTCAACAAACAAACGCAACATTGTTTCTATCTGTTCAGACTGTTCAAAATATCGCAAGGCGCATTCTTCTAATGTTTTTCCTTGCAATTCTACGACCCCCTGATGGTAACTTCCTTTACCGTTATCTATGGTAAAGGCTAAAGTTCCCGACCCTAAAAGATGAGGTGTTGCTTCCAATGCTCTTTCATTTTTACGCAGGGCAATTTTTTTTTTGCAATAGCTCTTTATCATAATTGGCGCAAGCGCGCATTGTTCCGTCAGAAGTTACGTCCACTGCTATGGTTGAGATAGGTCCGTTTCCTTGTAATTGCAATGTAAAAAGGCCGTCAAACTTCAGGGCATTTGCTAATAGAACGGCTAAAGCCACACTTTCCGATAGTGCGGCGGAAACGTTTTTCATATATCCGTGTTTCCCCATAATTATCTTTAATATATTTTCAAAACGACATATTCTTCCGGCAAATAAGCCGTTATCAATTAAAAATGATGCACATTCATCAAAATTTTTATTAGCCAATTTACCTTTCCCCTTATATCATTAGTGTATTGTTTTATTAAACTAATATAAAAAAAGGTATTTTTCAAGTGATTACATCAATACAACAGAGACGGTTGCTTAAACAACCAACAAAAACAAGCCTCCGGAATATTGCACTTTATTATCTGGAACGGTATGAAAGTACAGAAAATATGTTGCGCCGGGTTTTGTATCGGCGAATTGACAAGTATGCGTTTGCCAATAAAGACTATGACCCAGAACAAGCTTTTGTTTGGGCTGAAGAGGTAATAGACGAGTGCTTGAAAAACAATTTTATCAGCGATGAAAGGTTCGCCCGGATTAAAATAAAAAATTACCTAAAAGCTGGCAAACCTAAACGCTATATTGAGCATAAACTTGCGCAGAAAGGTATCGTTAGCGACTTAGTTGTCAAATTGTTTGATGAAGTGGCCGATGATATTTCTTATTCGGAAGAAGAAGCTGCTTTCAATTTTGTGAAGAAGAAAAAAATCGGCGCTTTCCATCCGGATGAAGAACAGCGCCACATGAATCGCCAGAAAGACTTGGGTTCGCTTATTCGTGCTGGTTTTTCGTACGATATTGCCGTCAAAGTACTTGGAATTGATGGCGGATCCTTTTAATTGCATTGTCCTAAATCACATTAGCCATTTCAACATTTTAATAACGCCCATTTTAGCAACAGAGTTATGTGCCGAAACATTTTGGCGGTGTAAAATTTCATCTTTGTTTTGATGATAAAATTCATAGGCACACAGCAACATTTCTTCGTTTTTTAATGTCGGAGTGAATCCAAGCTTTTGCTTTATTTTTGATGTATCAAAAATAAAATTGGAGGCAATCATTTTGTATTGATACGGCCCCAAAGGGGAAATGCCCAGCAAAAAACATATTTGCATAGCCCAAATCATTGGCAGTTTCGGAAAGTGAAACAGGCGAGATTTGGAACCCGATTTATCTATTACATATTGATATACCTTGTTAAAGCTTTTGACATCGTCGGAACCAATATTAAATATATCCGAATAATCGGCAGACAGAGCTAATTCACAGGCTCTAGCCAGGTCTTTGGCATAAATAAACTGGTAACGGTTGGTTCCGTTTCCCACTATCGGTAATTTTCGCCCTTCGTCAATAAACTCAAACAAAATGCCTAGTAGCCCCAAGCGCCCCTCGTCCATAATGGTCGGGCTGCGAAAGATGATGCTGTTAATTTTATCCGGCTGCGAAAGCAGGATTTTTTCGGCTTTCCATTTAGATTTGCCGTATATTTCCACCGGGCTTGGCTTTTCATCTTCCGTTACTGGATAATTAAAATTTTTGGCCCATAAGCAATTGCTGGAGATAAAAACTATTTTTTTCACGCCGTATTTTAAGGCGAAATTATAAACATTCTGAGTTCCGTTCACATTGGCGTGCCACAGGCGTTTTAAATCTTTTTTGACATGCGCCAACAATGCAGCACAATG
>CAYQDC010000008.1:0-44391 GCA_964416205.1 uncultured Acetobacter sp. | reverse complement strand
CCAACCTGCCTTAAAAGCAAGGTTAAACGATAAGAAATAAAATGCAAGAAATTTTATATATAAAAAAGCTCCCTACGATAGGGAGCCGTAGTAAATAAATGCTGTTTATTTAATTAAGCGTATTTCTTCGCCATAGCCGACAACGGAACTGGCTTAATTTTGTCGGCATGACCGGCTGCACCAAAGGCAACATAGCGATCAATGCAGACTTTTTTCATTTCTTCAATAGCCGGTTTCAGATATTTACGCGGGTCAAATTCTTTCGGATTCTCCGCAAACAGCCGTCTGATAGCACCGGTAATAGCCATTCTGCAGTCTGTATCAACATTAACTTTGCGGACACCAGATTTAATGCCACGAACGATTTCTTCCATCGGTACACCGAACGTTTGCGGAATAGCACCACCATAAGCGTTGATTAAATCCTGCAATTCCTGCGGAACTGACGAAGAACCATGCATAACCATATGCGTATTCGGTAATTTTGCATGAATTTTCTCAATCACATCAATTGCCAAAATATCACCTGTTGGTTTTCGGGTAAATTTATATGCCCCATGAGAAGTACCAACGGCAACAGCCAACGCGTCAATATTTGTTTCTGCAACAAATTTGGCCGCTTCATCAGGATCAGTTACCAAACGTTTTTTATCAATAACGCCTTCTGCACCATGACCATCTTCTTTGTCTCCTTTACCGGTTTCCAGAGAACCAATAACGCCAAGTTCGCCTTCAACAGAAGCACCAACGGCATGAGCACGGGCAACAACTTCTTTGGTAACCCGGATATTATATTCAAACGACGAAGGTGTTTTGCCGTCTGCTTCCAGAGAACCGTCCATCATAACCGATGAATAGCCATTAACCAAAGCAGACTGGCAAATATCAACAGAAGCACCATGATCTTGATGTAGACATATAGGCAGTTCAGGAAACATTTCAATACCTGCAGCAATCATATGGCGGATCATCGGGTCTCCGGCAAATTTTCTGGCGCCGGTAGATGTTTGGATAATAACAGGCGCATTAACTTCTTTAGCCGCCTCCAAGACAGCGATAATCTGTTCCATATCATTAACATTAAATGCCGGAACACCATAATTGTTTTCGGCAGCATGGTCTAATATTTGACGCATAGCAACTAAAGGCATTACTTATTCTCCTTATTAAATTAACTTTTTCAATACAAATATATAAATTCGCAACATATTTGCAAGCGATTTTTCACGACATGTGCGGTGCCATAATGCAAAAGACATAAAAAAACCCGCGTTATGCGGGTTCAAAATGCTCAGCATAAAATTATGCGACTTCTCTTTGCTTATTAAATAAAATAACATTACTCAAATCATTATTTAATTTTTTATCAGTACAAACACCATTTGCCAGCAAACCATAATTATCTGAAACAAGACCACGAACAACTTTTCTACTCACACAAACACCACCGGCGATTTTCTTTCCCCCGGCTTTGGCAAAGGCATTTCGTTTGGTTTCAGTTTTAATTGTCGTCTTAATCATATTTTTTCCTTTCTTATTATTGACATAATAAATGACATGGTTTGTTTTTTTTGTCAATAACTATTTGTGAATATCCACAAACAAAAAATAACCTCACCAATGAATATAAATTGCAAAAATTAAATTAAAGTAAAGATAACTAAATATTTTGTCTAAGTAAAATAAAATATTTCGTCAGGCAAACAGAAAAGCCTGCATTTTGCAGGCTTAAACTGGCGGAGTGTACAGGACTCGAACCTGTGCATCCCTATTCAGGATGACGGATTAGCAATCCGCTGCATTACCACTCTGCCAACACTCCGTAACTTGCTTTTATTTACATTATGTTTTTTTTTGCGTCAACATATTTTTTCAAATTAAACATAGATTAAAATACACACGGATTTCATTTATTTACTGCATTTTAAATAAATCTATATATATTAACACCTATAAAATATGATGGAGAAAAAAATGAACCAGGAATATAAATATATTACCACCCTGAGTCTAGAAGAAAAGAAAGCTTTTTTGGATTGTTTTTGTTGTATGATTTGTTCTGATAAGCAAGTAGCCAAAGAAGAAATAGAGTTTTTAAAAAATATTGGTAAAATGTATGAAGTGCCGGAAAAAGACATTGTTGCTATTATGAAAAATTTGAATCGTACGGAAATAATAGAAAATATCAGTACACAGATTACAGAGCGCAAAAAAGCTCTTCAGCTGATAAAAGAATTATGTTTTTTAGCCAATTCAGATAGCGGGCTTGATGATGCAGAAATAGATTTCATTATAGATATCGCGGAACGGCTGAATATAGAAAACGAAAAAATTAAACAGATTAATAAATGGGTTTTAGATAAAATTGTTCTCTTACGCACGGGAGACATAATACTCGAAAATGAGTAATATTATTTTGTACACATATAAACGCTGGCCCCTGCCAATAGCCAGCGTTTTTTTTATGTTTTTTTTGCATAATGGAGATATTTGTGTTATAATACCCGAAACTAATATATTAAGGTATAAGCACATGAGCGAAAAAATCGGCCATAAAGAGCTTCATCGGATAATAAATCGAGCAATATCAATATGCGTCAACCATCAGGATATTGCTGTAAATACCGAAATATCCGCATTTCAAAATCGTTACTTGTATTATGGCCGTCAAAATCGCCAGATAGATATATTTGAAGATGTCGTTACATCAGCAGAGGTAAAACGGGCGAGAGCCTTTTGCGATGTGTTGGAAAAATATCGGCAATGCACAGATGTCTTTGCCACCGAAGAAAAAATATTGTCAGAAGAAGAATGTCGTTTTTTGTTAAAAGAGATAAATCATTACCGCCCCTGTATTATTTTGGAAAACATGCCATTGTTAAAAGTTCTGGAAATAAATTTTCAGCGCCGGTTGCCGGAATATAAGCAACAGATGTTGTTGTCAGAATATACCAGCGAAGCATGTCGCATTCATGATATGAAATTGAATTACGAGTATCAGCGTCGCAAAGGGCAGCCATCAGTAAAGGACTACGAAAAATATGCACTGCATTTTTTTAATTCCATTTTGCATGATAAAACATTGAAAGATATACCAGAAAATCAGGAAAAATTAGTTTTATATGATGCTTGTTTGCGCATTGTGGATTGCCTGCCGAAATATAAATACAACCGTGTGACAAAGTTCAGGCTTAAACAGGAAATCAATGGTGCCATTAAGGCAACGGCGGAATCTTTATGTTGCATGGCACCGGATGCAAAATCGGCAGCACAATACAGGGAAAAGGCGGAAAAAGCCGGCTATGAACAAAATCGCTACCAAAAAGCCATAGAAAAAAGCTTGAAATTTGCCGGCACGAACAGTCGCTCGCGTCAGATGTCCATAGTAGCCCGTAACAAACGCGCCCAGGATGAGTGGCTATATAAATAATCAATTTCGCGCGTATCAGCCGTTAATAAATATAATCCGGATATAAAAAGGATTCCAAGCCTGAGCTTGGAATCCCGATGATGCAGTTTTAACGCCAGTCAGCTGTGCCGTTATTGACATCATCTTCCGCGTTATACGGAACATAGTAGTCAAATTCGGCCGACCGGGTTGGACGTATCACTTCTTCCCCATCAATGCGGATGATGAAATTAACCCATGAGAAGAAAGGATAACGGAAATATTCCGTACCGTTCCTCATCACGGTGTTATGCTGCTCATCTAGAGTGCGATCATCACTCCATGAGCGATCTTCCCACCGCGCGGTCTCTTCGTTATAAACGAAAGAGTCGTCCTTGCTGTGGAAGAGCCACCATTCTTGGGTCACCCCAATCGTTAACGGCTCTAGATCTGCACTCAGCCCGCTTTGCGGATCAGTGTACGTTCCGGCGAAACCGGCAGATGTAGTGTATACTTTCAGCGTATCTACCTCAGACACGGTGTTCGTATAATTCAGCGTCAGAAACTTTTCAGTCTTCTGGACATACCATCCATCAGCCTGAAATTCCTCCATAGTCTCGACCTTCTCGTTTGAGAAAGTTATGGCTACTTGTTTATTATCACATTCTTGATAATAAACATATCCATCTGACATGAATATGTTAAGGTTTCTGAAACTGTCATCTGCCGATTCAGACAATGTTATTGTCCGAACCGAGTCTTTATATGAAGTTTCCCCCATATAAATACATTCGTATTTATCGTTGATTGTAATTATGTAATCAACGAAATACTCGCTACCATTCTCGCCCTCAATGGAATCCAGCACCGTTTCGGCGCTTATGCTTTCAGTGAAAGCATATTCCCATTCAACGAATTCTTCGTCTTCTTCTGGCACCTCAGAAGATTGTTCAGGCGCCGACGAGTAAGACATCAGATCTGCATCGAAGTTTGTGCAGGAAAAAAGACCTACACAAAACAATACACAAAATAAAACGACAAAAAAACTATTGTTTTTTCTCATTTTTTTACACCACCCTCAATCCGTTTCCGAATATTTACTTTGGCGTTATTAAAAATAGCAACTGACTATTAGGTGCAGTTAAAAAAGAAAATCTGATCGGTTAACCTGAGGTACTGTTTTTCGCTCGCGGTGGTCTCTCTGTCGTCTAATTGGACTCTTCAATCAAAAATTCAGTTCAACAACATAATCCTGTACTTTCAGTTGCGTTGTTAATACTCGTTTTAAGAGCGAGTTAAACTGCAACAAGTTTTTATAATAATTGAAAAAAAACTAAAAACAGAATAATTCGCTTAACACCTTAACTATACCACATTTTTTGTCCTCCGTCAAGCAATTGCCGATTCTAAAATTTAGAAATAATAAAAATAGCAAAAAAAGAAGAAAATTTATTATAAAATTCGCCTGTAAATTACATTTAATTCAAAAAATAAATGCAAGTATCAAAAAAATGTCACAATAAAGTATTGTAAACAAATAAAAATATCTGAATTTGTGAGTCGAAATTATTTTCAGGTCACAGATAAAAAAAATACAAATTATTGTTGGCCGCTCAAAATACATTTTTATAACAAAAACGCCCGTAAGCTTTTCTACGGGCGTTAAATTTTTTTATTTTCAAATTAGGCTGATTTGGCTTCATCTTCCGATTCAAAAATATCGTCATCATCTATGCTGTGGATGTGCCAGATTTTCTCTGCATATTCTTCAACAGCACGGTCACTGGAAAATTTACCAACTCTGGCAACATTGTAAATAGCCTTTTTAGCCCAGCCTTCACGTTTCAGATAAGCATGCTCGGCATCTTTCATAGTTTTATTATATGCCTCTAAATCTGCTAAGAGCAAATAGTAATCGCGATTAAGCAGCTCGTCAAAAATCGGTTTAAATAACGACGGCGAATCTTTTTCGCAAAACATGTTAGAGTTTATTGCATTTAAGATTCGTTTGATATATTCCGATTCGTCATACAATTTATGAGGATTATATGTTGGACGCAGTTTTTCAATTTCTTCCACTTTCAAACCGAATAGAAAGAAATTGTCTTCTCCGACAGCCTCGCGGATTTCAATATTGGCCCCATCATACGTTCCAAGCGTCAATGCACCGTTAAGGGCAAACTTCATATTTCCCGTACCGGAAGCTTCAAAACCGGCAGTAGAAATCTGCAGGCTTAAATCTGCTGCCGGAATCAAAATTTCCGCCAAGGAAACTTTATAATCCGGGATAAATACCACTTTCAGCGAGTCACCGACTCTCGGATCATTATTTACAACTTGCGCTACATTGTTTATCAGTTTGATGATAAGCTTGGCAAAGGTATATGACGGTGCAGCTTTTCCAGCGAAAATATATGTTTTCGGACAAACCGGACGCACATTGTCACGCACAATGGCCAGATATTCACCGACAACTTGTAAAATCGCCATCAGTTGTCGTTTATATTCATGGATTCGCTTTGCAATAACGACAAACATGCTTTTGGTCGTAACGGCAACATTAGTTCGTTTAAAAATTTCATTCCGTAGAAGCTCTTTGTTATTTTGTTTGATTTTACTGAATTTTTTAACAAAATCTGCATCATTAACAAACTCTTCGAGTTTTGTCAGTTGCGATAAATGCGTTACCCAGTCTTTACCGATTTTGTCAGAAATCAAATTTGCAAGCTCCGTATTAGCATGCAACAGCCAACGTCGTGGCGTAATGCCATTGGTGATATTTGTAAATTTTTCTGGCCAAAGTTCATAAAATTCTGGCACAAGAGATTTTACAATCAAATCAGAATGGATTTTTGCCACACCATTAACAGAAAAAGAACCGACAATGGATAGATTCGCCATACGGATAATCTGCGCATCACCATCTCCGGAAACAATAGAAACCTTTGCCAGTTTTTCGCTCGTCTCACCAAACTTTGTCTTGGCAAATTCAATAAACCGGCGGTTGATTTCGTATATAATCTGCAGATGGCGTGGTAACATTTTTTGGAAATATTTCACCGGCCATGTTTCCAAAGCTTCTGGCAGCAGAGTATGGTTTGTATAGGCAAACACTTTCGTAACGATATTCCATGCCGTTTCCCACTCTTGTCCGTAAATATCAACTAAGAGCCGCATCATCTCTACAATTGCTAGCGCTGGATGCGTATCATTAAGTTGGATACAGATAGATTCAGGCAGTTTGTCAAAATCACTACTCATTTCCAGAAATCTTCTGAAAATATCTTGAATAGCGCAAGATACAAAGAAATACTGCTGCGACAGTCTTAATGCTTTTCCGGATTCGATGGCGTCCGACGGATACAAAACTTTTGAAATGGCTTCAGTTTTAATTTTGTCTTCAACCGCTTCAATATAACCGCCGTTATTAAAGATATCTATATCGAATTCATCATCTGTTTTGGCCGAAAATAGGCGCAGATAATTAACGGATTTCCCTTTATATCCGACAATCGGAAAGTCGTAAGGAACCCCATAAAGAGTCTGCGTATTTGCCCAAACATAAGTATCTTTTCCGTCAGCATTTTTGTAAGTTTCAACATTTCCAAACATCGGAACAGAAACCTGTCGATTCGGTCTGGCCAATTCCCAGGGGGAATAATCAGAAAACCAGTCATCAGCTTGTTCAATTTGCCAACCATTATCAAATTTTTGCTTAAATAAGCCAAACTGATAATTAATGCCATAGCCAAAACCGGGCATACCTAATGATGCAATTGAATCAAGATAACAGGCTGCCAACCGACCCAAACCGCCGTTACCAAGCGCCGGATCATATTCTGTATTGAAAATTTCATCTAAAGAGATGTCCGGAAAACCATCAATTTTAATTTCTTTTAACAAATCATACAAACCAAGATTGTGCAGATTATTTTCTAGTGAACGTCCGGTTAAATATTCAATAGAAAGATAATAAACACGCTTGACCGACTTTTCATTGTATCTAGACATTGAACGATACATATTATCCATAGCAAATTCGCGAACTGCCAGAGAAATAGCATACAAAGCTTCTTCTTTTGTAACTTCGCATGCTCTTTTGCCGATAAAGTATTTGATATAATGCTCAATTGATTGTTTTAATCTGGCTTTTTTCTTTTCATCGCTAAGTTCTAAATTCCCTTTTTTCAAGATATAATCTCCTAAACTTAAACATACTGGACTATTCACACATCTAGCACAAAATAGTTTGAATTTTCGTTAATAATATAGGATTATTCTATAAAATAAAAACAGAGATTGATTATTTTTTAACAAATACATGTTAAAAAGAATACGAATAGTTCTTTTTTTAATACATGGACAAAGGAAAAGCAAACGATGAAAAAGCTTAGTCTTCTCGCGCTGATTCTTACTGCTTCAACAGCGCTTTCAGCTCATGCAGATACTCTTGAAACAGCATTGACCAAAGCCTATGAATACAATCCGTCACTCAAAGCGGCTCGCGCAGCGACAAGTGCTATTGATGAAAATGTGGCCATTGCAAAATCAGGATATCGTCCGACATTAACAATAGAAGGTGGTTACTCAGACAGCAAGATTAATTCAAACAGAGCCAAGTTCAATGGTACGAAACCAGTAGATGGATATGAAAGAACATTGTCTGCCACCATATCTCAACCAATTTTCAACGGTTTTACCACAGTTAATTCCGTTAGTTCGGCCAAAAGCTCAGCAAAAGCTGCTCAGGCAAATTTATCAGCAACAGAGCAGGATATTTTGATGAATGCAGCAACGGCATATTTGACAGTATTGCGCGATGAGGCAATTGTTAAATTGCAAAAAAATAACGAAAAGCTTCTGAAAAAAGAATTAGATGAAACTCGTGAACGTTTTAAGGTTGGCGAAGTCACAACAACAGATGTGTCGCAGGCAGAAGCAAGTTATGCATCAGCTCAGTCGCAGCGTATTTCAGCCGAAGGAGATTTGGAGGCATCCAAGGCTGTTTATAAGCAAATCATCGGTGAAGAACCAAACGAAACAGAAGATCCGCAGGAAATTGTTAAAATGTTTCCTGAAAGCATAGAAGAAGCGTTAGATTATGCAAAAGAGCACAACTATGATTTAAATGCAGCCAGACACACTCTGAAAGCAAAAAAATATGATGTAAAAACCCAAAAAGGTAGCCTGTTGCCGTCCATCAACGCATACGCAAGTGCCGGTCGTTTAAAAAGTCAGGATTATACAGTAGATAAAAATCCGACGGATAATTCAGTTGAATTAGGTATAAATTTTTCAATGCCAATTTATGATGCAGGCTCCAGCCGTGCTCAGATTCGCCAAAGTAAATACTATCGTTGGCAGGCTCAGGAAGATTTGTTAAATACACAAGATGCACTCCGTTCCAATATTACCAGCTATTGGGAATACTTGTGTGCTAACAAAGCAAAAATTAAATCGGTTAAAGCGCAAATCAAAGCTTATCAAATTGCTCTGGACGGTGTTCGCGAAGAAGAAGCCTTAGGCAATCGGACGGTTTTAGATGTTTTGAACCAATATCAATATTTACTGGATTCCGAGGTCGAAGAAGTAACAACCCGTTATGACTATTATATCTCTGGATTGCAACTATTGTCTGCGATGGGCAAATTAACCGCCAAAGATTTAAAATTAAATGTTGATTTATATGATGCAGATGCTAAATATAAAGAAACATCAGGAAAATGGCTGACAACCAACATCGAATAATAAGGAATAGTAATGTCTGAACAGGAAAATATTGATGAAGTTACGGCCAATCTACGACAAAGTGTAATAGACACCAAAAGCCAAAAATATTGCCTGCGGGATTTCAGTGGTGAAGTATATGAACTGACGCCGGAAATGCTAGTTAATAATTATGGTTTTGATAAAGAAGAAAAGACAGAGATGGCCGAAATAGCAGAATGTATTTTGCATAAATACGCTAAACTGTTGTCAATTACTAAATAAGCCTTATTTTATTAGCTCAATTATGATTAGCGTATGATAACATAAATCCTTTCATATAAAAATCATATACAAATCATAATTGAGCCTATAATTTATATCACTATGTTCCGTAATATATGTTTTATAGAACATAATGATATAAAAAAGGCAGATTTAAGCTGATTTTTTGTTATCAAAATCAATCACATACTCTGGCAATCGTGAGAGTATCCACGGACTTTGCACCGGCTCGTTTTAAAACTTTGGCACATTCACGCAAAGTGGCACCTGTTGTATAAACATCATCAACCAAAACAATCCGTTTACCTTTAATATTTTCTGGACGAACAACACAAAAAGCATTTTTGATATTTTTCAAACGTTGTTTACCTTCGCAATAAACTTGCGGACGCGTATGATGAATCTTTTTTAGAGATTTGTAATCTGCAGGAACATGGCTCATTTCTGATAAAGCAGAGCAAAGCATTGCTGATTGATTGTATTTTCTTTTAATCATACGGGTAAAATGCAATGGTACCGGAATAATCAAATCGATTGTTGCATCAAATATATCTTGCCCGGCCAGATAAAGCCAGCGAGCTAATAAAAGTTTATTTTCAATATGATCAAAAAACTTAAAATCAAGAATAAGCTTTTTAGAAAAATCGTCATACAACACAGCAGAGCGGCAAAAGCGAAAAGGTGTTCTCTTTTGCAAACATTCAACACACAATAATCCATCTTCGGTTCCGTCAGGAAAAGGATATCCGCATTTTTCGCAAAAAGGACGGCTGATGAAATTGATATTAGAAAAGCATTCCGAACACAGACTATTATCTGATTGTATTACTTTTCCGCAAGATAAACATCGGGGAGGCAAAATAATATCAAATATTTTTTGAAACCATTTTATCATAAATTTAATAACTCATTTTTCAAAGCATTAATACCATCAACAACAATCATACCGGCATCAGATAGAATCTTCCTTTTATCGGCAGCAGTCACAATACCTTGGCAAATAATTTCCGGTGCCAACCCCTCTTTATCAGAAAGTAAAGGAGAATCATCCGGTATTAGAGCAATAACGGTTTTTTTGTTTTTAAGTGAATGGTAATATTCGGCCGCTTTTACTTCATAGTTTCCACCGGTTCCACCAATTAAAATAATTGTTTCTGTTTCTGGATCATCATTAAACTGTTTTAAAATATCGGCAAAATCTGTACCCAAAATGACATCATCGCCCAGACCGACAATAGTTGATTCGCCATAACCTGCTTTATTAATTTCCAAAATAACTTCATAAGTCAAGGTAGAAGAACGAGAAACAATACCAATCTTACCACTTTTGTGAATATTATCCGGAAAAATACCCATATAGGCCTCTTTGGGAGTAATCACCCCTGGCGTATTTGGACCAATAAGAATGGTAGAAGAATGGGATAATTCATTTTTTATTGCCATCATATCATTAACTGGAATACCGGAAGTAATAACAACGACCAGGCGTAGATTTGCCCTGATAGCTTCCAAAATAGCCGATTTTACAAATTTAGTTGGTACGAATATAAGCGAAGCTTCAGCGCCGGTAGCAGCCTTTGCCTCTTTTACTGTTTCAAAAACAGGAACACCGAGATACATTTTTTCTGTTTTGTTTGGCACAACGCCTGCCACAATTTTTGTTCCGTATTTCATGGCACGTGGAATATGAAATGATGCTTGCGTACCGGTAATTCCCTGAACAAGAATTTTAGTATTTTTATCAACCAGTACAGCCATTATAAGTCCTCCGCAATTGCATTTCTTAAAAGAGATAACCCTTCTTTTGTATCTGCAACAATAGAAAGCGGCAACCCTGATTTTTGAAGAATATCTGTGGCCTCATCTTTATTTGTACCTTCAAAACGGACAACTAACGGAATATTTAGTCCCAGATCATTTGCGACAGTAATAATTCCATCTGCAATAAGATTACATCTTAAAAAACCGCCTAAAATGTTGATAAAAATACCATCAACACGGGGATTCGTCATAATAAGTTTAATACTGGCAGCGATTTTTTCTCTGTCAACACCACCTTTAAGATTAAGAAAACACGCCGTATTTATTCCCTGTTCTTCAGCTTGACTGATAGTACTGAGAGCTAATCCGTCACCATTAACAATAATACCGATGCCACTATCTAATTCCTTATATTGAAAACCATATTTTGAAGCAATAAATTCACGTTCTTCAATTTCAGAGTTATCAGACAATTTTTCAATTTCCGGATGTCTGTATAACGCATTATTATCAAATACAATTTTTGCATCAAGAGCCCAAATACGGCCATCTTTGGTAATACCTATCGGGTTAATTTCTAATAAAGTAGCATCATAAGCATAAAAAACCTTCAGCATATTATTTAAAAAAGCTTTCAGTTCATTTGCAATGAAATCAGAATTCATAAAATTCAAAACAAGCTGCAATTGTTTCCGATGAATGCTTTTTTGTAATCCCAGATCAATTTTCAAAACTTTGTCAGGATGTTCCAGCGCCAGTTTAACGATAGCATCATCTTTTCCTGTTACCGGAGCCACCAAAAGAACTATCGATGCGGCAACCCAATCAACAACTAAACCTAAATAAAATTTACGTTCGGTTTTGATAAATTCTTCAACATAAACTCTACTAACCAAGCGCCCTTTAGCCCCAGTTTGGTTTGTAATAAGCTGATTTTCCAACATCTCATCAGCATTTTCATAAACATCATCCAAGGTTTTGGAGATTCTTATTCCGCCTTCTTTTCCTGCCCGTTTATCCGAAAATTTTCCAATATCACGAAAACCAGCTTGAATCTGTGCCTTGACAACCCAAGGGCCACATTCCGAAACTTGTCGCGCAGCCTCACGAGCCTCCTCTGGCGTATAGGCTATTTGACCACCTGGAATGGTAATTTTAAATTTTTTAAAAATCTTTTTTGCCTGATATTCATGAATATTCATTATGACCCTTTAATACTTGAGCAGCGTAATATTTGATTTTATCTACCAGAGAAAGCATACCGCTGCGACGATTAGGCGTAATATGTTCTCGCAAACCAATTTTATCAAAAATTTCCTCAACATCAATATCTAAAATTTCTTGTGCAGATTTATCTTTGAAAATATTCATAACAACAGCAATAATACCGCGAACGATAATTGCATCACTGTCACTTTCAAAAAAGATTTTATTTCCGTCACAATGTGGGATCAACCATACTTGGGATTGACATCCGGGAATCTTCCATTCTTCGCGTTTTTTTGCTTCATCCATATGCGGGAGCTCGTTTCCGAGTTCAATCAGATATCTGTAACGATCTTCCCAGCTATCTAAAAAAGAAAAATCATCAATTATGGTCTCAATACTCATTGTTTTTGTCCTATGCTAAAATATCTCTAACATCATTCTTGCCTCGTCACTTAACCGTTCAAAAGACCAAGCCGGCTCCCAAACAACTTCAACTTCAACACGGCCAACCCCCGAAACGCCAGCAGCTGCATCAGCAACTTGTTGAGGTAGTACACCTGCCACTGGACATCCAGGAGCTGTCAGTGTCATATCAATATGCAAATCGCCATTATCTTTTTGATCGATCTTGTAAATAAGCCCTAAATCATAAACATTAACAGGAATTTCCGGATCATGAACAGTTTTAAGCGCATCCACAATAGCAATCAGTTTTGCTTTAGCTTGTCCAGAAGAAAGTTTTCCTCCTGCATAAGCTTTGTACACGGGCAACTCCTCAACACTCATTGCCTGGAGAAGTTCCGCTTCAATATCATCAATTTCACCGGATTTTTCTTTATCCATAACTAGTCCTATTCAAAAAAACTCTTTGCCTTATATAAAGCTTTGACCAATTCATCTATATCTTCTTTTGTGGTATAGATTCCCAGCGATGCTCGCGTCAGGGAAGTATATCCTAAAAGATTGACGAGAGGTTCTGCACAAAAATGACCAGTGCGGACAGCAACTCCCTCTTTTCCTAATAAAAAACTCAAATCTTGCGGGTGTATCTTATTTATGGCAAAAGAGCACACACCACCTTTATCTGGAATTTGTCCGAGGATCTTCAAACCTTCAATTTGGAGCAGCTGTTCCGTCATATAATTAGTTAAAATGGTTTCATGAGTTTCAATCTCAGAAAAATTAAACTGCATAAGGTATTGTAGTGAAGCACTTAATCCAATAACCTGAGCAATTGCTTGGGTTCCCGCTTCAAAACGTGCCGGAGGCATAGTAAAGACAGTAGCTTCATAAGAAACATGATCAATCATATCACCGCCGTATTGATAAGGAGGCATATCGCTTAATAAATCATATTTTCCATATAAGACACCAATACCCGTAGGACCATAAACCTTATGACCAGAAAAAACCAAAAAATCACAATCAAAGTCGCGAACATTTATTTTTTTATGTGCGGCAAATTGACAAGCATCAATCAAAACTTTCGCACCGACAGAATGAGCTGCGGTGCAAATATTTTTTACGGGAAAAATTGTGCCCAGAACATTAGACATTGCTGTTACGGAAACAACTTTTGTACGGGAAGATAACGCTGATGTAAATTTTTCCTGAGAAAAACTTCCATCTTCATTTAAGTCAAAATATTTTAGGGTTGCACCGGTTTTGTTTGCCCATTGTTGCCAGGTAACAAGGTTGGCATGATGTTCTGCTCTAGACAGCAATATTTCATCCCCAGAATGTAGATGTGAAGCTCCATAAGTTGTCGCAACAAGGTTAATCCCTTCGGTTGCATTACGGGTAAAAACCACTTCTTCTGGCCGTCCAGCATTTATAAACAGTTGTACAGTTCTTCTTGCTTGTTCATAGTTTTCTGTTGAATGTTCTGACAGAAAATAATTTCCTCTGTGGACATTAGCGTATTCTGCAAGATAAAAACGACAGATTCGCTCTGCCATAACGGCAGGTTTCTGTGCAGATGCTGCCGTATCAAGATAAATATTACGTTTCCCTTCAATCGGTAGATTAAGAATTGGAAAATCTTTCCTTACATCATATACATTAAACATTTTTACCTCAAAAAACAGAGATAAGATAGAACTTATCTCTGTTTTTTTCAATATCAAATTGATACAAAACAAAAAATTTTTATTCAACAATCATAGCAGTCAGCTCAGCCTCCGAAGCAACCTGACCGTCTACCATAGCTGTACCTTTGAATACAAAAATATTCCGCCGTGCTTTAATTTTTTCAACATGGATTCTAAGTTGATCCCCAGGCTTTACCTGTCTTCTGAATTTAACACCATCGATAGCCATAAATAGAACATTACGCTTTGTATCGGCATAATTTTCTTCCTGAGAAATAACAACGGCGCCAGCTGTTTGTGCCATAGCTTCAATCTGTAAGACCCCTGGCATAATAGGATTTCCTGGAAAATGTCCTTGAAAGAATTCCTCATTCATCGTTACGTTTTTTATACCAACACCCTTTTCTCCAGGAACAGTAACCTCTAAACGATCAACTAACAAAAAAGGATACCTGTGTGGCAACATTTTCATTATTTCTTCAATATGATAAACTTTTACTTCAGATATATTTGTTTCCGCTGACATAGTTTAATCTCCTTGATTATTTCTTGCCATTTTTTTGCAAAAAGGCAACCTGCCTCATAAAATCTTTAAAAGGAACCGTTGGGGTTCCCATTACAATTGCACCTGGTTCAATATCTCGCATAACACCAGACTGAGCACCAATTTGAGCCCCGCTACCGACATTGACATGATCTGCAAAACCTGTTTGTCCGCCACAAACAACATAATCACCAAAAGTACAACTGCCGGCAATTCCTGTTTGTGAAACTAAAATACAATAATTTCCGATTTTATCATTATGGGCAATTTGTACCAAGTTATCTACACGGCACCCATTGCCAATAATGGTATCATCAAGTGCTCCACGGTCGATACACGTATTGGCTCCGATTTCAACATCATTGCCAATAATAACACGTCCGATTTGAGGAATACGCAAATGCCTGCCGTCAACTACAGAAAAACCAAAACCATCTTGACCAATTCGTGCTCCTGTGTAGATATAACAATCATTTCCCATCAGACAATAGGCAATACTGGCATTACTGCCGATTCGACAATTATTTCCTATTTTGCAACCGTATCGGATAACTGCATTAGCTTCAATAACACAATTATCGCCAATGGTTACGTTGTCTTCAATAACAACATTTGGACCGATTGAACAATTCCTTCCCAGAACAGCTGTTGCTGCAATAACAGCAGAAGATGCTATCGTTGTAGCTGGCTTATATTCCGAATAAAACGCTTCGATTAATTTGATAAAAGATATTTTTGGATTGCTACAAACAAGTACAATAACTCCTTCCGGTATCAAATATCGTAACTCTTCCGTTGTTATACATGCTTTAGCTCGGATATTTGCCGCTTTAGCTTTATTCTTTTTATCATAAAAGAAACATAAGTCTTTGCTTCCTGCTGTTTCCATAGAGCGTACATCTTCTATCAACTCATTCTCTTTATCTGTTGTAATCAAAACGGCATCGGCAATTTTAGCAATCTCTGCAAGACTTTTCTTTCCATGATGTATATAAAATACAGTATCAGCCATAACGTTAACTCCTAATTATAAACTCGTACCGAAATTCAAACGGAATATTTCCGTTTCATCATAATCTTCTTTTACAATCGGTATACCGAAGTCAATATCAATTTTACCCATTGGTGAAGTCCATTCTAAACCGAAACCAACAGCAACACGAGGACTTGATGAGTAATCAACATCTGCCGTACTTATATTATCAGGTTTGCCTGTCGTACCAATATCAATGAATGTTCGTCCACGAATGCCAAGTTCATCAAGCCCCATTGGGAACATCAACTCGGCACCACCATACAACATCCAGTTGCCACCCAAAGCATCTTTTGTATCTTTATCTCTAGCACTAATACCGCCAGTTTCAAAACCTCGCATACTATTACCACCTAAGAAATAACGTTGTGCTAAGCGAACATCTTCACCGCCGTAACCGACAATGTAGCCACCATTAATAAAAAATTTAAATGTATAGTAGTCTGAAAGAGTATAAAATTTATAAGCCCGCACATCGAACTTAAGATATTTATCGTCACCACCTAATCCAGACACATCATTCCCAAAAGACAAATAATACCCTTCTCTCGGTTTTAAGACATTATCACGTTTATCGTAAACAAGCGTTTGACCGATAACCGAATCTATAGCATCACCTTCTTCTTCCTGAATATACTTAGATGCCGTGCTGACATTTTTAATTTTGTCTTGTTTCAGCGTATAGCGGATATATTGACTCAAATCGTCAGTATAGTTCCAACCGAAACGCAGACGCGCACCCACAGTATCCATATCATAGTTACTCTCATCCTGATAGTCTTCAGACCGATAGAATAAATCGGTTCCAGCACTTAACCTGCGATCCAGAAAATATGGCTCGGTAAAGCTGAAGCTGTAATCTGTTGAACGCTGGGAAACACCTGCATTAAGACCGACCTGCTGTCCTTTACCCAAAAAGTTATTTTCCGTAATTCCTGCACGAATCAAAGCACCATTGACGTTTGAATACCCTACACCGACATTAAAATATCCGTTTGATTTTCTTCAACATTCACATCGATATCCGCTTTGTCGTAAGCGACCTGCTCCGTTTCAATATCAACTTTGCTGAAATAATTCAATCGTTCAATGTTCCTTCTGGATTCACGAATCTTCGAAGCATTAAAGACATTACCTTCCGAAAGACGAAACTCCCGGCGGATAACTTCATCTAGCGTACGGCTGTTACCAGAAATATTAATTCTGTTAACAAAGACTTTTGCATTCTCTTTAATATCAAATACAACACTGAGCTTACCAGATTCTCTATCTTTATAAATATGCGGAACAACTTCAACAAAAACAAAGCCTTTTCTTGAAAGCTCATCGGTTAAAGCATTAACTGTTTTCTCAATTTCATCTGAATTATACCATGCTCCGAGCTTAAAAGTAACATATTTGTACCACTGGTTAGCATCAATATCAGAAACAGAAGATTTTATCTGAATGTTATTAATTTTATAACGTATACCTTCATCAATCGTAAAAGTCAGAATAAAGGCCGTTTTATCACGCGACAGTTCGGCAATAGCCGAAATAACGGCAAAATCGGCATAACCGTGACGATTATAAAAACGACGCAAAAGCTCTTGGTCATAATTCATTTTCTCCCGGTCAAAATTTTCAGCACTGGAAAACAGACGATACCATCTGCTTTCTTTACTCATAATTTCACCTTGTAAATCTTTACCGGTATAATGTTTGTTTCCAATAAAGTTTATGGTTTCAATTTTAGCTTCCGGTCCTTCTTCTATTTCAAATATCAAATCGACACGATTTTCCGATTTTTGAATAATTTTAGGTTCTACCGATACGCCATACCTACCAGCCCTCTTATAGACATCAAGAATACGTTGTACATCCTGCTGAACTTTAGCTTTGCTGAATACAGAGCGGGAAGATGATTGGATTTCCGATTCCAAAATTTTATCGTCTATTTTATTATTGCCATCAAAAGCCAATATACCGATAACTGGATTTTCCGTAACATTAATAACCAATGAGGAATCTTCGGTGTCAAAACTAATATCGCTAAACAATCCTGTATCATAAAGCCGCTTAAGTGCATCATTAAGTTCCTGCGATGAAACGGGTTTGTCTGTAGCTATTCCTGCATAAGATAACGCTGTCTCTTTCTCTACGCGCTGAAGACCTTTAATGTCAATATTCTTAATAACTCCCTGTGCCATGGTTTCAGAACAAAGAGTCAAAGCTAACAACGAAATTCCCGCTAATTTTAATTTCATTTTGTAATCCTTAAAATTATTCAAACCATCTCGTAATAAGGTGCCTTATATCGTTCCACGTTGCAAACACCATTAAAAACAAAATAAAACCAAGACCGATCTTAAACAAGCCGTCTCTTATTTTTGTATTGAGCTCACGCCTCGACACTATTTCTAACAAATAAATTACAACATGTCCACCATCTAATAAAGGGATTGGGAATAAGTTGATAAGTCCCAAATTGATGGATAGCAACGCCATAAAATAAAGAAAATCAAGAAACCCTCTTGTCCGTGAAATATCACCAGACATTTCCGCAATGCGAATAATACCACCAACATCTTCACTGGAACGCTTTCCTGTAATCATTTGGGCAACGCCACGTAAAGTCATGTCTGTGATATTATAAACTTCTTCCGCAGCTTTTTTCAAAGAGCCTGTAAAATTAAAATTATCTTTAACAACCTTAAATTGTTTTGCTTCACCCTTAATTCCTATCATCCGGCGTTTAATGGGCTTTTCTGTTTCGTCATAGGCGTATTCCATGTCAGTCAACGGTACGACAAGTGTCAACACCTCCCCGTTACGCTCAATCTTTAGGTTAACGTTGTCAATGGCTATGCTAACTTCTTTGGTAATGTCTGTCCAATCATTAATTTTATTACCATTAATTTCCAGAATCTTATCATTTTCGACAATACCTGCCTTGTGAGCAGGACTTTCCTGTATAACTTCAGAAACAACGGGAGGAATATCATAACTCCCGACAAAATAAAATAAGCCAAAAATAGTAATAAATGCAAACATGTAGTTGAAAAACGGTCCAGCAACAGAAATAGCCAGCTTTGTTATGGGTTTTTGCATTACAAAAAGGTGTTTCTTTTCTTCATCAGAATATTGGCTCAAATCATTTACTGAAGTAGACGATGATTCGTCAGCATCTCCTAAAAATTGGCAATATCCGCCAAGCGGGATTGCGGAAATTTTCCATACGGTTCCACGTTTATCTTTGATACTCCACAATTCCTTACCAAAACCAATAGAAAAAGCACTGACACTGACACCGGTTATTCTGGCTACGATAAAATGCCCAAATTCATGCACAAAAACCAGAACACCGAGTAAAATAAGAAAAGGTACAACATAATGAACAATATTTACCAACCACTCCATAATTTTTTCCTCTGAATTATATTTTCTATTATAAAGAAATTGTTGCAAAATAAAAATATACGAACGGTGCCGCAAAAATTAAACCGTCCAGTCTGTCAAAAATGCCCCCATGCCCAGGAATAAGTGAACCGCTGTCTTTGATTTGCAGGTGTCTTTTGATTGCTGATTCTATCAAGTCACCGACTTGTGATATAAGGGCAATAATAAAGCCTAAACAAGAATAGCGAAGCAAATGCATATCACAAATTTTCAAATCGAAAAAATGACTTACGGTATACATATAAAGAAGACAAACCAAAACTGATGAAAAAACACCTCCGCATAGTCCGGACCAAGTTTTGTTAGGGCTGATTCTTGGTGCAAGCTTAGGGCCTTTTAATGTTGAACCAACAAAATATGCACCAATATCTACACTCCACACCATAAGCATAAACCATAGCATCATAACAAAACTGCTTTTTTCTTCCGGAATTCCGCCAAAAGCATCAAATAAATAGTATAGCCAACAAAGCGAACCGACGCCCAATGATATGTATACAACGCCTAATGTCAACAACCAGCGATGCGGTTCACCTTTTGCCTTAATATAAACCACAAAAGCTGTTCCGAAAATCGTAAGAAATAAAACAGCCCAATTAAATATCAAAAGAGCACACCCGAGGGCAAAAACGTAATATGTAGAAAAAACATTAGGTTTTTTGTTGGGAATCATGGATGACCATTCCCAAGAAAGCAATGCTCCCACGGCGAAAACCATAATATCAATATAAGGGTGTCCTGCCAATAACGTTCCCACCACAACAGGCGCCATAACAAGCGCCGACAATACCCTTTTTTGTAACGTTGATAGTTCAATTTTTCCCATATCTTCTCTCCCTGTTCCTGAAAGCCTGAATAATATCACATAGTTCGTTCTTGCTAAAATCTGGCCACAAAGTATCCGTAAAGAAAAGTTCTGTATATGCCAGTTGCCACAATAAATAATTGCTGATGCGTTTTTCTCCACTTGTGCGTATTAAAATATCCGGATCGGGAATGTCTTTGGTATAAAGCGCATCAGATATGGTTTTTGTTGTAATTTGCGATATATCCAATGCTCCTTTTACAACTTGCCCAGCGATTTTTTTTACGGCAGCAACAATTTCTTGCCTGCTTCCATAAGAAAGGGCGATACATAAGGTTAACTCGGTATTATGCATCGATTCCTGCTCCAGAAATGTCATCTTCTTTTGAATTGCTGGGGAGAGCATGCCTTTTTCCCCGATAAAAAGAATGCGGACATTGTTTTCCATGATCTCTTTTAACTCTTTATCCAAATATTCTTCTAAAAGCTGCATCAATGCATCTACTTCATCTTTAGACCGTTGCCAGTTTTCAGTAGAAAAAGCATACAATGTCAGATAACGAATTCCAGATTCCTTCATGGATCGCGTAATTTTAACAACATTTTCAGCACCTTTTTTATGACCATAAGTTCGCGGCATACCCATTTTTTTTGCCCAGCGTCCATTCCCATCCATAATAATGGCTACATGTGTGCAAGAGTTTTCTGTCGTCATCATTTTTATACTTGTAAAATATCTTTCTCTTTTTGGATTAGCATATCGTCAATTTTTTTTATAGCATCGTCTGTAAGTTTTTGAATATCGTTACCATACTTTTTTTCATCATCCTCGGAAATCTGATTGTCTTTTTTCAGCTTTTTTACTTCATCAAGAGCATCTCTTCTGATATTGCGAATGGCAATTTTAGTTTGCTCAGCATATTTTCCAGCCACTTTAACCAGTTCCTTACGTCTTTCTTCTGAAAGCGGCGGAATGGGAATGCGAATAAGTTGTCCGTCTGAAACAGGATTGAGGCCTAAATCAGATTCTCTTAAAGCCTTTTCAACCGATTTTGCCAGTCCTTTATCCCATACACTGACAGATAATGTGCGTGCATCTGGAACGCTGATTGTTCCAACCTGAGCAATCGGAGTCGGACTGCCGTATGCTTCCACCATAATGTTATCTAATAAACTAGCATGTGCACGACCGGCACGCAAACCTCCAAAATCGCCACGCAATGTGTCTATTGTCTTATCCATGCGGTTGGACGCATCGGCTTTGATATTATTAAAATCAATCATGTTTCCTCTCTTCAAAATTATGCAATAACAGTATAATTCCCTTTATGTGCTAAAACATCAATAAGAGAATTCTGGGTTTCTTGTTTAAAAACGATAATAGGCAGCTTGTTTTCTCGCGCCATGGAGATCGCCGTCATGTCCATTACTTTTAACTCTTTGGCAATAACCTCATCATATGAAATGGTACTATAGCGCTTGGCATTATGGTTTTTCTTTGGATCACTATTATAAACCCCATCAACTTGAGTTGCTTTGAAAAGAGCATCACATTCCGATTCTAATGCCCTGAGCGTGGCTCCAGTATCAGTAGTAAAATAAGGGTTGCCTGTGCCTCCGGCAAAAATAACGGTTATACCCTTTCGTAACAAATCATGTGCCGTTCTGTATGAATATGTTTCAGCAACTTGTGGAACAGAGAGACCGGTTAAAATTTCTGCTTCAACACCTTTGCTGTTAAGTGTACTTTTTAAGAATAAAGCATTGATGACCGTTGCCAGCATTCCAGCTTGATCGGCAATAGGACGCTGGACGGCGGCATTTGTGTTGCTGACTCCACGGTAAAAATTTCCTCCACCGACAACAATACATAATTCAATGCCAACATTTCTGGCTTTTTTTATACCTTCGGCGACGGTGTTCAGAACGGTTTCGTCTATCCCAAACGATTTGTCACCGAGCAATCCCTCACCTGACAGCTTTAATAGAATCCTTTTAAATTCCTTTTTCATATTTTTCTCGCATTTGAAAATAATTTCTTTCATATTAAACAATTAAATTGCTTTGTCATTATTTTTTTAAGCCTAATATACAAAAAGATAAATACACATCCAGATAGAAAAATAAGTTGAAATTTAAGTTCGGTTCTCTAACATAAAGGGCAAACGGATTTTAGGAGAATAATATGTTGACGGAAGTGAACTACGTTTTATGTGCATTGTTTGGATATCTTGTCGGTTCAATTCCTTTTGGACTTATCTTAACCAGAGTTACTGGATACGGCGATATCAGAAAAATCGGTTCTGGGAATATCGGTGCAACGAATGTTTTACGAACCGGAAACAAGACGTTGGCGCTGATAACCGTTCTTTGCGACGTTTTTAAAGCCGGTATCGCTGCGACGATTGCCGGAATGCTTGTTAATAGTTCCGAGGCGGTAAGTGTTAATGCTTCTTTGATAGCAGGCGCATGCGGGGTTCTCGGACATAATTTTCCGATATGGCTTAAATTTAAAGGAGGTAAAGGTGTAGCATCCAGTTTGGGATTCTTTATGGTAACCTGTTGGCCCGTAGCCGTAGTTGTCTTGGCGGTTTGGTTAATAATGGCTTTCACATTTAAGTATTCCTCACTGGCCGCTCTGACAGCTGCTTTAATCGTGCCAGTAGCATCAGTCTTTCTTGCTCCAAATACAAAATATACAATAGTATATTTACTGATTGCCATATTAGTCATTATAAGGCATCATGCTAATATAAAAAGACTGATAGAAGGTCAAGAAAGCAAAATACATCTGAAAAAACAATAAGAAGATTAATCGTGGATAGGAAAAGACTAACATCATACATCCAGCTGATAAATACTATAGGAATTGGTCCAGTTGGATTTAAAAAACTATTGAGGCGTTTCGGCGATATAGATAAGGCTATAGAAGAAGTTTCACGAAAAAAAGAACTTTTTTCGCGTAAAATGGCGGAAAAAGAAATTATGACTGCAGAGATAAAACAAGTTGAAATTATAACAACGGAAGATGATTTATATCCCTATAATTTAAAACAAATAGAAGATGCTCCGCCGATTCTTTATGCTAAAGGTCGGACAGAGTTATTGCAAAACAACAATATATTAGCAGTAGTTGGTGCAAGAAGTGCTTCCCTGAGTGCGCGAAAAATAACAGAAACTATAGCTAGTGATGTCGCTAGGATGGGAATTACCATAGTTTCTGGTATGGCGCGGGGAATAGATACCGCCGCTCATCGTGGTGCATTGAAAGCAAATGGAAACACGATAGCCGTATTGGGTACGGGAATAGATGTTATTTATCCGAGTGAAAATGAAGATATCTACAAAGCATTAACAACAGAAGGGCTCATCCTGACAGAGTATCCTTTTCATACTAAACCTCAAGCATCTAATTTTCCGCGCCGTAATCGTATAGTGTCTGGTTTGAGCAAAGGTGTGTTGGTTGTAGAAGCAGGGCTTCGTTCTGGTTCATTGATAACGGCGCACCAAGCTCTGGAGCAGGGGCGGGATGTTTATGCGATTCCGGGAGCACCTTATGATGGCCGGTCTGACGGTTGTAACAAGCTTTTAAAAGAAGGCGCCTTTCTTGTAGACAGCGCTGATGATATTATAGAAAATTTTAACTTTTCAGAAGTTACTTTTACTCCCCGTACAATAGAAAAAATAACAGAAACAGATGATTTATTTGAATATTCGCTTGACAACCAAACAAATAATTCCGATAGTCCGGAGCAAAACAACGAAAACGAGTATACTAAATTATTGTCATTAATATCATCAAGCGGAGAAGACATTGACGAATTGATAAGAACGATGAAACTCCCAACGGAAAAAGTATTAACAATGATTGTAGAGTTGGAGTTGGAAGATAAAATTATGCGTCTTCCTGGAAACAGAGTCGGAAAAATTTAGAGGATTTTTTCAAATGAAGTTAGTTGTAGTGGAATCACCAGCAAAGGCAAAAACGATTAATAAATATTTGGGCAAGGATTATAAAGTACTTGCGAGTTATGGGCATATTCGTGATTTGCCGAGTAAAGATGGTTCTGTTAATCCGGAAAAAGATTTTAGCATGGTCTGGGAGCTGAGTTCGGGTGGAAAAAAGCGCCTAAATGAAATTATTGATACGTTAAAAAACTGTGATACATTAATCCTTGCTTCCGACCCGGATAGAGAGGGAGAAGCCATTGCCTGGCACATTTTAGAAGAGTTAAGTGATAAAAAGAAATTAAAAGACAAAAAAATCGAGCGTGTTGTTTTTCATGAAATTACCAAACATGCAGTAACCGAAGCTATAAAAAATCCGCGGCAAATTGATGATAATCTTGTTTCTGCGTATATGGCACGCCGTGCGTTAGACTATTTGGTAGGTTTTACACTTTCTCCAGTATTATGGAGGAAACTACCAGGATCAAAATCGGCAGGACGTGTTCAGTCCGTAGCATTACGCTTAATTTGCGACAGAGAGATGGAGATTGAAAAATTCAAACCAGAAGAGTACTGGACAATTGATATTAATTTAGAAACAAAAGAAAAAGCTCTAATTCCATCACATTTAATCAATCTAGACGGTAAAAAACTTGAAAAGTTTGATATTAATACGAAAGAAAAGGCCGAAGATGCCAAAGCAAAAATTAAAGCGGAAAATTTTAAAATATCTAAAATAGAAAGAAAAAAAGCCAACAGATATCCGGCGCCTCCTTTTACGACATCAACATTACAGCAAGAGGCTGCCAGAAAATTACGTTTTCCAGCCAAGAAAACAATGCAAATTGCTCAAAAATTATATGAAAACGGTTACATTACTTATATGAGAACAGATGCTGTAAACTTATCTGTTGAAGCAATCACCGCTTGTCGTGAAGCAATTATTAAATATTTTGGTGAAAAATATCTACCCAAAACACCTAAGGAATATAAAACAAAATCTAAAAATGCACAAGAAGCGCATGAGGCAATTCGGCCGGCCGATGTGATGAACACACCGAAAAAAATGGAAGGTAAGATCGACGCCGACGAATATAAATTATACGAACTTATATGGAAAAGAACAATTGCTTGTCAAATGGAACCGGCGGTTCTGGATAAGGTGGTTATCGATTCGTTGTCTGATAATGGACAAATTTTACTTCGGGCAAATGGTCAGGTAATTGCTTTTGATGGCTTTTTAAAATTATATCAGGAAAGCCGAGATGATGATACGGAAGATGATGAAAACCGATTGCTTCCAAATGTTGATGTCGGTGAAGCTGTGGAGAAAAAAGAAATAAAACCAGATCAGCATTATACTACGCCACCACCACGTTTTACCGAGGCAAGCTTAGTCAAAAAACTAGAAGAACTGGGTATAGGGCGACCGTCAACGTATGCATCAATTATTGCCGTTTTACAAGAGCGCAAATATGTAAAAGTTGAAAAAATGCGGTTTATTCCAGAAGACCGAGGTCGCATTGTAACAATCTTTCTGGAAAATTTCTTTAAAAAGTATGTTGAATATGATTTTACGGCGCAAATGGAAGAATTTCTGGACGATGTATCTGCAGGATCCATGGATTGGAAAAAATTGCTGACAGGCTTCTGGAGTAAATTTTATAAAAACATTCAAGCTGTACAACCTTTACAGGTAAGCGAAGTTATCAATAAAATTGACGAAGTGCTATCCTATCATCTGTTTCCTCCGAAAGAAGATGGTTCTGATCCCCGTTTATGTCCAGAATGCCACAAAGGGCATTTAAGTATAAAACTTGGTAAATTTGGAGCTTTTTTGGGATGTTCCAACTATCCAGAATGTAAGTACACCATGCCCTTGACTGATACAAAAGACGAAGAAGAGCAAGGCACGGAAAAAAAGCCAAATCCGGAAGACAAATTATTGGGAATGCATGGTGGATTAAATATATATCTGAAAAAGGGGCCGTATGGATTCTATGTACAGCTTGGTGAAGATGCAACGGCAACAACAGAAAAGCCGAAGAGAATAGCTTTACCAAAGTTTTTAAATCCGGAAAACGTGACATTTGAGCAAGCCGAAACACTGGTTAGCCTACCTAAAGATTTAGGCAACGGAATAACGGTTAATATCGGTAAATTCGGACAATATATTAAACAAGGATTAAAATCAAAATCCCTAATAGGAAATGACAATATTTTCAATATTACCAAAGAACGGGCAGAAGAACTTTTGCAGGGAACCATTGCCAAGCCAGAAGCCAAAGTGCTCGGTCAGCATCCAAAATTAGAAGCGGATATTTTGCTGGCCGAAGGGCGATATGGGGCATATATCAAATGCGGCAAAAACAATTATCGGATTCCAAATGAACTTAAAGGAAAAGATCTTACATTTGAGGAAGCACAGAAAATCATAGATAGTGCAAAATAAATTTTAAAAGCCTGTAAAAGGACGCTTTAGAGCATCTTTTTTACGATATAAATAATCTTCAAAAAACACAATTAAGTTTTTAATTGTATAAGAGCCGAAGTTAGTAGCAGTGCTGGTAAATATATAACATCATCATATTGTATCTGCAAAATACAGAAATAATAGATATATACCCAACAGGCAAATAGTTGGAGAATATTCTAGTGTATGTTCAAAAGCTCTGTCAGCGTTAAAGGCTAAAATGGTCATTTCTACTAAAATAATTTTCTAACTATTCGATTACCTCAATTCAGGCGATTTTTTACATGAACAAGAAACAGGAGAATTAGTATTGACAGCTGTATAGATGTATCAAAAGGACTAGTTTACAGATTTTAAATGCAAAATTATTACCCCACACTTCCCTCAAGGGATATATCAATCAGTTTTGCCGCCTCAATAGCAAACTCCATCGGTAGTTTTTGCATAACTTCTTTGCAAAATCCGTTCACAATTAGACTGACGGCATCTTCCTCGGACAAACCACGTTGTTTACAATAAAACAGTTGCTCTTCGCTTATTTTTGACGTTGTTGCTTCATGTTCCAAAATAGCAGATTTATTGCTGTTTTCAATATAAGGAACCGTATGTGAACCGCAGGTTTTGCCAATAAGCAGACTGTCGCATTGAGAGTAGTTGCGTGCATTATCGGCATTGCGTCCGACTTTAACTAAACCACGATATGTTTGGTTTGAAAAACCAGCAGAAATACCTTTTGAAATAATTTTGGAACTTGTATTTTTCCCTAGATGAATCATCTTAGTTCCTGTGTCAGCCTGCTGGTGGTTGTTGGTAATGGCAACAGAATAAAATTCGCCTTTTGAGTTGTCGCCTTTTAGCACACAGGACGGATATTTCCAAGTAATGGCCGAGCCTGTTTCAACTTGTGTCCATGAAACTTTAGCATTATTACCATCGCATAAAGCACGCTTAGTTACAAAATTATAAACACCTCCTTTACCATTTTTATCACCAGGATACCAATTTTGCACAGTAGAATATTTAACTTCTGCATCTTTATGAACAATAATTTCAACAATTGCAGCATGTAATTGGTTTTCATCGCGTTGAGGTGCCGTACATCCCTCCAGATAAGAAACATAACTACCTTCATCTGCTACAATAAGAGTTCTTTCAAATTGCCCTGTATTCCGGGCATTGATACGAAAATAAGTAGAAAGTTCCATCGGACATTTGGTGCCTTTGGGGATATAAACAAACGATCCATCCGTAAAAACGGCAGAATTTAATGCGGCAAAAAAATTATCCGTATAAGGGACAACAGATCCCAGATATTTCTGTATTAGCTCAGGATATTCCTTAACTGCTTCAGAAATAGAGCAGAAAATGATACCTTGTTTTTTCAGTTGCATTTTGTAAGTGGTAGCAACCGATACACTGTCAAAGACAGCATCAACAGCCACTACCCCTGCCAAAATCTTTTGTTCTTCAAGGGGAATACCGAGTCTGTTATATGTATCTAAAAGTTTAGGGTCGACATCATCAAGACTCTTGGGTGTGGTATGTTGTTTGGGTGCCGAATAATAGCATAAATCCTGATAATCAATAGGATCATAAGAAAGTTTAGCCCATATTGGTTCAGACATAGTTTGCCATTGTCGATAAGCCCTAAGCCGGAAATTCAAAAGCCATTCAGGTTCTTCCTTTTTTTGAGAAATAAGCCTGATAATATCATCATTTAAACCTTTAGGTGCTACATCGCTTTCTATATCGGTTATAAAGCCGAATTTATATTTATCGCCGCTTTCATCAGTGATATTTGGACGAGTGTTCATAATATGCCTTTCTTATCCATATAGCGTTCAGATTAAAACAACAATTCTGCATTTGTTTATGTGTATAAAATAAGCATAAACAAAAATCAAGTAATGTTTAAAAGCAAATTTAACGATTATTTAGGTATTTTAAATATAAACAAAAATATCATCAAAGGAAAAATAATGAAAAAAATATGGATGACATTACTGTTATTACCTTTGCTTGCGGGATGTTATGCCCGTAGAGGTGGGATTCCATTGTTTAACAGCTATGGTTATAATTATACACCAGATAATGTCATCGTCCAAAAAGGGGATACTCTTTACAGTCTTTCACGAAAATATCAAGTTCCTCTTCGTGGCATGATTGAAGAAAATAACCTATCTGCACCTTATGCTTTAAGCATAGGGCAGACATTACGTCTCCCCAAACGACAAACGCATATTGTTGCAAAAGGAGACACATTATACAGCATTGCAAAAAAATACAATGTGGATATGACATCCCTTAGTCGTTTAAACGATTTGAAAGAGCCCTATACATTAAGTATAGGACAAGTATTGGCTTTACCGGAAAGTTTGGCTGTAAATGAAACAACATCTTACCAGATTGCATCGTCGGATCACGGAGGAATTTCTACCCATAATTACACCAAGACATCAGATAAGGTGACTAAAGTTGCAACAAAAAAAACAACGTCAACAGCTAAAAAGACAACAGTAGCAAAAAAAACATCATCTGATAAAGCAAAACCCAAAACAATTGCAAAAAAATCTCCACATAAACAAATTTCAACATATCGCAAAAGTAAATTTATCTGGCCAGTAAATGGAACTGTCGTTTCCAATTTTGGTATTGTCGGTAAAGGACGACGTAATGACGGAATAAATATAAAAGCAGCCATTGGAACCAATGTAAAGGCAGCAGATAAAGGAATTGTGGCCTATGCTGGCAATGAATTAAAGGGGTTTGGTAACTTGATTTTAATCAAACACAGCGATGGCTATATAACAGCGTATGCACACAATCAACAGTTATTTGTAAAAAAAGGTCAAAAAGTTCTTAGAGGTGAAAAAATAGCAACAGTAGGAAGCACTGGCAGCGTCAATTCACCACAGCTTCATTTTGAGGTTAGGGCTGGCAAAAAAGCGGTCAATCCGCGCCAATATTTACCATAATTTGACAAAACAAACGTATTTTGCCTAAAATAATTAAATTTTCGTTGTGAATCTTTGCGTTTTAAGTTGTCTGACTGAATTTTTACGTTTAATATCCTCCCTGAGAAAATAATTTTTTACGGAGAAAATAATGTTCATAGCAGAAGCTTTTGCTGCAACGGGTGTAGCAGCAGCGGAATCAAGCCCGATGGTTGGCTATCTTCTTCAATTGATACTTGTCTTTGCTATCTTTTATTTTTTACTCATTCGTCCGCAACAAAAAAAAATGAAAGAACACGAAGATACGCTAAATACAATTAAGCCTAAAGACGAAATAATAACAGGTGGTGGAATGTATGCAAAAGTCGTCAAAGCTGATGGCGATATTTTAATAGTTAAAATTGCAGAAGGGGTAGAAGTCAAAATATCCCGCTCCAGTGTGAGAGATGTAGTTTCTGAAAATAAATAACGGATATAAGAGAGAAAACAAATGTATAAACTATCATTGCAAAGAGTAATTATGATTTTGGCAGTATGTTTGATAGGTATATTCTATGCTGTTCCAAACTTTGTCAAAGATGCAAAAACAACTCTGCCTTCATGGTGGCAACCAGTAAATCTGGGGCTTGATTTGCAGGGAGGATCCAGCTTGTTAATGGAGGTCGATATTAATACTGCTTTGAAAGACAGAATGCAGTCCTTGGAGGATTCTGCGCGTGCAACATTAAAAGATGCCAGAATCCGTTATCAAAAAATAACATCCAGTGAAGAAGGGCTTAAAGTCAAAATAGAAAATGCAAACACCCGTTCAAAAGCAATAATTCCGTTAAGAAAAATGGATGATGGGTTAAAAGTGGCAGATGATGGTAAAGATACATTAATTGTCATGTATGATGAACCGGCTTTAAACGAAATTAAAAGGAAATTGGTTGATCAATCTATTGAAATTGTGCGGAAACGTATTGATGAATATGGTACGAATGAACCAATAATTCAAAGTCAGGGGTATGGGCGTATTTTGGTTCAGCTTCCCGGAATTCAAAATCCTGAAGATGTAAAAGTTTTGCTTGGAAAGACCGCAAAAATGACATTTCATTTAGTGGATGGTTCAACAACGGTGGCTGAAGCTAAACGCGGAAAATTGAAGAGTTCTTCCAGAATAATTCGTGGCGTGGGTGGTGAACAGTATGTAATCGTTCGTAAACCTGCTGTCGGCGGAGAAACACTGACGGATGCAGGTGTTTCTTTTCAAGATGGTGCGCCAGCTGTTAGTTTCAAATTTAATAATTTGGGTGCTAAAAAGTTTGGCGAAGTAACCAAAAATAATATTGGCGAACAGTTGGCAATTGTTTTGGATAATGAGGTTATCTCTGCTCCGACAATTCAATCAGCCATTACAGGAGGTTCAGGGGTTATTACTGGAAACTACACATCTGAAAGTGCTCAGGAGCTAGCTCTTTTGTTACGTTCCGGTGCTTTACCAGCTCCATTGAATATTTTGGAAGAAAGAACTGTCGGTGCAGGTTTAGGTGCGGATTCTATTGAGGCTGGCATTTTCGCCTCCATCATCGGTTTTATAGGGGTCGTTGTCTTTTTGGTATTGGCATATGGCCTGTTTGGTTTGTTTACGACAATTACAGTATTCTTAAACCTGTTCTTAATGCTGGGAGCATTAAGTTTAATTAATGCAACGCTGACATTGCCTGGTATTGCCGGTATTATCTTGACAATTGGTATGGCTGTAGACGCAAATGTTCTGATTTTTGAACGTATGCGTGAAGAAGTTAAGAATGGGCGTTCAATCAAAGATTCGATGGACAGTGGCTTTTCGATTGCTTGGGGCACAATTATTGACTCTAACTTAACAACATTGATTGCTGCAGCTGTTCTGTTTTATTTTGGTAGTGGTCCGGTAAGAGGATTTGCTGTAACATTGGCAATTGGTATTGCAACATCGCTTTTCACATCTGTAACTGTAACCAGATTGATTATTTCGGCATGGTTTAATCGATACAAACCAAAAGCATTGCCAATTTAAGAATGAGGATAAAAAAATGACTATGTTAAAATGGATAACTAAAGATACCAACATTAATTTTATGAAGGTCAGGCGTTTTACGTATATCTTATCTTCGCTGTTGGTAATAATATCTTTCGCCAGTATGTATTTTAAAGGCTTCAACTTTGGTATTGATTTTTCTGGTGGCGTCCTAATAGAAATAAAATCTGAAAAAACGATAAATGTTGAAGAAATACGTGAAAAATTGCGTCCGATTAAACTTGGCGAATTAAATCTACAAACTATAGGTATTGAAGGCAATGAATTGATGATACGTGCTTTAGCCGAAGATAAAGATGAAGTTGCACAGCGCGAAGCCGTTGCTGAAATAAGAAATATTTTAGGTGATGAATATGAATATCGCCGTGTAGAAACCGTTGGCCCACAAGTTGGTGATGAGTTAAAAATGGCAGGCATTATTGCTTCCGTATTAGCAATCGCAGCTATTGCCATTTATATATGGGTACGGTTTGAATGGCAGTTTGCACTAGGTGCTTTATTAGGGTTATTTCATGATACGATTATAACAGTGGGGTTATTGTCAATATTTGGTTTTGATTTCAGCCTGACAACAGTTGCAGCAATATTAACACTTGTTGGGTATTCGGTAAATGATAAAGTAGTAACGTATGATAGGATTCGTGAAAATCTGAAAAAATATCGGAAAATGCCTCAAGATGAGTTGATAAACAAAAGTATTAACGATATTTTCTCACGTACCTTATTAACAGGTGTGACCACTCTGGTAGCAGTTATTCCTTTATATTTATGGGGAGGCGATGCTCTGGAGAGTTTTTCCTTTACGATATTATCCGGATTGATTATCGGTACATATTCTTCAATTTATATTTCGGCTTCTGTGTTAAATGTCTTTGATTTAAGAGCTGTAAATCATAAAGATGAGGAAAATTATTTTGGATCGATTGGCTGAAATCAAAATTAAAAAAGCCCCCGAAAGGGGGCCTTTTTCTAAGCTATATGAAAACCAATGATACAAAAAAGATATTTTAATTTTTGATTGGACTGAAGTTATAGAGCAAGGAAACAAAATTTGCAAAATTTTGGATCCATTTCATACGTTTAAAACATCTTCAGCAAAGGCCATTTTTATAAGATCAGACATTATGCGCCAATTAAAAATGATATTTTTGAGCCTTAAAATTAAATCGATCCGCAAGACCAAAATTTACATAATTTGCAATATTTACTATATAAATGATAACCTTCTTATATTTATCGACCTAAATATAAAAGTCCATCATGACAAAATAAAGATCTTGTAAAACAGTGTCTATCTTTTATAAGACGATTACAATTCTAGATAGCTAGAATATTCATTAGGAAACCTTATTATCAAGCTTTTCTTTCAAAAGTTTATTAACTATTCCTGGATTCGCTTTACCTTGGGACTGTTTCATAACCTGCCCGACAAACCAACCGATGAGAGTAGTTTTTCCCGATCTGTAACTGGCCACATTGGCAGGATTTGCTGCAAGCACTGTATCAATCACAGCCTCAATAACTGATGTATCAGTAACTTGTTTTAATCCTTTCCGTTCAACAATATCTTCTGGATTTTCGGCAGTATCAGCCATAATTTCAAAAACTTCTTTTGCTATTTTTCCGGATATAATTTCTTTTGAAATAAGTTCAACCAATTTTCCAAGATTTTCAGGCGTAATAGGAGAATCAGCAATCGAAAGATTTTTTCGGTTAAGCATAGCAAAAAAATCACCCATCAACCAGTTAGCTACTTTTTTAGCATCATGTCCATCTGCGGCTTTTTCAAAAAAATCGGCAACCTCTTTATTTTCACAAATAATTGCTGCATCATAAGCAGTTAATCCAAGCTTTTTTATAAATCTGGTCTTTTTTTCATCAGGTAATTCAATCATTTCGTCTTTAATTGAGTTAATATACTCATCACTTAGGATAAGAGGGGGTAAATCCGGTTCCGGAAAATACCGATAATCTTGAGCAAATTCTTTTTTGCGTAAGGGCTTAGTTATACCTGTTAGAGGATCAAATTGACGTGTTTCTTGCAAAATTTCCCCACCATTTTCATATACTTCTATATGACGTCGGGCTTCAGCTTCAATAGCTTGCATTACAAATTTGACACTATTGACATTTTTCATTTCACAACGTGTTCTTAATTCATTTGTGCCATAAGGGCGCACGGAAACATTTACATCGCACCGCATTGCTCCCTCATCCATATTACCATCGCAAGTTCCAAGATACCGCACAATTGACCGTAACTTTCTTAAAAAAGCTCCAGCTTCGACCGGATTTCTGAAATCAGGTTTAGTTACAATTTCCATCAAGCCGACACCTGCTCGATTTAAATCAATAAAGCTTTTATGCGGATCTAAATCATGTATAGATTTTCCCGCATCTTGTTCTATATGCATACGTTCAATACGAATTCGCTTACTGTTACCATCTTCTAAATCTATATCAATAAAGCCTTCACCGACGATAGGATACTGAAATTGTGTAATCTGGTATCCCTGTGGTAAATCAGCATAAAAATAGTTTTTCCGCGAAAATTCAGAATATTTATTGATTATGGCATTAAGACCAAAACCTGTTTTAATTGCCTGATGAACGCATTCAGCATTAAGAGTCGGCAGCATTCCAGGCATACCTGCATCAACAAAAGATACATTCTCATTAGCTTCATCACCAAATTCCGTAGAAGCACCACTGAAAATTTTAGATTTGGAGATAATTTGGCAATGAATCTCCAGTCCACAAATAATTTCCCATTTTCCTTTATTAGTTTCAATAAGATATTCAGCCATTTTTTTACATCCTGACAAAATTAGCACACTGTTCCAGCTGATAGGCTGCTTTAAATATAGTTTCTTCATCAAAAGCCCTGCCGATAAGCTGCATCCCGAGCGGTAAACCATTGGAGGAGAGGCCGATAGGTAAGCTCATTGCAGGTAACCCGGCTAAATTAACAGAAACGGTAAACACATCATTTAAATACATATTAATAGGGTTTTCCAGCATCTTCTTATCTCCGATGGCAAAAGGTTCAATAGGACTTGTTGGAGTTAAAATAATGTCACACTTTGTAAAAGCTTCATCAAAATCATTCTTTATCAATCGACGGACTTTTTGTGCTTTAAGATAATAAGCATCATAGTAACCAGCAGACAAAACGTATGTTCCAATAAGAATGCGTCGCTTAACTTCTGTTCCGAAACCTGTTGTTCTGGTATTAATGTAAAGTTGATCAAGCCCGTTGCCATCAACACGTACTCCATAACGTATGCCGTCATATCTTGCCAGATTAGAGGATGCTTCGGCTGGTGCAATAACATAATAGGTCGGAAGGGCATATTTAGTGTGTGGCAAGTTGATTGGGATAATCTCAGCGCCTGAATCCTTAAGCATCTCGGCAGCTTTGTCCCAATATGCCTCAACCTCTGAATTTAATCCATCCTGTTTATATTCAGCGGGGATCCCAACTTTAAGTCCTTTTATATCTTGTCCAATAAATGAACGAAAGTTCGGAACCTCTTTGAAAGAAGATGTTGAATCCTTTGCATCATATCCAGCCATATTGCTTAATAAAATAGCGCAATCTGTAACATCTTTGCAAATCGGCCCTGCCTGATCCAACGATGAAGCAAAAGCAATAATGCCATAACGTGAACAGCGACCATAGGTTGGCTTTATACCTGTAACACCACAAAAGGCAGAAGGTTCACGAATTGAACCACCCGTATCTGTACCAGTAGCAGCTGCACACATTTTTGCAGCCACTGCTGCAGCAGAACCTCCGGAAGAACCTCCTGCAACCAAAGGCACTGCTTTACTCCAAGGATTAACAACCGGACCAAAGCAGCTTGTTTCATTACTGCCCCCCATGGCAAATTCATCCATATTTAATTTACCTAAAAAAATACCACCCTCATCCAGTAGTTTTTGCGTAACAGTTGACTCATACAGTGGGACAAATTTTCCTAAAATACGAGAGCACGCAGTTGTCTGCATTCCTTTCGTGCAAAATAAGTCTTTAACACCGAGCGGAATACCTTCCAACTGTCGGTTAGTTCCAGAAACATAATGCTGTTCGGCTTCTTCGGCTTTCTTCAAAGCCTGTTCTTCATCAAAGTATACATAAGCATTATAATGTTGTCCTTTCTTGGCTTTGTCAATATAAGCCTTAGTCAGCTCAACAGGAGAAATTTCTTTATTTTTTAATCTAATTAAAGCTTCAGCTATTGTTAAATCTGTTAAATTAAACATGATATTACTCCACAACCTTGGGAACAACAAAATATCCAAATTCTTTTGCCGGTGCATTTTGCAGAATGGCTTCGCTCATTTGTCCGGAAGTAACTTTGTCTTGACGTAGCGTTAAAGCTTCGTCGTTAACGGACACAAGTGGCCTGATATTATCTGTGTTTACTTCATTTAATTCCTCGACCCAGGCTAAAATTTTATTAAATTCCTTTTGGGTATCCTCCAACTTATCCGGTTCAACGCATAACCGGGATAAAAAAGCAACTTTTCTCACTGTTTCATTGTCGATTGCCATAAAGATTCTCCTTACAAAATACCGTATTTTTCTATCATATTTTATATCTTTTTCAAGTTTAAAAATAAAATATAAAACCGATAAGTTTAAGGTGGTGATGGAATGGTGTATTTAAACAGTGTATTTAAAGTCGGCCAGAATATAAAGCGGGGAGATAAATTAAGTTAATAAAATAAAATTTTCTGGAAAACAAAATGTTTTATGTTAAAACAAAAGGCAAAGAGGAAAGATGATATTAGAAGCATACAGATATATTGAAAAAATCTGGTTTGCCATAAACCAGAAAATCCGTTTTATCCTTGTGGGAGGATTTAACACAATCTTATCTTTCACAATTTACTATGCTTTTTTATATTTTACAGAAGGGCGCGAACAGTTATCGCTGTTACTGATGAATTTAATAAATATCAATATTTCAATCATAACCATGCGTTATTATGTATTTCAAGGGACTGGTAATTTTTGGCGCGAATATATCAAAGCATTTTCCTCGTATATAGTACTATATTTTATAAACATTGGGCTTTTGGCTTTTTTTGTTACAATGGTGCATATAAAAGAAAATCTGCCTGAGGAGTGTTTTCTCCAAGATATTCCTAATTTAGATAAAGCGGCTGCTCAGATGTGTTGTATTATCATTGTAACAGTGTTAACATTTTTTACGCATAAATATTTTTCTTTTCGCAAATAAACAGCAATCAAATTTCAACATATCTCCAAAAAACTTTTTATGATTTTCTTTCTGCCGTAAGTATCAAAAAGAACTTCACATTTATCCCCGTCAACTTGAGTAATATGCCCATAACCGAAAGTGGTATGTCGCACACGCGAGCCAACTAAAGAAGAAACTTTTGATTTTTTGTAAAAATAATCATTTTTGGAATGAAATAACTTGTCTTCATTTTCATATATATCATATGCAACGCTCTCATAGCTGTCAAAATAGCTTTCTCTTTTTTTACTTTGGGGCATACTACAATTTTTTCTGTGTCCTCTGGAATATGAAGATGTTGAAGAATAGCTGTGTTGGGTAAAGTTATTGGAATAACCATTGTCGCACTGGCTATAGTTATAATCTTTTTGAGAGGGAACAGATGCATATCCAGTATTATTTATCAGCTCAATGCACGAAGGTGGCAATTCATTTAAAAAACGAGAAGGCATATTACTTTGCCATTGTCCATATAACTTACGGTTAAAAGCCATTGTAATATATAATAATTTACGAGCACGTGTGATTGCAACATAAGCCAACCGCCGCTCTTCTTCAATGTTCCCGTCTCCGTCTAAACATTTTTGATGCGGGAAAAGTCCTTCTTCCCATCCTGGAAGAAAAACAGCATCAAATTCTAAGCCTTTTGCAGCATGCAAAGTGGAAATAATAACTTTGTTGGCATTGTCGTTATATTCATTATCAATGACTAGGCTAACGTGTTCTAAAAATTCAGAAAGCGTTTGATAATTTTCTCTATCACTCATAACACTTATCAGCTCTTTTATATTTTCAATACGGCCTGGAGCCTCAATGGATTTATCTTGTTCCAGCATAGCCATATATCCGGTTTCATCGACTACTTGATCCGCAAATTCACCGAGGGAAACAGCCACTAATAAGTGTTGCCATTCGTTAATCATATGGATAAAATGTTCCAATGTCTGTTTTATTTTACCGGCAAAACAACCTTCTTTCACCATACTAACCATAGCCTGATATAAAGGAATACTATCTTTTTGTGATTTGTCTCTGAATTTTTCAACTGTTTTTTCCCCTATTCCTCGAGCAGGTTTATTAATAATCCGTTCAAAAGCTAAATCATCATTCGGCTGAAGAATTAAGCGAAAATACGCAAGCATATCACGAATTTCGGCTCGCTCATAAAATTTTAATCCTCCAACAACCTTGTAAGGAATGCCTTCTTTGATAAAACTTTCTTCAAATGCACGGGTTTGTGAAGCAGTGCGCACCAAAACAGCCATTTGATTATAAGTGTAATCGTTATATTTCAAACGCTGTATTTGCATGGAAATATATTTTGCCTCGTCATCGCCACTATACGTGCTAATCACTTTTATTTTCTCATTTTCGCAATCAGAAACAGGGCTGTGCTCCGCTACTTTTAATATTTTCCCCAGACGTTTTGTATTATGGCTGATGACGGCAGATGCCGCTGCCAATATGTTGGCGATAGAACGGTAATTTCGCTCCAGACGAATAGTAACGGCCTCTGGAAAATCTTCAGTAAATCTTAAGATATTTTCAATTTCGGCACCTCGCCACGAATAAATAGACTGGTCATCATCGCCTACACAACAGATATTACGATATTTTTGAGATAAAAGGCGGAGCAGCAGATATTGCGTAACATTTGTATCTTGATATTCATCTACCATGATATAACGGAAACGTTCTTGATATTCATTTAAAACGTTGGCATTTTTCATTAAAATATCAAGCGTGTATAGTAAAATGTCACCAAAATCAACACAATTTAATTCCAAAAGTCTTTTTTGATATTCTTTATAGATAAAAGTCGTTAAATTAGATTTATAATCAGCCGTAACTTTATCAATTGTAAGCCCCTTGTCCTTAAGTCTTGAAATTTTTTCTAAAACAGCTTGTGGCGAATATTGTTTTTCATCAATGTTATTATCTTGTAAAATTTTTTTAACAATCCTCTTTTGATCATCTTCACCAAGAATGGTAAAATTTGGTTGCAGTCCGACCAATTCTGGATACTTTCTGAGAATTTTCACACAAATACTGTGAAACGTTCCCAACCAAACCGAATTAACGGTATCTCCGATAAACTGGCGTACCCGCTCTTTCATTTCATTGGCGGCACGATTCGTAAAAGTCACCACCAAACAATTCCACGGGCGGACATTGTTGTTTTGTAAAATATAGGCAAGTCTGGTCGTTAAGACTTTTGTTTTACCTGTTCCTGCTCCAGCTAGCACCAGTAAGGCACCTTCAGTTTTTAAAACAGCTTCTTTTTGTTCAGGATTTAAATCATTCAAAAAAGGAGGTGCAGGCCTTAGGGCACTGATATTGTCATAAACAGGAGCCGCTTCACGCTCATCATTATCATCAAAATCAAAAATGTTATTCATCGTATAAAATTGCTTGTTTTTTGTTTTCCAACACCATATATACTGCTTTATACAGGGTAATTTTCTTAAATGAAAGCGTTTTATGCCTTTTTAGAACAGAAATAAAACATTGGGAGGAATGATGAGCGAAATTAGAGAAAAAATCTGTGCTTTGCAAAAATATATGGATAGCCGGATAGTCGGTCAAAAAGAATTGATAAAGAAACTTATTATTACGTTATTGGCAGACGGTCATGCCCTGTTGGAAGGTGCCCCGGGACTGGCAAAAACAAAAGCAATTAAGACACTTTCCGAATGTATCCAAGCCAATTATAATCGTATTCAGTTCACGCCAGATTTGCTGCCATCGGATATAACCGGCAGCGATATATATATTGCGGAAAAAGGTGAGTTTGAATTTCGCAAGGGGCCAGTATTTGCGAATCTTGTTTTAGCGGATGAAATAAACCGGGCCCCGGCAAAAGTACAGTCAGCTTTGCTTGAAGCTATGGCTGAGCGCCAGGTTAGCATTGGCGGTAAACAATATCGGCTGCCAGAACTCTTTATGGTATTGGCAACTCAAAACCCGATAGAACAAGAGGGAACATATAATTTACCTGAAGCACAGCTGGACAGATTCTTAATGTATATTAAAATTGATCAGCCTGATGTTGAAACGGAGCGAAGAATTTTAAAATTGGTACGAGCCGAACAAATCAGTGGAAAAGAACAGGATGTAGCTTGGCTTGAATTTGTTAATAAAGTCGGAAAGATATCCGTTGAAGATATTTTCGCGGCGCGAAAGGCTGTTTTATCCATGCATGTAAGTGAAAGCATGGAGGAATATCTTGTACAGCTGATTGTAGCAACAAGACATCCTGAAAAATATGATTTGTCACTAAAGGACAGAATTCTTTATGGAGCTAGTCCCCGGGCTACAATAGCATTAGATAAATGTGCCAGAATTAACGCATGGCTGGAAGGACGAGATTTTGTAACACCAGAAGATATTCATGCTGTTGTGTATGATATTTTGCGGCATCGTATCATTTTGAGTTTTGAAGCTCAGGCTGACGGAATGACGACGGATGATGTGATAACATTATTACTTAAACTTGTGCCACTGCCGTAATAAACAGTGTATTTAAATGGAGTGAGGATGTTCTTTAACTTTAAAAAGAAAAATGAAAATAATAATAATAAACTAAAAGGGCTGTGTGTAACGGTTGAAGATCTGGTGTCGCTGAAAAAATATTTGCCATATATTCGTCAGCACCACAATAATATAACCTCATATCAGGCTGGAGATATACATTCCGCTTTCAAAGGAAGAGGGATGGAATTAGAGGAGGTTAGGGCATATGGATATGGAGATGACGTACGCGATATTGATTGGCGTGTAACAGCACGGAAGGGTAATGTATATACAAAAATATTTGCAGAAGAAAAAGACCGCGAAGTTTATGCCATTTTAGATCTATCTCCGCATATGTTGTTTGGTACAAAAAAAGAATTAAAATCAGTATCTGCTGCAAAATTAGCAGCTTTATTAGGATGGCAAAGCATTGTAAACAAAGATAGATTCGGATTATTGCTTTTTAACGGTTATGAAACTCGTTTTTTTAAGCCCCAAAATAATCAGCGGAATTTAATGGCTGTTTTTAAGGCTATAGCCCAGGCCAGTCGGGAAATATTGCAGTTAAATAATCAGGCAGAGGATGTCAGAGATTTGTCCGCTCCGTTGCAATTTTTACAATACAATTTGAAAAGCAAAGCACAAATATTCATAATCAGTAGTTTCGGCAATATTAGCGATTCCACAAAAAAAATAGTAGCTACTTTAAGCCATCGTTGCCGCGTATATTGTGTCAATATATATGATATTTTGGAAGATACTGCACCTGAAGATGGTGAATATGCTGCGGCCTATGACGGAAAAAAACTTATATTTAACACGGTTTCTGATAATTTTAAAAAAACTTATGCCAGCTATTTTGCAGAAAAAAGAAAAAACATGGAAACTTTTTGTAAACAATGGGGTGGCCATTATTTGGACATAAGGACAGATCGTCCACTGTATAGGCAACTCAAAATTGTATAAAAATTTATGAGGACCAATCTATGAAGAAAAAGATAACAATAATCATATTTATTACTCTTATGATTTTGGTCTCAATATGGAACAGGATGCAAAAGCAGATAACAATAAGCATAATTATTCCCGTTTATAATGCAGAAGCTTATATACAGCATTGTTTAGACAGTATTTTGGCTCAAGACGGAAATTATGAGGTGATATTGGTAAACGATGGTTCTACCGATAACTCGGGAAAAATATTGCAGACATATGCATGGCAGTATAAAAATATAAAATTAATAAATCAGAGCAACCAGGGGGTTTCGGCTGCCCGTAATGCCGGAATAAAAGCAGCTGAAAATAAATATATTACATTTGTAGACAGTGATGACTGGTTGGAACCTCAAGCAATATCATCAGCGACGAAAATTTTGAAAAAAGATCAGCCGGACATACTGTTAACTGGATTCTATGATGTTTATGATCATGAATGGGTACGGCAGACCAAAGGAGAAGCTGCAACAGCAGAAGTACCTGAAGAACGCAAATTCCCAACCCGCAATTTGGATAAGTTAGCTATCTTTTCTCCTTTTCACGGAAAAGATGCATTTAGCGATTTATTTTATACGGGAACAGGTGTTCGGGGACAATTTTTTCTGAAAGAATTTATTGAAAAGAATATCTTATCTTTTCCGCTAAACGTTACGTGTGGTGAAGATGACGTATTTGTATATCGGGCATTTCTGCACAACCCGTTAATCTCCGTAATGGTAACTCCCATATACAATTATCGTAATCGGGCAGACAGTTTGGCCAAAGCAAAGAATGTCATTAAAGACAATCGTAAAACATTGGCTGTTTTGCAACAGACTTCAGAATATATGCAAGCTGATCGCAGAACGCAAATGCTGATAAACGATACCTGGTTATCATGGACGATTTTGGGTATTAGCAATTTAATGCGCCATGGGGAGCCATGGAACAGCGGATTCGATGAGGCATACGAGGCTTATAAAACCTTTTCAGTCTACAACGCAGAAGAACAAAAATCATGCCGCAATCTAGAAAAGCTTCGCAGATTGTTATTTAATAACTGGCACAAATATAAAGCTTAATCGGATTCGCTCATACGCACAATATTGGCGCCAACGCCTTTTAATTTCTCTTCAAGCCTTTCATAACCTCGATCTAAATGATAAACTCTGTTGACAATAGTTTCACCTTCGGCAGCAAGAGCAGCCAAAACCAGCGCAAAAGAAGCACGTAAATCTGTAGCCATAACCGGAGCTCCAGAAAGCTTTTTTACACCACGAACAATAGCAGATGCATGGCCATGGATATTAATATTTGCCCCCATACGGCATAATTCGGGAACATGCATGAAACGATTTTCCCAAATACTTTCCGTAACAAGAGATGCTCCATCGGCAATCGTCATCAATGCCATGAATTGAGCCTGCAAATCTGTTGGAAATCCAGGATAATAATCGGTATAAATATCTTCGCCAATAATATGTTTATCTACTCCATCAACAATAATAGAGGAGCTTTTTTCTTCAATACCGATTCCCATCTTTTCCAGTACGCGCAACGGCTGTTGTAAATGTTCGGCGTTAGCATTGATTAGTTCGATTCTCCCACGGGTAATTGCTGCAGCTATAGCATACGAGCCAGCCTCAATTCTGTCTGGCACAACAGAAATTTCAGCTCCATGCAAACTTTTTACCCCGTTTATGGTTAAAATAGAGGTGTTTTTGCCCTCAATACGAGCCCCCATATTATTCAACAAATCTATTAAATTGGCAATTTCAGGTTCTTTCGCTGCATTTTCTATTTTTGTAATTCCTTCGGCCAACGTTGCAGCCATTAAGATATTGCAGGTGGCACCAACTGAAGCTTTACTGAAAATAATATGGGAACCATGCAGACCAGAAGGAGCATCAGCTACAACATAACCATTTTTAATTTCAATATGAGCTCCCATCTGTTCCAAAGACGAAAGATGGATATCTATTGGGCGGGCTCCTATAGCACAACCACCTGGCAATGAAAGCTCTGCATGTTTAAAACGTGAAAGCAACGGTCCCAAAACATAATAAGAAGCTCTCATTTTTCTAACGAAATCGTAAGGGGCGATAAGTTCTTTTATATCATCAGCCCGATAAGAAAAAATTTTTATTGTCTGCGAATCGGATAATTGTATGTTTTCATGAATTTTAACACCAAGATTCTGGAGTAGATTGTTTAAAAAAGTTATATCTGAGAGTTGCGGAACATTTTTAAGAATCACTTCATCCGTTGTTAAAAGAGAAGAACAGACCAGTGGCAACGCTGCATTTTTAGCGCCACTGATATAAATTTTTCCGTTTAACTGATTTCCGCCGATAATTTTTATTTTATCCATTTGTTTAGTCCTGTGTATTAGAATTTTTCTTTTTGAGCAGAGCCAATTCGGCTTCTTGTTTTTTTCTTTTTTCCAGATTCTTTTTCAACGCTTTAGCTTCTTTTTCAAATCGTTTTGTTCTGGAAATTGATGGTGTTGCATTTTTTTTCATAATCTCTCCTGTGAAAATTGATATTTTTATAATAGAATATAATTATATATAAATTATTAAGGAAATAAAGATAAAAATAAACGCTAAAACAGGTAGATGATAAAATAATAAAAATAAGGAAATTTTTTGCTTGCAATAATAAAAATGTATGGTATAAACAAAACCCATAACGGACGATGCGGGTATAGCTCAGGGGTAGAGCGCAACCTTGCCAAGGTTGATGTCGTGGGTCCGAATCCCATTGCCCGCTCCAATTTAAAAGCCTTGTTTTTTACAAGGCTTTTTTTTGTAACAAGAAAACTATCGGCCTAGGTTCTTCTCTAACGGATGTAACCCTAATAGTGCCAGCGAACGCCTTAAGGACGTATAACGGTCTGACAGGGCGAAGATTACTTGCTACCCGTAAACGGGTCAAAAT
>CAYQDC010000007.1:0-45311 GCA_964416205.1 uncultured Acetobacter sp. | reverse complement strand
AAATATTAATAATCTAGAGTTTATTGTTTACAACCTAAGAAAGGTAATATATAAAGGGTATAAAAAAATAGGGGTCATAAGAATTTACAAAATGTTATACAGTGCCATCTGCTTTTTTAAAGTTGGCAAGCTTACTTTTAACATTTTCGCTATTTTAGATTTATTAAAATTTTTTTCTCTTAGTTGACGGATTTTATCTTCCATGCCGTCTAGTTTATATGTTTTATTTTTACTCCCTTTTTGTCTGCCAAGAGAACGTCCCTCTGCTTTCAATCTCGCCATTGCTTCTTTTGTGCGCTGACTGATTAAATCTCGTTCAATTTCTGCTGATAAACCAAATGAAAACGCCAAAACCTTGCTTTGCAAATTGTCGCCTAGTTCATAATTGTCTTTAACTGTGTAAACTTTAGCCCCAACACGCATACAATGCTCTAAAATACGCATAATCATAAATAGCTTTCGCCCTAATCGTGATAATTCAGAACATATAATAACATCGCCTTTTTTTAGCCTTCTTAAACAACCACCTAAAGCCCGCTTTTCTGGCTCTTTAATACCGGACACGCCGTTGTCTTCTATATAGCGGTCAATTTCATAGTTTAATTGTTTAGCTTTTTGCTCAATCCCTAAACGCTGGTTAGCACAATCTTGTTTATCACTGCTAACTCTGACATAACCGTAAACACTCATCTTTTTATATTCCTTTCTTTTCCTATCAATAGGTAGATTTAGCATATTAATAAAAGCTTCCCAAATAAGCCTTTCACAAAGAAGCGTCTGATGATACAACAAAAAGAAAAAATTGAACAAATATAAAAATATGTAAAAAATCCTATCAATATATAAAGCACCACGCTACTCCATCGGTAGCTATTTTGGAGCTTAAACAATATCTATTGATTGGGAGAAAACAAAAGCTTTGAAATTCTCTATGAATTTCAAAGCTCTAACTGGTGGATACTGAGAGATTCGAACTCCATACCATCTCCTTATAAAGGAGAGTTTATTCTTGTGTTGACTATAAGTCTCATTTTTAAAGGTATAAAAAACAACACTTTTCTTTAATTGAGCCTTCTGAAAAAGATATTTGCGGACGGAAATGAAAACTGATATTGTTTTGTGGAGATTTAGCAACTTTTCAGATATACGAAACAGTATGATAAAAAGTGCTATCAGTAACACGGTATCAAAACTGTCAGCTCTTTTTATCTATTTTTAAATCTGATGTGCAATGGGGACAACGGCAGGCTTTAGCCGGTATTTCTGTGCAACAATACATGCAGATTTTGGTTTTAGGATCAGCGGGTGCAGCCTTTTTTTCATCCCCTATAACCATTTCAGGCAATTTGTTAATTGCTTTTATTAATAAAAATATGGCAAAAGATACTATCAGAAAGCTGATGAGCGCATTGATGAACAGGCCATAATTTATTGTTACAGGATCATTGCCTTGCGTTAGATAAAGTTTTAAATCCGAAAAATCAACCTTGCCCAATATAAGCCCAATTGGTGGCATTAATATGTCTTTTACTAAAGAATCCACTATTTTCCCGAAAGCAGCACCGATAATTATACCGACAGCCATGTCAATTACATTGCCACGCATGGCAAACTTTTTAAATTCGCAGATAAAGCCTTTAAACATTTTGCTCCTTTGTTTTACCGCTTCGGTCTTACAGTATTACTTTTCTTCCCGTGGTAGCAGATCCTGCGCCACTTTAGGGTCGCGTAATAATTTTTCTATCCGGTCTCTTTCTTCAAAAGATGTATCCATTCTAAAATTTAAATCCGGTGTATAGCGCAATTTCAGCTTTGCAGCTATCAGCTTTTTCAGTCCCCAAGCTTCGGCATTTAAATCATCTTCTATCTGCCCTAATTCTTTGCCATTTAATGTCATAAAGTAAACGGTGCAATATTTCAGATCAGGAGAAACATTTACATCAGTTATAGTTATCAGATGATTGAACAACAGAGGATTTCTTACCTCGCCTTTTTCCAAAGCTCCAGCTATAATTTTTTTTATCTCCTGACCGATACGCAACTGACGCTGGGTCGGTTCTTTAGTTATTTTTCCAATCATTGTCATTCCTCCTCAGAGCTTGGCGGCAATGGCTTCTATTTCATAACATTCTATATAGTCGCCAACCTGGATGTCATTATAATTCTCAAAACTTATGCCACACTCATAGCCTTCCCTGACTTCTTTTACGTCATCTTTGAAACGTTTCAGCTGCGCCAAGTTACCATCGTGAATAACAACGTTATCTCGCAATAAACGCACTTTAGCTCCGCGTTTGACCATTCCTTCAGTGACCATAGAACCACCAACCTTACCCACACCGGTAATATTAAAGACGTTTCTAATTTCAGCATAGCCGAGGAATTTTTCACGCAATTCGGGTGAAAGCAACCCTTCCAACCCTTTCTTAACATCATCGGCTACGTCATAAATGATGGAATAATATCTTATATCAACGCCATCACGACGCGCCATATCCCTGGCCTGAGGAATTGCGCGAACATTAAAGCCAATGATAAAGGCATTAGAGGCTTTTGCCAGAGTTACATCTGACTCGGAAACAGGCCCAACTGCCGAATGTAAAATGTGTACTGATACCTCTTCGGTGGATAGCTTTTTCAGTGTTCCTTCTATGGCTTCTACCGAACCCTGAACATCGGCTTTAATAATTACAGATAACTGTCTGGATTCACCGGATTTAATTTTATCCAGCATTTGTTCCATTGCCGATTTGGCACTCTTTACCACTTTGGCTTCACGTTCTTTACGGACACGATAATTTGTTACCTCACGCGCCTGGTTTTCATCTTTGACATTTATAAAACTATCTCCTGCAGATGGTGTTCCCTGAAGTCCCAATACCTCAACCGGTGTCGCTGGCGTGGCTTCAAATACTTTTCTGCCGTTTTCATTAAACATTGCCCGGACATGTCCCCACTCTTTACCGGCAATACATACTGTTCCGACTTTTAATGTCCCGTTTTGCACCAATACAGTCGCCACGTTGCCACGGCCTTTTTCCATTTTTGCTTCTATTACCACACCTTCTGCCGGACGATTGGGGTTGGCTTTCAAATCAAGAATTTCCGCCTGTAATAAAATTGCTTCTACCAGCTTATCTATGTTAATGCGTTTTTTGGCAGACACTTCCGCACATAAACATTCGCCACCCATTTCTTCTACTATAATCCCCTGTTGCAGGAGTTCATTTTTTACTTTCATCGGGTCGGCACCCGGCAAATCTATTTTGTTAATGGCGACGACAATCGGTACATTTGCAGCCTGGGCATGGCGGATAGCCTCAATTGTTTGCGGTTTAATGCCGTCATTGGCTGCGACGACGAGAACAACAATATCTGTCACTTTGGCGCCTCGGGCACGCATTTCTGAGAAGGCCTCATGCCCCGGTGTATCAATAAATGTTATTTTTTGACCGTCTTTTAAGGTAATTTGATATGCACCGATATGCTGTGTTATGCCACCAGCCTCTTTGGCCACAACATTAGTTTCGCGCAAGGCATCAAGCAGAGATGTTTTACCGTGGTCAACATGCCCCATAACCGTTACTACCGGCGGCCGAGGTAGTAAATCCACTTCGGCATCGGCTGGTCCGGTTAAACCCTCTTCAACATCGCTTTCAGCCACCCGCTTAAATTTATGTCCCATTTCTTCAACCACAATTTGCGCCGTATCTGCATCTATGGCCTGATTGATGGTCGCCATTACGCCTAAAGACATCAATTTTTTGATAACATCAGAGCTTTTTTCAGCCATGCGGTTTGCCAAATCCTGCACCGTAATTATTTCAGGAATAACGACTTCTTTAACTATTTTCTCCTGAGGAGCCTGAACCTGGGGTTGTGGTTTCGGTGTTTTTTTCTTAAAGCGACGACGGGGGGCGCTATAGCCGTAATCATCGTCATCGTCATCGTTAAACATATAGGAATTAACATTTATTTTTGTATTGCGTTTTGGGGTTTCAAAACTTCTTTTCTGAATTTTTTTTCTTTCCTGTTCAAAAGTTTCTTCCCGGCTCAGTGTTCTTCCGCTTTCTGATGACGAGGCTTTTTTTCCTTTTTTCCCGTAATATTCTTCATCGTCGTCATCATCATCAAAGCTATCTTTTTTATGTTTGAAATTATTATGCAATTTTTCTTCATTTTCGGTTCTGGTAATGGCGGCAACATGCTGCTCTGCTTCAACTTCCTTCTGTGCTTTTTCCTGCTTCTTTAATTCCTCTTCTTTTTGTTTCTGGCGCAATAAGGCCTTTTCCTCTTCTTCCTGTTTTTTCTTGGCATCATGCTCTTTTGCCTTAGCCAATAACTCTATCTTTTGTGCCAAGGCTTCGTCTATTTCAACCGCAGGTTTTGCCGGTTTGACGGTTGTGCCGCCAAACCTTTTTTTTCTGACTTCGACCTGGACAACTTTTCGTCCTTCCGGTTTGACAGTCATATTTGTTTTTTTCAACGTCAGGGTTGGTTTTCCGGATAATGTTAATTTTTTGCCATTATCTTCTGTCATTCGTTATTTTCTCCGTTTACGATAAAAATTTCTGATACTTTTTCAAATTGCAATAAACCATCTGTGAAATGTCACTTTTTAACACAGCAACATTTACAGTGTTCTCTTTATTTAAAGCCATATCTAATTCTTCTATACTAAATAAATTAAATATTTCAATACTTTTAGCAAGAAATGCCACTTTTTCTTTACCTACTGACCCGGCATTCCTGGCTTCTATGATAAAATCTACTTTTTTCTTTTGCACCGCCTCTTTTAATTTGTCAAATCCTGTAATAAGTGCACCGCCTTTACGCGCCAGATTTAAACTTTCTAGCGCTTTTTGTTTTAATAACTTTTCAACCGTTTCAATAAAGTTTTCGTTTATTTTCAAATTATGCCGGCTGACCCTATGAAAAACCTTTTTGTTTAAGGCTTTTTCCAAAGTGAGCCGATTGCAAGTGATGTACATCCCCTTACCGGGAAGTTTTTTATTAAAATCTGGCAGTAAGGTATTATCCAGTTCTACAAACCGTAACAATTCATTGCCGGGTTTGACGGTTCCTTCAACAATACATTTTCTTGCAATCTGCTCTCTTGACATCGTGCACCTAGTTTTGTTCGTCATTAAACCAATGTTCACGTGCCATCATGATAACACGATTGGCCTCCACATCGGTAATGACATCTTTACCCAAAATTTCAATTAATTCATCGGCAGCCAGATCAGCAAGGTCATCTAATGTCTTAACACCACTTTCTGCCAATTTCAAAATCATATCCTGATCAAGCCCGACGATGGTCTTCAGACTGTCATCAACGCCTAAAGATTTGCTCTTTTCAGCAAACTCTTCATTGCGTTTGCGGACAAATTCTCTGGCACGTTTCTGCAATTCTGCAGCTAGGTCTTCATCAAAACCGTCAATGGAGGATAATTCGGAAAGATCCACCATGGCAACTTCATCAACAGTTGAAAAACCTTCTGAAATCAAAACATGGGCTATCATCTCATCAATATCCAATGCCGAAATAAAACGCTCCGAACGAATTCTGTTTTCGTTGGCACGACGTTCACGTTCCTGCTCCTCGGTCAAAATATCTATATCGGCATTAACCAACTGTGAAGCCAATTTAACATTTTGCCCGCGACGGCCGATGGCTATGGAAAACTGGTCTTCAGCAACAACAACTTCTATGCGGTTGTTTTCTTCATCAATAACTACCTTGCTTACCTCTGCCGGAGCCAAAGCACTGACAATAAACTGAGCTTTGTCTGCTGAATAAGGGACAATATCAATCTTTTCGCCCTGTAGCTCGGTCACGACGGCCTGAACGCGAATACCGCGCAAACCAACACAGGCGCCAACGGGATCAATAGAGGAATCTCTGGCTCGAACGGCTATTTTGGCCTTTGACCCCGGATCGCGCGCCACACTTATAATTTCTACCATGCCATCGTAAATTTCCGGAACTTCTGAAGTAAACAGTTTGGCCATGAACTCCGGACAGGTGCGGGAAAGAAAAATCTGTGGACCCCGTGTTTCGCGACGAACATCCAAAACATACGCACGAACGCGATCCCCATTCTTAAAGTTTTCCCGCGGAATAATTTCGTCCCGGCGCAAAACTGCTTCCGTTTTTCCCATATCCACGATGATATTACCGAACTCAACTCTTTTAACTGTGCCATTGATTATGGTGCCGATTTTGCCCTTGTATTCTTCATATTGTCTGTTCCGCTCGGCTTCACGAACTTTTTGCATAATAACCTGTTTGGCCGTTTGCGCTGCAATGCGCCCAAAATCTATCGGCGGAAGAGGGTCTATGATATATTCGCCGACTTTGATATCAGGATTTATCCGTTGCGCTTCCTGTAATGTCAATTCGGTCGTTTCATTTTCAATCTGGTCTACTACAGCCCGATAACGCGCCAAAGCAATGGCTCCCGTTTTACGGTTAATATTCACGCGAATATCATGTTCATAACCGTATTTGGAACGGCCGGCTTTTTGAATAGCCTCTTCCATCGCCTTGAAAACATCCTCGCGGTCAATATTCTTTTCTCTGGCAACGGTGTCCGCTACCATTAAAATTTCCGGTCTGGGCATATTTACGATATTTTCCATAGTATCCTCTTCTACTGTTAAACAAGTTAAGCTTCATACGATTTGCGGGATTTCATAAACTGTTCCCACAACTCGTCAGTCATCACGATTTTGGCTTTTGCAACATTGGCAAAAGCAATAGAATAATCCACTCCGTCCGCATCTATAGTTATGATATTGTCTGAAGATATATTTTTCAGCGTCCCTTTAAACCGCTTTCTTTTTTCTATCATTTCTTCTGTTTCAATTTTTACGACATAGCCGATGAAACGCAGAAAATGCTCCGGTTTGGTGAGCGGGCGATCCAACCCCGGGGAACTTACCTCCAACGTATAGCGTCCATCCAGCGGGTCTTTTTCATCCAGAATAGCAGAAACGGCACGGCTTACCGCGGCACAATCATCCACTGTCAGCTCCTGGTTATAATCTTTATGCTCAATCATTATCTGAAGGGTTGGGTTCTTTTCGCCAATGGTCAAAATCCGTACCGTGTCATAGCCTAAATTATCTATAACGGGTTCTATGACATCTGCCAGATAATGTTTTTGCATTATACTCTCCTTTGTTTCTTAACAAAAAAGCGGGGCGTTTGCCCCACTTTCAATTTATTATGAAAGATTATATTTTGCTTATAACACAAAAAAATTTAAAATAAAGCTTTTTTTTCATTTTTTTACATTTTTTATGAAGCCACTGAATTTTATTTTAAAAATTCATATTTATACGTCTTGACGGCAATTTGTTGTGCCAATATTTTCTGCGCATTGCGAAGATGGGTAATAAGCCGCATATATTCCTCATCAGCACTGTCTTTGTTCATTCTACCGTTGGCGTCACGTCCCTGAAAAAAGGCGCGAATGTCATAAAAAGAAGCGTTCGGATTGGCACCCGGCTGCTCGTGATAGTATCGCCAGAGCGCCTTGCCGGCAACAAAAACATTTTGCGCGGCTTCTGAAAAAACAATTTTATTATTTTTGATGTATTCGGTCATAAAATGGCTTTCAAAAACATCTTTGGCATCTACCTCTGTTTCGGTAAAAGGAATCCAATGGTTAACATCATGCAGGGCAGATATGCGGTTTTGGCCATGAAAAAGCGTATAGGCGAGACAGTTGGACTGAAACTCTCTGTCTTCCTGCCAGTTGCCCTGCGGATATAAAAACTGGTCACGGTCATTGAGCCAGGTTGCCTCAATGCAATGGCGAACGGAAAAATAGATTGATAAAATGTTAAGTATGCTTTCTGTAATAACGCTCGTATGATTAAAATTATTGATTGATGAGATATGAATATGATTTTGTTGCTGAAAATCATTTCCAAAAGTATTTAGTATGCCAATTTTTTTGCCCGTATTTTTTTTTAAGTATTCAGAATACCATTTATTGATAAATTTAGCTTTATTATATGCAATTATTTTTTTGAAAGAATTTATTTCCGATAAATATTCTGTATTTTCTTTATAATATACGTCTGCTGTAATTTGTTCAAACCTTCCTTTTTTATCCGTGTTCCAAATCATAAAACCGATGGGAAATTGCCCTTTGACATTATCAAACGTATCCGCGGGAACGACAAACATTTTTTCCAGCCTGGCCAGAAAGACATCGCGAAACACAGCGAAATTGCCGGCCTGCAGAATTTTCAATGTTGAAAATTCTGCCAAAATGCAGCCGGATAATTCTTTATAAATTCGGATAAAAAACTGAGCAAACAGTTCATTGCTTGCCTTACCGATAACATTTTTATATTTTTCATAGGTTTTATTGGATATTGCAACTTTATCTTTACTCTTTGAGCCAACTGTTGTTGCCTCCGCATACGGTGGATTGATGTATATTACCAGTTTTTTGCGTTTTTCCTCATTTTTTAAAATATCCAGCAGGCCTTTGGGACATTTTTCTTCAAAATCGTCGTTTAAAAAATCCATTTGAAAAATGTGGCTTGCCAATAGATTAGCACCGTTTTTGACCCGGTCTTTCATCACGTCAACATCGGCCTTGTCCAAGGTGCTCGCCCATATTTTATATTTATTTGTCAGCCCGTTTAATAAATTACCCGTGCCGGCACAGCAATCCCACACATAATACTCATCCTGCCAGTTTTCGCCCAGTACATCGGCAAGATATTTCTGGCTCAGTTCTACCCACTTTTGCGGTGTAAAAAAAGACCCTTTGCGCTCGCGCACATCCTGTGGAACAAGCAAATCGCGCCTTTCTACAATATAATTCCAAAATTCTTTGCGGGGCGGCCGGTCATATATGCTCCAAAAACGGCGGTGTGCACGCTGGTTGTCATTAAACTCCACCAGAGTCGGGTCGCGCAATCCCAGCTCATCTTCTTCTTTGCGAAACATAAAATACTGGTTGCGCTTTAGCAGAACAAAAAGGCTGTCCTTAATAGACTCGTTATCTTTGGACAGCAAATCCGCCAGATAAAAATCTGCATCCAATATCCCCAGTTGTTTTGCCTTTTCCCAATCAATTTTAATAGAGGGTTTAACATCCTGAAGCCATTTGAAATAAACGGTTACAAAATTATTTTTGGTAATAACAACATTAGAATGCCCCTGTCTGCCCAACACAAAATTGGATTTGATAAATTCTCTTAGCTCTTTTTTATGTTTGTCAAAATAAAATATCTGTGATTTTCTTTCCAGTTCATCTTTTACCATGTCGTATAGCTGACGAAATTCTTTGGTTTCGTGGTTTGAAGACGTTACTGTCCAGTCAAAATCGTTCTGCGCAAAAACTGCTGAAACAGCGTTATATTGGATAAAAGCTATTTTTTCAGCATCAAACGCACCCAGAAACACTGGTGGCAGGTATTTTTCAAACGTCCGCGCCTTGCCGATTGTCATAATCAGTTGCACAAAAGACGCGTATATGTTTTGCCGATTACCACGTTTTGCCTCAGCCCAAAGCAGTGATTGAGTCATTGCACTGTCGTCAAACAACTGTTTCTGCCTTCCGCCGGACTTATCTGTTACTTTCGCAATGCAAAAATCTACATTACCGATAATTTTTGTGCTGTCATAATCTTTGAAAAAATCTGCCGCAACTTTGTTTTTTAATTCCTCTTCCCGCAGGGCGTTTGCATAAACCATTCTCTTCTCCAACAAAAAAAGCCGCTGATGAAGCGACTGGAAGTTGGAAACTACTCCATATGAGTGTAGTGCGACATATTGACTTAAATAGCGTATTTTGTCGCCTTCCAGCCATTGGCCAGAAGGCGTGTAAATATCGTCTTTACACAGACGCATATGGAAGAGGTTTCCACACCTCAGAACATTCATCAGATGTTCCGCTTTAGAGATTAGCGGTTATATTTTGATTTTGCAAGAATTTTTTGATTATAAAAAATCCCCTGCCTTTTTGCATAACAGGGGATTTTGTTAAAATTTATATTTTATACCGACATTTATATTTATCGGGTATTCTTTTTCAAGATACTGCATCAACTTGCCGTAAATTGAGAAGTTCTTGTAGTCATAGTTTATTCTGGCTGACAGAAGCCCCCGGTCGCGGGAATTGATACGTTCAATATTGCGTAATTTGTAGGAGCCAAATGTGTTGTTTATGTGGGCATCCAGACCGCGATAAGGATCGGCAAATTCATGATAATAGCCAATACCCAAAGTCGCACTCAGACGCTTGTCTTCTGAAAATTCCATACTCTTGTCAAGATAAAATCCTAAAGCGCTTTCCAAAGAGAAAACGTGTGCCGCATCTATTTGCAAAGCCAGGGAATCGCTTCCTTCATTAATAGAATCCTGATACCAACCGATTGCGTTCAGGCCGATGAATGGTATCAGATCGACCATGCCCAAATCCATGGAATAACGCAATTCATTTAACCAGCCGTAAGTTATTTCCGTGGTATCGCCTTCGTATGTTTTTTCATAACTGACGCGCTTATAATCGCCATCCGAAAATCCGAGGCGTGCCATGGATACAGCCGTCAAGCCTTTGCCGTTGGTGTAAGTTAACGGCACATATCCCTGAACCATAAAGCTTTTACGCGACGAATCGTTATTGTAATCTGTATCTATGTTGGTAAAGCTCATGCCAACACCCAAACGATAATGATTGCTGATTTTTTTATCATACATGAAATACATGCTTTGCGATGAAATATCATATCCGCTCAAGGTGCCGTGGTCGTCGCGCCCTATATATGTGCCGGTAGCACCGACTATCTTGCGGATATCTTTGCCCTCTTTGAACAAATCAGCTATCATAGCGTTGTCAAGATTGCGCTGAACTTTCAGATTTTCCTGCGTCATATTGGGGAGAACAGACGTACCCAGTATATCGGCTTCAAGCTGTTCATATTCGCTTTTTGAAGAGGCCGTCTTTAGTGCATTATACAGATCAACGTTTTGCTCGTACTGATAGTTCATATTCAGGTAAGACGCTTTATCGGCATCAGTGACTTCATTGAAATCTTTCATAGCCATGACAACATCATATTTTCCATCGTCATTTTCCTGAGTTGAGGCTACGTACAAATATGAATTGGACTGCAAGTTGAGATTTTCTATGCTGGTGGCTGATAATGCATCTTCTAACGTCGTCGTTTCGTCAAACGTATCCATTACGGTGTCAGAAGAAACTTGCAACGTACCGCTTATCTCTTCATCCGATTCAAATGTTCCTCCCTGGCTCAATACAACATTGCCGCCCCAGCTGTCAAAATTCAGGGCTGTCTGGCTGGTTAAAGTGCCACTGTTATTTAAAGTTGCACCGTCTTCCAACTGAATAGCCGTGCCGTTATCACATGCTCCTTCTCCACTGCAGGTTACACCATTAATCGTTATGGTACCAGCATTGTAAACCGTTGCTGTTGCTCCGGAAGCATAAATGCCAACATTACTTCCATCACCACTTAGATTTATCGTCCCATAATTGTATACATCGGCATAACCTGCCACTGTGCCGTTAGAAACTGCATAAATGCCATAGTTATTACCATTGCCACTTACATTTATAACGCCATTTACATCATTTATCACCGTTCCCTGATTGAGATATATGCCATAAGCGTCAGCATCGGCCAGGCTTTCCACATTAATCAACGCATCATTGTAGATTTGCGACGAATAACCCATCATACCATAAGCAGTGGCAGTGCCACGAGAAGTCACATTAATGGAGGAGCCTGTTCCCGAATTATCTAATTTGGCATTGCTACCATACATGCCGGCGGCTATACCGGTATTGGCTCCACCATACACATCAACATTGATTGTGCCGACAACATTGGCGTTGCTACTTGAACTATATGCATTATAAGCCGTTCCGTCCTCAACATATATGCCGTAATATTCTCCTGTTGAACTGCTTGTTTGTGAGCTGGTCGTTACGTTTATTGTGCCGGTAACAGTACCTGTTGCATCAGAATCTTCATTATAGTAATATGCATTATATACTGTTTTGGGTTGGGTATCATTTTCATCTTCATCTATTCTATGACTTGTAGCATAAATGCCATACATCTTGCTCGGAGCTCTTCCCATGGTTGAAGCTACGGTTATGTTGCCTACAACTGTATTTTGGGCATCTACCAAGGCTGCATTGTATATTTGTGATCCCTGCGGGTTGATAGAATCACTATAAATGCCTGCAGACGTCGAATCACCACTAATCTTGGCTACCGAGGTAATCACATTGATATTTCCCGTAACAACCGTTGCCGTATTTTCTGACGTTCCAGTGCTGTATGCATTGGCAATTGTCAAACCGTTGCTTTCTATTCCACGCAAATTTACAGCAAGTACACTACTGTTGTCATTGACGTTGATATTACCTTCTACCTCTAATCCTGTTTCCGAACCAGAGTTTGCGTAGGCATTGTAGACGCTTCCGGCGGCATATATACCCGTTGCCTGCTGGGTCAGATTGCTTTCGCCTTCAATGGTTGCTTCAATTGTACCTACTGTCGGGTTTCCATCATATCCGGCAGCGGAAGACCTGAAAGCATTGAAAGTATTGTTATAATATGTGGTCGGGTTTCCTTCATCGTCATATTCGGTATAAGTCTGCGCTCCCGAATAAATACCGTATACGCTACCACCACCCGTGTTCTTGGCAATTATCGTACCAGTTGTATTGTAACCTTTGGCATTATATACGCTGTTTTTTACGCCATCACTGCCGTCCGCATATATGCCGATGGCCACAGCCGAATCTGAATTTGACGTTACGTCTATGGTGCCTTCAGCGCTGAAATCACCATAATAATAGTAGTATTTATTGAATTGTGTTTCACTATTGGTAATGGTACCGCTACCGTAAATGCCATAAACATTGTCGTTGCCGCTCAATATAATTTCCCCGATTGCAACAACATTAGATAAAGACGAATCAAGATAAGCCAGAGCATTACTGATTTTTGAAGATGTTCCTGTTCCACGAATACCGGTTACAGTTCCACTGCCATTATGCGTTATCATTATGGAACCGGTAGCCAGCGAATTAACATTGGTACCACCGCCCACTGAATTTGAATAGGCATTAAATATATTTCCACCGCCATGAATTCCGGTAATCTCACCACCGCTGCCACTTACTGCTCCTTCTTCTTCTGTGTCTTTAACTATATTTACAGAACCGATAGCCACATTCATTGTGTTTCCTTCTCCCGCACCATAAGAAAAGGCATTATATATGTCGTTATCCGTAGAGTTATATATTCCATAAATCGTAGAGCTTGTATTAATATCATTTATATCGATACTTCCAGTTGCATAGTTATTGCATCCAGTGCATGTCTGTGTGCCATTGTGGATAACGGCTGCGTTATATATATCTGATTCTGAATATATACCATATACAATATTTCCACCGGTATTTTTGTTGGTAATGCTTATCGTTCCTTCATTAGAATCGGAAGTTGTCAATGCATTATAAACGCTTTCATAATATGTTATATTTCCGTCTTCATCTTCTTCATACGGCTTCATTCCGTATACGTCACGCAAAATACCGTCATTTTCTACGGTTATCGTGCTGTTATTAATATTGGAATTTGATTTTCCGATTAAAGGATCTTCCATTTTTTCGCAATTGCCGGATGTTCCCATACGCCATCCATTGGCTGTATCGCAGCTGCATGACGTGGTTGTGCTGTCATAAATATATCCCTCTGTAATAGACCCATCATTTTCTACACAACTAGCGCGAATACAGTTATTATCGATGCTGTTATAGTCATATCCCGAAGCACAAGCCGAACAGTCCTCATTTTCCTCTATAGGGGCACGGTTAGATGCACATTGAAGACCGCAATGCTGCGTTCCATCAGCATCTTCCGTTACGGCATACTCTACCGGGCAAACATCACAACTCGATCCTGTCCATTTTTCTTCGCAAACATAGCTGTCGCGATAACAGCTGTCCGTGTCCGCGTCATAAGTATACCCCTCTTCTGTTGGACATTCACAATTTTCATTAAATCCGGCTTTGCAGACGCACTCATAGCCGGATTGCGTATAGTGCGGGTCGCAGGTAATCGGTTCAAGACACTCAAGTACGGAATCTGAATTATAATAAACGACATATCCATCTTCACAGGTACAGCTGTCGTTTTCCTGTATTTGATGGTTATTGTTGCTACATTCCAAATCTTTGAAACACAGACCATTGAAATTCAGATAAGAATCTGCGCATACTGAACAGTCCGTTCCGGTGTAACCCACATAACAAGAACATAAATTTGTTTCTATATCATAATGCCCGTGCGCGTTGCAATACAATTCGTTGTAGTTATTCCATACGTCAATGTTTTCATCGCCTTCGTTATATTCTTCGCCGTCCGTTTGTTGGCAGCCTCCGTTATACGGATCTCCATAATATCCTTTGTATTTATTGCATACACATGTTCCGTCGGTAGAAGGAATGCTATTGGGATAGCTGCTGCATGTTTCAGTATTATAACAATTATATGGGTCACCCATTGTATCATAACCATCCTGACACTGAATGCAGGTATTCGAAGACTGACTGCTACAATTCGTAATAGCAGTATAACATCCTTCGCCACCAAAATGATCATATCCCGTATTACATAAACACTGTTCCGTCGTTTCATCCCAATACGCATTTTCGGGGCAGTCTGGCTCTGTGTCGGTGTCTGTACCAGTATCGGTGCCAGTGTCGGTGCCGGTGTCTGTGCCGGTATCTGTACCTGTGTCTGTTCCGGTGTCTGTACCTGTGTCTGTTCCGGTGTCTGTACCTGTGTTTGAAGAAGACCCATCACTTCCGCTTGAGCTGCCATCTGTATCTCCACGAAAAACATAGGCCGCGGCAATAGCCCCGGCAACCAATGCTGTTGTTCCCCACAAATATGGTTTATCGGGTGAATATTCTTTAACTGCTGTTTGCTGAGCCGTTATACCATAAAAACGGCGATAGATGCTGTTCGGAATCTGCTTTAAACACGGTGGTGTCGTTTTGGCACCATAAGCAGTCAGAACATTATAAGCAGCCCGATCCTGATGAATGACAGACAGGCATACCGCATTATACCCTTTTTCATCTACGCTTTCTATAGAATATCCTTTTTCCAGAAGTTTTGCAATTTTTTGGGAATTATTTTGTCTTGCTAATTCATAAAATGCACGCGCTACGCTTATTGTACCGCCGGCAGCTAATACTGCAGATGCAAAACAACACGCCCAAAGCAATGTCCACAACATAAAAAAGTTTTTATATTTCATAAGCTTATTCCTTTAACAGGCCTTCTATCGTTATTTAAGAATATTCTTTTGGCATTATTTTACGGGAAAATGTTTAAAAATTCGGTTAAGATTCAGAACTTTTAAATTTGGCTTGATTTTGTCTTATTTTATAAATAAAGTATATGGAGTTTTTCAGTTTAGGGATATATTAGATGAGTGAGAAGACCAAATATTATCCAGAGTTAAGCGCAAAAATCAATTTTCCTGAGATGGAAGAGAATATTTTACGTTTCTGGGAAGAGGATAAAACGTTTGAAAAATCTGTTACGAACCGTGACGGTGCTACTGAGTTTGTTTTTTATGACGGTCCTCCGTTTGCCAACGGTACGCCACATTACGGGCATATTATGGTATCGTACGTCAAAGATGCTGTTGCCCGCTTTCAGACCATGGATGGAAAAAAGGTTGAACGTCGTCTTGGTTGGGATTGTCACGGACTGCCTGCCGAAATGTCTGCTGAAAAACAGCTCGGCGTATCTGGGCGCAAACAGATTGAAGCCTATGGGGTGGAAAAATTTAATAATTTCTGCCGTACCGATGTTTTAAAATATTCTGGCATTTGGGTTGATATGTTTAAGCGTATCGGTCGTTGGGTTGATTTTAATCATGATTACAAAACCATGAACCTGCCTTTTATGGAAAGTGTTATTCATAACTTCAAAGAACTGTATGACAAGGGGCTGGTTTATGAGGATTATCGTGTTTTGCCGTATTCTTGGGCTGCCGAAACACCGTTATCAAACTTTGAGGTTAATCTTGGCTATCAGGAAAAAACGGACAATGCCATTACGGTTATGTTCAAGCTTGAAAATGGGCAGAAAATCTTGGTCTGGACCACAACGCCCTGGACTTTACCGTCAAATTTGATGTTGGCCGTTGGAAAAGATATTGACTATGTGGTTATGAATGAGAACGGACAGGACTACATTATCGCTGAAGCACGGCTCGGTAGCTATAAAAAACAACTTGAAAACGCAACTCAAGTTAAGAAAATCAGTGGTATGGAACTAATTGGCATGAGCTATGAACCGATGTTTCCGTATTTTAAACATTTAAAAGACAAAGGTGCATTTAAGGTTTTGGCGGGTGACTTTGTTTCTACCGAAGATGGTACTGGCGTTGTTCATATTGCCCCGGGATTTGGACAAGATGACTTTGAAGCATGCCGTGCCTATGATGAAAATTTCCCTGTTGTCTGTCCTGTTGATGAAGCCGGTAAATTTACGGCGGAAGTTCCCGATTATGAAGGAAAACAGGTTTTTGAAACTAATGAACCGATTATGCAGTGGCTGAAAGCTAACGGATTCCTGGTCAAAAAAGAACAATATACCCATACTTATCCGTTTTGTTGGCGTACCGATACACCGTTGATATATAAAGCGATGTCTTCCTGGTTTGTCAAAGTTACGGACTTTCGCGATGATATGGTTAAAAATAATCAACAGATTAACTGGATACCAGCACATATTAAAGACGGACGCTTCGGTAAATGGCTGGAAGGTGCACGCGACTGGTCCATCTCACGCAACCGCTTTTGGGGAACACCTATTCCAGTTTGGAAATCGGACAATCCGAAATTTCCAAGGGTTGATGTTTTCGGTTCTTTGGCCGAACTAAAAGAAAAAACAGGTGTTGAAGTTACAGATTTGCATAAACCTTATATTGATGGTGTCGTATACGCGAATCCTGACGACCCTTCAGGCAAAACCATGATGCGCCGTGTTAGTGATGTTTTTGACTGCTGGTTTGAGAGTGGTTCCATGCCGTATGCGCAAATCCACTACCCTTTCGAAAATAAAGAGTGGTTTGAAAATCATTTTCCAGCAGACTTTATTGTGGAAGCCATTGATCAGACGCGTGGTTGGTTCTATACGCTGACCGTTCTTTCTACAGCACTCTTTAATAAGCCGGCGTTTAAGAACTGTATTTGTACTGGTTTGTTAATGGCGGAAGGTGGACAGAAGCTGTCTAAAAGACTTAAGAATTATCCAGATCCGAACAATATTCTGGAAACTATCGGCTCTGATGCGCTACGGTGGTTTTTGCTGTCTTCTCCAGTTTTAAAGGGCGGTAATGTCGCTGTTGACAAAGAGGGCAAAGAAATAGCCAAAGCTGCGAGAAAGGCTCTGATTCCTATGTGGAATGCTTATTACTTCTTTACGTTATATGCAAACGCAGAAGGAATTAAAGCCGAAGAGATTTCTTCGTCAAGAGATGTTTTAGACAATTATATACTGGCGAAACTTAAAGTGTTGGGTGATACAGTCCGTCGTGAAATGGCGACTTATGAAATTGCTCGTGCCTGTTCAGAAATTGAAGATTTTCTTGAAATTCTTAATAACTGGTATATCCGCCGATCCCGAGCCCGTTTTTGGGACGGTAATGATTTAAGTGCCTTTAATACACTGTACACGGTGCTGGTTAATGTGGCAAAAATTGCCGCGCCATTGATGCCTTTTATGTGTGAATTTGTTTACAAAGGCCTGACCAGTGATGAATCTGTTCATTTAACTGATTTTCCGGATTTATGTGCTATTGCAGGTAATGACGCTCTTATTGCGCAAATGGATATGGTTCGGGCGATTTCTTCGGTTGCTAAAGCTATTCGCGAAGAGCATAAACTCAGAAACCGCCTGCCGCTGCGCTGCATGACAGTGGCCGGAGACAAAGCCGATACATTACATGATTTTGCTGATGTTTTGAAAGATGAAGTCAATGTTAAGCAGATTAGGCTTAAAACCGACATCAATGATGTGGCAGGACGCTTTTTATATCTCAAAACGCCGCTTATCGGCAAGCGCCTCGGCGCATACATGAAAGACATTATGGCCAAGTCCAAAACGAATGAATGGCAACAAAATAGTGATGGTACGTTGTCTATTGCCGGGCAAACGCTGTTTACAGAAGAATATGAACTACGACTGGTGATTAAAGAGGGTATGAGCGGACAGGCTCTGCCTGATAATACTGCTGTTGTTATTCTGGATACAGAAATTGATGCCGAGCTGGAAAAAGAGGGTATTGCCCGTGACTTCGTACGGATGATTCAAGCTTTGCGGAAAAGTAAGGACTTTGATATTTCCGACCGAATTAGGCTGGCTTACTCTTCAGAAAATGATGTAGTTAAGACGGCTATTTCAGAATATGCCGATTATATTAAAGAGCAAGTTCTGGCATTGGAAATTGCCGAAAACAGTAACCTATCAACACCGACGGTTGATGAACTTGGCGGAGCAGAAGTTCGTTTTGATGTTGTTAAAGCGGCATAAACTTAACCAGATAAAATAAAAAGGGAGGTTATCTCCCTTTTTGTTTTTCTGTCTTTTTCCATATTTTTGTTGCTTCTTCTATTATGTATACATTATTGCCGGCAAAGTATGGATAATTTTGACCTTTTCCGATGTTACAGCTGTTATTTCAGGACGCATTGTATTTTTATGTCTCATTCTTACTTTTGTCTTTTAGTTTCATCTGACAATTTTTTAACTTATAGCTAAAAAACAATTCATGATAAATTAATTTTAATTCATGTTTATTTAGCCGTTTAAATATATTTCAGCGCATCCAGCGCTCCTTGCAAGATGTAGGCGGCGGCTGTTGCATCTAATACTTTTGCCCGCTTTTTACGCGAAAGATCAACCTCTTTAATTAAAAAATTTTCCATTGCCGATGAGGACAGTCGTTCATCCCAAAAAAGAAGCGGAAGAGCTGTGTTTTCGGCCAATACTACTGCAAATTTGCGTACCTCCGCAGCCATTTCTCCTTCGGTTCCGTTCATTTGTAGCGGAAGCCCCAAAACTATACCGCCGACTTCTTTTTTTGTAATAATTTCTGCCAACTCTGCAAGGTCGGCTTTAAGATTGTGTCTTAATAAAATTTTATAAGATGAAGCTATTGTTCGCGATAAATCTGATACAGCCAGCCCCATCCGTTTGGAACCATAATCTATGCCCAATAACGCCTTGTGTGGCGGAATTTTATTTTTAAATTCCTGTATATTCATTTCTTTTCCTTTACATTGATACCCTAACATAAAAAAAATTTGATGTAAACAGTTGATTGTTAGGAGAAAATAAAGATATATTGTTTATGGTTTCATCATAACGAATTTAGGAAATTTCATGTGGAAGAAGCTGCTATTCCTTGTTGTCGGAATCGGATTTGTGTGTGGTGCCATACAAACCGATGCCAGTGGTATTGACGAACAACGTCAGGAGTGGAATGAATGGCTGGAGCAACTTAAAGAAGATATGATAAAAAAAGGAATCTCTCCCCAAACTATCCAAAATGCTTATAAAAATGATTATTTCCATGAAATTAAAGAAGTTGAAATACAGGATAAAAAACAAGCCGAGTTTATTTTGACTTCAGACAAATATATTAACCGCCTGGTTACTACCGAAAAAGTAAGAACTGCCCGTGAACAATATCAAAAACTCAAACCAAAATATCAAAAAATCAGTGCAGAATACGGAGTTCCCTTAAATTATCTGATAGCTTTCTGGGGTGTTGAAACGCATTTCGGTTATAATAAAGGCAAATACAATCTTATTGACAGCCTGACAAATCTCAGTTACCAAAACCGGCGCGCAGCATTTTTTAAACAGGAACTATATAATGTCTTGAAAATCATGGATACTTATCATCTGGATGATGATAAGATACTTGGTTCATGGGCTGGTGCGATGGGGCATTTTCAGTTTATGCCGTCAACTTATAATGCGTATGCAGTTGATCAGGACGGTGACGGTGTAGCGGATATTTGGGACAGTTTTGATGATGCTATCGCTTCAGCAGCTAATTATCTATCAAAACTTGGCTGGAAATCTGATGAACCGTGGGGGCAAGAAGTCAAACTGCCATGGAATTTTGATTATAATCTTATTGGAAATAAAAAATATAAAACAGTTCGAGAATGGAAAAAAAACGGTATTATCAGTGCCGACGGCAAGGGAATAATATTACCTGACGATGCTGTGGCAACAGTTATTTTGCCAGATGGAAGACGTGGACGGGCTTATCTTACTTTAAGCAATTTCCGTCGGATTATGATTTGGAACCGCTCGGTTAATTATGCGCTGGCTATTACACGACTGGCTGACTATATCAGCAACGGGCGGAAATTTTACCCACTTAAAGAAAAAACGTATTATAAGCTGACTAATGAGGATATTATTACTGTCCAGCAATTTGCCAATAAAATTTTAAAAACGGATTTAAATGAAGATGGAATTATGGGTAGTAAAACGGCATCGGCAGTAAAAAAACTGCAACAAAAATGGGGCTTACCACAGGACGGCATGCCGGATTATTTGTTGCTTAGTAAAATCAAACGCTATAAATCCCGTGCAGATTTTATGGTTCCACCTCAGCCGGAAAAACCATCCCGTCGCTAAGATTTTATACAATACGTTGCAGTATAACCGATTCTGTTTGAGGTTTATGTGCCGAGATTTTTATAGCCTTATGAATCAAATCTTCCACCTGAGGCAGTATTTCTTCGTCTTCCGCATGAACATAACATAACGGCGTTTTTGTATCTACTTTATCACCTATCTGACAAAATGAAGTAAATCCAGTCGTATGGTTGACATTTTGTTCCGGGCGGATACGACCACCGCCGAGTATAATAACTCCCAAACCAATTTTACGTGTATCAATTTCTGAAACATATCCCGTATTTTTTGCATATACTGGTTTGATATACGGCGCTTTTTTTCTTTGAACGGAAAAGTTTTCCACTATTTTTTTATTCGCTCCCAGGGCAACGGACATGTGTATAAAATGTTCATAGGCTCTGCCAGAAGAAATGCTGCTACGCAACATTTTTTCTGCCGCATCTTTATTTTTCGCACAACCACAATTTATTAACAGTTCTGAACATAGTGCAATTGTTACTTCTTCCAGACGCTTATCTGCTGTTTTTCCCTGCAGAAAAGCTATCGCCTCTTCCACTTCCAGTGCATTGCCGACAGTTGTTCCCAATACGCTGTTCATATCAGTCAACAAGGCTGTAGTTTTTGTGCCAGCACCATTGGCAACACTGACGATTGAACGGGCTAAATCCTGTGCGCGATTCCGGTTTTCCATGAACGCACCATTACCACACTTAATATCCATAACCAAATATTGCAAACCAGCCGCTAGTTTTTTAGCCAAAATAGAAGAAGTGATTAATGGAATAGATTCAACGGTTGCACATACATCCCTGATGGCATATAATTTTTTATCGGCTGGCGCTAAATCTGAAGTCTGGCCGATAATTGCACAACCAACTTCTCTGACCACTTTTTGGAACGTAGTTATATCAACACTGGTTTTATAGCCGTCGAGAGAATCCAACTTATCCAATGTACCGCCAGTATGCCCCAGTCCGCGACCGGCAATCATCGGCACATATACGTCGCAAGCCGCTAACATGGGAGCCAGCATTAAGCTAACTTTGTCACCGACTCCGCCTGTGGAATGCTTATCTACAATCGGTTTATCCTGAAGTTTCTGCCAATCCAATTTTTCTCCGGAATCGCGCATGGCTAACGTTAAAGCCAATGTTTCCTCTCTTTCCAATCCGTTTAGATAAACTGCCATTGTAAAAGATGCAGCCTGAACATCAGCAATTTTACCAGAACCTATGCCTTGAATAAAAAAGCGAATCTCTTCTGCTGTTAAAATTTGTTTGTCGCGAACTTTTCTGATAATTTCCTGTGGCAACATTTTTACTCCATTTCTTTAATAAATTCTGATATAAGACGGTTCATGCTGGCTGTGGCTTTATCAGCCTCTTCTAGTGTTTCTTGATGGGAGGGTGTATTTGCCATCAGACCGGCAGCATAATTAGTTATAACGGATACGCCTAGCACTTCCATACCACAGTGCACGGCTGCGATAACTTCGGGAACGGTTGACATACCAACAGCGTCTGCCCCCCATTGGGCAAAAGCCTTTACCTCGGCTGCCGTTTCAAAATTCGGACCTAAAACCATTAAATATATGCCTTCAGCCAGATATATACTGTTTTTGACAGCAATTTCTTTGCATTTTTGGCGTAAATTTTCCGTATATGCGCCGTTCATAGCAGGAAAGCGTGCCCCATATCTCTCATTATTGGAACCAACCAGAGGATTTCTGCCACTGAAATTTATATGATCTTTAATCAACATTAAAGAGCCTGGAGGCATATCTTTTCGTAAAGAACCAGCAGCATTGGTTACAATCAACCGGCTGATACCCAAATCTTTCAACAGATGGATAACCTCGGCAATTACCCTGGGATCGTGCCCTTCATACAAGTGAAAGCGGCCGTTTAAACACAGTAATTCCTTGCCACCAAGACTGCCATGCAGTAACTCACCTCTATGCCCTTGTACCGTGCTTTGCGGAAAACCTGGAATATCTTTATAATTCAAGCGTTGCACACAGCTTATTCCTGCAGCAAATCCTCCCAGTCCCGTTCCAAGGATAACGGCTGCAGATGGCTTCTGCAATGGTAATTTCCCTTGAATAAATTCTTTTGCTTCTGTTAACATTTATGCCTACCTTGTCAATGTTGCATTAAAAACATGTGGCAGTAATTCGTGTAGCCGGTATTCTGCTTTGATACCATTTTCATCTGCCAGATATATTATAATATCCTCGTCAGCAAATTCGGCAATTCTCTGCAGACAAGCACCACAGGGGCGTACTAATTCTTTTCCGTCAGCCGTAATCAAAATTGCTTTTATCTTTTTTCCACCGTCAGCCGACATTGCAGCAATAGCGCCAGCCTCAGCACATGTTCCGCATGGAAAGGAAACATTCTCAACATTACACGAAGCATAAACTTTTTCCTCCACCGTCAGTACCGCAGCACCGACTTTATAACCCGAATATGGTGCATATGCATTTTTTCGAGCGGTGGCGGCTTTTTCGTAAAGTTGATTTTTTATATCCATTTTGTCGTTCTCCGATAAATTTAGAAAAAATTATGTGAATATTATTGTTTCGTTAATTTTTTATAATATATAGTGATAAAAAAATTTAGCAAAGCTTATTTTTATTTAGGAGAAAATCGTGCTAAAAAAAATTCTTGTAGGTATATTCTGCTTTATCATTTTAGCGGTTACTGGGGGCGGCATTTATATTTATACCCTTGATTGGAACAAGCATAAGACCGTTGTGGCTCAACGCCTTTCGCAAATTACGGGGTTGCATGCCGTAATTGAAGGAAACTTGGACGTCAACCTTTTCCCTTCTCCTAAATTTACGGCGGGGAAAGTTAAATTTCTCAAATCCAGTGGTGGGAGAGATCCCCTGATTGAAATTGATGCCATAGAGGCTAGTGTTGATTTGATACCGCTGTTAGGTGATAATTTTATTATTCGTTCAATGAATCTTAAAAATGCCAAAGCTCATATCATTATTGACGAAAAAGGTGCTTTGAACTGGAAAGGAGTTGGTAGTAATGCCAGTAGCAGATCAGGCAATATAGAAGTTTCTTTTAATGATGTTAATTTGTCTGGAGCTGTTATCACTTATGACAACATGGTAACGAAAGATAAATTTGAAATTCCAAACATCAATGCAAGTGTCAGCGCATCATCTTTAAAAGGTCCTTATAAGACATCTGGAAAATTTATTTACAATAACAGTGAGGTGCAATTTAAAGGTGATATCGTCAATGATAAATCTCCCTTGTTGAAAATATCCCTCAGTAATGTTTCCAGCGGAACTACTATAACTATTGACGGCACTGTTGGCGATGGTGCCAAAGGTAATATTACCCTTGATACACAAACGTTGTCCGGTATTTCAAGCTTAATTTTCGGAGACGCATTTCTGCCGGAAAGATATAATCTTCCGTTATATTTTTCCTTTCAGTACGGCTACGGCGACAGTGTGATAAAACTTGATAACTTTTCTGTAAAATATGATAAAAACACGGCAGGTAGTGGTACCATCGTTGCCAAAAAACATGAAGGTCGTATTGCTGTTAATGCTGATTTTGATATGATGAAATTTGACTTAAGTCTGTTAACAGGTCTTGGTGAGGATATCATTGCTTATTTTGAAAGCGGCAAAAAAATTACCGATTCACCTTTTTCTAAATATGATATGAATATCTCCATTAAGTCCAGAACGGCCTGGTATAACAATACAGAAGCCCAAAACCTCAATTTGGGTGTAACTTTGCTCAACAATGTGATTGATATTACACGTTTTGGGGTATCTATGCCTGGTGACACATCCATTAAAATGGCCGGTCGTATCAATCTGATTGCCGGTGGCGAATATATGTTCAATCAGATTTTTGACACAAAGGATTTAAGAACATTTGCATCGATTTTTAATATTGATTTGGCAAAACTGGCTTCTGAAGAAAATAAAAAGTCAATCTTTAAAAAAACACAGGCTGAAGTTAAAATAAGTGGCAACATGGAAAGCCTTACTATTTCTATCCCACGTGCATCTATAGATGCCACGGCACTTCAAGGTAATATCGGTTTTGTGCAAAAAGACAAGACAACGTATGTTATTGCCGATATTGACGCTTCTCAGATCAATCTGGACATGTATCTTAGACATATGCCCACTGAAATGAAACAGAGTTCTCTGCAAGATAAATTTGTGTATCAGATGAATCTTATACCTTGGAGCCGGGATTTGGATGTTGAAAGCAATATTACCATCGACAATGTAGTTTACTATGATGTTCCAATGAAAGATGTGAATATTCAGTTTACATCAAATCAGGAAAATCTGACAGTACAGAAGTTGTCTTTTGGCAGTATAGCTGGAGCGGCACTTAATTTAAGCATGTCTGCAAATCATATTTTTTCAACACCTTTCTTTAGCGAACTGTCATATGATATATCGACGGCTAATTTTCCGATGTTTACCTCAATTTTGGACATAGATACCGGAGACACCCCTTTGTTTAAGCGCAAAATTTTTGCGGCTCAAGGAGCTTTGAGTGGTACATTATCTGAATTCAGCCTTAGTTCAGTACAGAAATTCGGTGATACAGAATTTTCGTACACAGGTACTGTATCTGATAACCCTAAAAGCGGTGTAACTGTCAATGGTGATCTGGAATTAAAGAGTAATAACGTTTCTTCCTTTATCAAGGCTTTAAATTTTGATTATACACCGGATATTCCAGTTACAACATTTACTTTGGCGGCAAAGGTGAAAGGTGCAACCAATTTGTTTTCTCTGGAAAATATCAGTGCTTATCTCGGTGCCAACAGTATTACTGGAAATTTGCAATACGATCATACAACGCAAAAACCAAAACTTGCCGCAACTCTTGATTTTGATAAATTTGAGGTTGATCGCTGGTTTAATCTTTCGGATAAAAATGCCACACCATCTGTTTCACACGATTCTTCTTCAACATTTATCCGACAGCCTGCCTGGGATAAAAAGATTGATTATTCCTTGCTTAATAAAATTGATACTGATTTTGTCTTTACAGCAAAACAACTCAATCTTTACAGTAAACTCTTTACTTCTACAAAGGCAAAGATTCAACTGCAAAACGGTATCCTGAATGTTTCTTCTTTTGAAACAACTATGGACAAAAGTCTGATTAATCTACGCTTTATCCTTGATAGTAATAATATTTCTAATGTTGAAGGTTATTTCGATATTTCAGGCTATAAAACGCCTAAATTTGGAGGAAGTTTATATGCTCTGGAAAGCGGATGGCTTAATGCGGAGGGAACCTTTAATTCACTGGCTGGATCGCCTAAAGACTTCTTTAACAATCTCAATTCAAAAGGTAAATTTTCTTTGACTAATACTGCCATGGTTGGCTGGGATTTAGATATTATCAAGTTTGAATTTGAACAACGTCAAAAAGTTGCTGGTTTTGAAAATACAGTGTTAAATAGCCTAAAATCTGGAAAAAGTAGCTTTGACAGAATCCGTGGCAATTACTCTATCAATAAAGGCTTAGTTGTGGCTGACAGTATCACTTGGAATTCTCCTGTTGTCAAAATGCAGATGAAATTTGACTTTAATTTTAATGATTGGTTGTTTACGGCCGTTTTCGATGCTGTTTATTACAACGCATCTTTCTCTGATGTACTTAAGTTTACATTCAGCGGTGATTTAGCAAATCCAGAAGTTAAGACAGATCTCAGCGAAAGTATTAAGCGTATCAGCAAGATTGAAGATCGTATCAAAAATGCCAGATATTATAAAGAGCAGGAAAAGATGGAGCGCGTCGGCGATAAAATTAAAGATTTGCAAGAACAAGTGGATAAGACATTGCAAGATATAGGACGTATTACGCCGGATATGGTTCGTTTCAAACCGCAAACAAAGAATTCAAACGTTATGGAAGTGTATGAAGAAAATCTTCTGACTATCAATAATGTTGAATCAAACGTCAAAAAAATGAAGAATGCTCTTAACGATTATCCTGAAGAAGCGACACTAATGAACATTGAGACAGACTTAGGCGCCGAACGAGCTAAATTAAAATATATTCCGAAAGTTTTAGAAGAAAACTTCTTGGTTGACAGTAAATATATCTTCGATGATACTTTTAACAAAATTGTCTGGGTTTATAACGTAGCGCAAAACAACTCTGCTTACTATACTGGTCTGACTGATGTCTATATGGCACAAATTGAATTTATGGATGCCAGTGATACGCCTATTAGTCCGGATAAGGCCGAAGAACTAATGAATCAAATTAATAAAATTAATGAGATTATGGAAAAACTAGGCTCTTTACATGCCAAAATCAGAGATAATTATCTTAATATCATTGATATCGCCAAGACTTCTGAAATGAGGAAAAACAATGAATTGGCCAAACAAACGCTTAACACAATGCTGGTTAATACCAAACAACTTAATAATGATATTCTTGCTAGTCTTGATGATTTTAACACGACTCTGAATATTGCATCCAGGGATTATGACCAATATCTGGTTTATCCGCCAGAATCAGTTGATGAAATTGACATTAGTCTGCCTACGATTAAGATATCTGCATCCCCTTCAGAAACTGTAGCCACGTCTTCAAACAATAAAAAGTCCGGTTCAGACAAAGCAATAACCGTAAAAGAAACTACCAAGAAGTATGATACGGATAAAGCAACAACTAAAGATGATGCCTTGCTTTCAGATTCAGTTGATGCGGTAAAAAATGATATTTCTAAACCAGAGAACAGTAATTTTTCTGGTATGAAAGAGCAGAAATCTTCACCAGCTAATGATCTTTCACCCCAGGGTATCGTATCTTCTGCAGAAAATATTATATCTTCTTTTTCAAAAAAAAAACGAATCTCTTAATATAGCTTTTACCCCTTCCGCAAACGGTCTTTCCGATTTGCTTAGTAAGATAAAATTGAAAAAGGAAGAAAATAACCAGACTGATATCGTTCAGGCAAATCCTGTTGGTGGCTTGCAGCAAGTAATAAACGTAGCTGTAAATGATAATGCAGTTATCCAAGCCAGTATCGCTTCTCCTGCCTCGTCAGCAGTGGTTGTTGCTACTCATACAGATGTACCGTTGGAACATGTCCTTACGTCAATAGAGGGAGTTTCTCATTCTGATGAAACTGAGATTTCTACAACCAAATTGACACAATCGCAGGATACTACTTCTCCCACCAAACCAGTTGCTCATGCAGAAAATATTTTGAATATAGCGTTAGACAAAATGGCGGTCAAAAAAGAGAAAGACAACATACCTGCATTATCTGAAAAGAGCATAAACACTGCAGATAATATGAATGAAAGCATTTTAGAACAAACAAAGTCAACACTTCATAAAATTATGAATAAACTGAAAGTTGCTAAGGAAAAAGCCTCAGCCCTGGTGGCAGGAAAGAGTCATGTTGCAGATAAAAACATTCGTACTGCTGCTCTTGACAGTAATGTACCTGCTTTTAATAAAAACGCAACAAAAAACAGTATACAGGTAATAGGTACTCTGTCGGATATTTCAATGAAAGTTAACCCTGTTGTCGCACTTAGTATCGGTAAGGAAGCATCCGAATCTGATATTGACAACAAACAGCAAAAATATACTGTCAATCGTAAGAAATTTTCTTCTGTTGCCCAGGACGAATATAAGCCGGAAACGACAATTGTTACAGATATTGCCCTGCCTGTAAATAAAGATATATTTGTATCAGATACGGTGGCAGCTACAATATCTTCACTGCTTCCATCTCCCATTTCGACTACACAAGAGATACATCTTTTATTGCCATCTGATGAAAACAAACAAAATGTTTTAGTAGAAATGGTTTCTTTATCCGATGTATTTTCTGGAACCAGTAGCAACCTCTTGCCTCAGAAGGCTATTGTAACCAAAAATATAAACTCAAATTATGTTTTTCCCAAAGGGCGTTTTTATACCCAAAAGAGCGGTATTGTCGGCAAAAGTATGTTTTATAACAAAAAGCAAGGCGTTGTGCCAGATAAACCAGCTAATCTCTATGTTTTTGTTGCAACACCGCATCATATACGCCCCTTCAGTGGAGAGACTCGTAAGCGTGGTTCTCTGTTTGAGATTTGAACCTTTCGGTTGTGAATACTATACTTTATTGTTTGCAAAGTACCTATGGGTATATTAGATTTTTTATATATTTTGTATAAGGAGATTTATCATGTTTGTACGTCCAGAAGTTGTCGTTTTGCCTGTTGCTGGTTTGTCTACGCGGAATTTGCCGGCAACAAAGGTCATGCATAAAGGCTTTTTGTGCCTAAACAATCTTCCTATCATACAATATGCTGTTGATGCCTGTGCAGAAGCCGGAGTTAAAGAAGTTGTTTTTATTTACAGCAATGATACGAATAAAAAAATGTACGAGCATTATTTCTGTCCTGATAAATCATTAGAAGAGTGTCTTTTACGCAGCGACAAACTGGAACTTTGGGAAGCTTTGAAACGAACAGTGCCGACCGGCATGAAATTTTCGTTTGCCTGCCAATCTGAACCTAAGGGTAATGGACATGCTGTTTTATGTGCCAAAGAATTTATCGGTAAACGTGATTTTATGGTTATGTGGGTTGATGATGTTTATGTTTGCCGCGGACGTGGTATTTTGTCACAACTTCTTGATGTTTATGAACGTTTTGGCGGTATTGTTGAAAATGTTATCAAATTTCCGCGTAATCAATTATCGCGTTACGGCGTTCTGACCGGTTGCAAACAAGATGGACACATTATTCTGGCTGAAGGTGTTGTTGAAAAACCAAAGCTTGATGAAATTCAATCAGATTATGCCAGTATGGGTCCGTATGTTCTGCCTAATTTTATTTTAGACCTTCTGCCGGAGGTTACCAAAGGTAATAACGGAGAAATAAATCTTACTGATGCTATTAACCTTGCTACACGACACGGAACTGAATTACGCGGTGTTTTGACCGCAACGGAGCGATATGATTGTGGTACGAATGAAGAATTAGCAAAATCCAATATCCGGCTCTCTATTCGCGAAAATAAACTGCTCTATGATGAAGCTGTCAGGGTCATTAAAGAATTGGATAACAAAATTTAGATTTCATGTCTATCCGGAATTTTTTATAATATCCGTTGTTGATTCAAGTGCAGCGTATCTATAATGGAAAATAGTAGATAAAGTTCTGTAAATATTTTTTCAATCTGTGGCTTATTGATAACTGAACGGAAAAAGTTTATACACTCAAACATATTTTTCCTGGTTTCTATTTTTATAAAAATATGTTCATTAAAAAAACTGAATTCTATTTTGGGAAAGTTCTTTTTCAATTCAACCATATATTCCAGCATGATGGTGGTCAAAATATAACGAGCTTCTATTTGATTATCTGAATAGACCTCAAAAGCTTTCTCAAATTCTGGGGACTCCATTCCTACTCTTTGTAAATTTTTATAACGAGTTATTTTGTTGAACAGCCCTTTATCGGCAACCGTTATGGTTTGACCGGAAAATTTTTTATTCATTTTAGCGTAAAAAATAATGCCACCGCCTGTTTTGTTATAAACAAACCGATCCGTTCTGTTTTTTTCATCGCGACGGTATTGTTTTTTTAATGTTATATACTCAACAATGGTCGTCGGCAAATTTTTATAACTTCCGTTAAAACAATCATCTGCAACAATTTCTTCTTTTTTATTTTTAAATAACAGAGATTTTTTCAGCAGGGATAGTGGCAACTTCGGACGGTAGACATATGAAAATTCTCCAAAAAATTTTGCAATCAACGGCAGTAAATTCTCTTTACTGCGACGATAATACCCAAATAATGGCCAACATACGATCAAAGTTAGCAAACAGCCGGTAAAATCATAGTAACCGCTTCCCTCTTTAAACGATGCCAATCCCTGCTCCATTTTATGCCATACGAATCCCAACCAGATTAAGATAAAAATGGACATTATCCCAAATGCCATCATATATTTTTTACGCACGTTTTCGGCTTTTTTTAATGCCGGGAGAATGTCTTTTTCATAATAGTTTTCAAAATCCCGACGGAGGGCCTGATAATCCGTGTTTTCTTCAAATTTTAAATTTTCTCTCATTTGCATGCGTCCTTTGATAAATCTTAATCTTTTGTTTTTATTATGCTTTTAATATCTTAAATAATTGCTAAGCGGGGATGAGATGATAAACCTCTTATGGGCTGGCATGATTTTGGTATCATTGGCCGCAGGACTTTGGAAGCTACTTTTTGAACAGGATTTATCCGTTTTTACTAATCTAACGAATGCTATTTTTCAAAATGCACAAAATGCTGTTGAAATTTCTATCGGGCTGGCTGGTATTTTGAGTTTTTGGCTAGGAATTTTAAACCTGGTTGAACAATCTGGTCTTGCTGAAAAAATTTCACGAAAGCTAACCCCTTTGTTTCGGATACTGATGAAAGATATTCCGGAAAACAGCCCTGCAATCTCTACCGTTGTTTTAAATATGGCTGCAAATTTTTTGGGATTGGACAATGCGGCAACACCGATGGGGCTTAAAGCGATGGAACAGCTACAGGAATATAATCCGAAAAAAGATGAAGCCAGCGATGCACAAATTTTATTTATGATTATTAATGCTTCGTCTGTTACACTTATCCCTATTACAATTTTCATGTACCGAGCACAAATGGGAGCTACATATCCGACAGAGGTTTTTATCCCCATTTTACTTGCTACATCGGCTTCTACACTAATTGGTTTTTTCATGGTGGCCTTTAAACAAAAAATAGATTTGACCCATCCTGTTTTATTAAAATGGTGTGGAGGCTTTTTGTTGTTAATTACAGGTTTAATTGGAGGTTTTTATTTGCTTCCACATGAGCAGAGAACAGCTGTTTCTGCCGCAATTGGCAATGTTTTTCTTATGCTGATGCTCGGCAGCATTATCTGGACGGCGGCAGCAAATAAAATAAAATGTTATGATGCTTTCATTGACGGTGCTAAAAATGGATTTTCCATAGCCCTGCGCATTATGCCTTATCTAGTCGCTATGTTAGTTGCTGTCGGTGTTTTTCGTGCTTCTGGCATTCTTGATGCTTTAGTAGACATTGTTAAAGATCTTTGCCTTCTGGCAAATATCAATGGACAATTTGCCGATGCCTTGCCTACGGCGCTTATGAAACCCTTTTCCGGTAGTGGCGCCCGCGCCATGATGATTGAAACCATGCAGAATTTCGGTGTTGACAGTTTTGTCGCTTTTACGGCCTCGGTCGTCCAAGGTTCAACCGAAACGACTTTTTATGTCTTGACGGTCTATTTCGGTGCCATTAATATTACAAAAACAAAATATGCTCTAACATATGCCCTTTGTTCGGATTTTGCCGGAATTTTGGCGGCTATTTTGTTATCTTATATGTTTTATAACGGTTAACAGACTGAAAGGAAATATAATGCGGTTGTTAGTACAACGGGTAACCGAGGCGAGAGTGATTGTTGAACAAAAAATATGCGGTAAAATTGGACAAGGGCTGTTGGTATTCCTAGGAGTAGAAAAAGGTGATGAATCCAAACAAGCCGAATATCTTGCCAATAAACTTGTCAATCTCAGAATTTTTGAAGATGAACAGGGTAAAATGAATTTGTCGGTGCAGGATATTCACGGAGATATTCTCGTTGTGTCACAATTTACTCTGGTTGCTGATACCGAACATGGTAATCGCCCTGGTTTCAGCAATGCGGAAGAGCCAGTTAAAGCTAAAGCTATGTATGATTATTTTAATATTCTTTTAGCCGATAAAGGCTTTCCACCACAAACGGGAATTTTTCAAGCTGATATGAAAGTTCATCTGGTTAATGATGGTCCGTCTACCTTTTGGTTGACAAAATAAAATTTAATATTTTAACAGGCGGTTTAATTTTCCAGACAGCGTATTTATGGTGTCTTTCAGTAGTTTTTGCAGCAGTTTGCTGGCAATTTCCTGCATATTTTGTGTATTTTCTATGATGATGTATCGATTTTGTTGTTCAGAATCTACCAATTCGCCCGTGCTTTTACGCACTTCCAATACCACAGACATACTGTAACGGCTATTTTTTTCGTCAACCAATTCTATTTGCGACAACAATAATTTGGGCACCAACAAATAATCGGCCAGTTCTTTTGTTTCTGTTACCAGTACACGAGGTTCAAAAGCCAAATATTCGGCAATATATGGTGTAAAAAATGCTGTTTCCGTTCCGTTATAATACCTCAGGTTATCTATATATAGCAGTGGTATTGTTTCGTCTGTTTCGTAGATTGATTTCGGCAGAGTGTTATTGACTCTTGCCGCTATATTTTTCACTGCAGCTTCATCCAGCGGTTTTGCTTTATTCTGTACTATTTCATCTGCTTTAGCTTTATCCAGTTTGCCAGATATTTCCAAACATATTTTTTCATTATCATCGCGTATTGTAATGACTGTGATATCGTGCAAGGCCTTATCTACCAGTCTATAAGCTATCAGGTTATAGTTATAATCATCCAAACTGGCTCCATGTTTTTGCAAATAAGCAGAGGCCTTAACCGCTGACAAAGTGGCCCGATCATATGCCCCATAGCGTATTGAGGCGCGCGTTTTATCTGATGTTATATTTGCGCATGCATTACCTTTCACGGGTAGAAAAAGGCTGTCTATCTTTGCATTGCCGTTTTTTACCATCAACAATATCAAGACAAACAGCCAAACCAGTTTTTTTATCATCTTTCAGATTAATCCTGAACCTGTCTGATAATTTCAACCCATTCATTTACTTTCTGGCCACTTTTATCGTACATAGACAGTTTGTATTGCAATGCCGGTATTGTATTATCAGGAGCCACATACCAATCTGCCGATGTATCTATTACAAAATCGGCATTATTGATATTATTCACGACTTCATACGTTTTAGAGCCGCTGATAATATCTTTGGTCGCGCCTTTCAGACGATGACTACCGTAGGGCAAATCGGAACTTAACAGTTTTGTGTCCTTTATATATATGGTACGGGCTTTACCACTGTCATAAATTATCGATGTGTCCTGCAACATCCTGTTTGTCGCCCGGGCGGCTACGACGATATATGCCTCTGGTGAGTATTGAATCGCTACGGAAGCATCAACTTTAGCATTTGTTGATTTCATTCCCACAACATTAGAATGGTACGGATTTTGTTCAACTTGTACTTCCACGATATCGTTTTGCGGACGGATGGCCGGTGCTTCATATCCCGTATAAGTTACTTCCGCGGGGATTATTTCTTCATGTGTTGTTACAATCGGCTCACAAACCGGCTTGCCGCACGGTTCTTCTATCGTGGTTGTTGTGGTTATGATTTTCTTTGTTTTTGTTACTTTGGGCTGGGGTGTAGGCATTGCCTGACAACTACATGCCTGCATGCAGGAGGGTTGATAACAGGGCTGTGGAGTTATTTCTGCACACGGACAGTTAACCGGTTGCGGCGCGCTGACATACACTGGCTCAGAACGCACGATAACCTGTGAGGGATGTTGTTGAACGACGACCGGCATTGTTTCAATGACTGGCGTTGTTTCAATGACCGGCGCTATTTCAGAGGTTATATATGGGGCTGGTTCAGCATATCCCGTATCTTCAAAAGTTACATTGCCTACTTCTTCCCACTGGTTTTCACTACAAGAACATGCTACCAGCATCGTGCAAGCAAAAAGACTTAATACTCTTTTCATCTGGCTTCTCCTAAATCGATTTATTATTGTTATGCATACTATCGACTATAAGCAATTAAAATTTTCTTAAGTTTGTGATTTACTTTTGTTTTTTTTTATGCTAGCAAAAAAATTAACGGAGGTTCTATGATTATTACATTTGCAGTATTTATATTTGTCTTTTTGTTTTTGTTTAAAGGTGTACAGAAAAATACTTTTTTTTTATTTTATGCCACCGCAATGATTTTGTCAGCTTATTGCTGCGAAAACTACCTAAGATGGCAGATTGCTCCTTTTCATAAGCCTGCTTTTTTATTATTTGTCTTGTTTCATCTGCCTTTTATTAACCTTTTTACTTTTTTTGCCTATGGACGGGACAAATATTGTGCCCAACGTGGCGAATGGCGTATTCCTGAGATTCATCTTCATACCTTGGAATTGCTGGGTGGAACTATCGGTGCCATTGCAGGACAAAAATTTTTTCGCCATAAAAACAAAAAGAAATCTTATCAGGTTACTTTTTGGATTGCCACTTTTATACAAATCGGCATTATTCTTTTTATTTTATACTATCTTAAATTTTTGTGAGTTTATATCACCATCGCGCATGTATATAAAGCCTGTTTTGGTTCTATGTTTTGATGCATTACAGCATTAAAAACAGGGTAAATTCTTTCACATTCCATAATGGATAATTCTATTATTTTGCTAATCTTATGTAAGAACAATTCTTCATTATCCTGCAAAATCACAGAATGTTTAAATATTGGCATCTTCTGTTCGCTCCAATAAGAGAAATGCCCCAGCCAAAGATTTTCATTTAATATGGCAAGCAATTCAAACATTTTGCTACGATCTACGTTTGATGCCTTCAGATTAAGCAGACAAGAAATATGCAGGCAACGCAAGTGTTCTTCATAGGCAAAAAATACCAACATATTGTCCCACTTTCCTAAAACTTCGGCTACTAATTCAGTATCTTTGCGGCGATCATATGATACTTTATCCCGAGCAAAAATTTTTTCAATGGTGTCTATTGGGTTATATAAATCCTCATCCAATGCCAAATTCATTTCCCGCCCCTGTGCAAATCATCTCATCATGCGCTTTTTTACGTCTGCTGTTATTTTTCCGAAGCATTGTATATTATACAACCTGATTATACAGTTTTCCACTTATTTAACTAAAAAGTAACTTTTTATTTTTTTTTATAAACTCTGTTTATTCATATATTTAACTGATTTCAAAAAAAAAATAGATTTTTTTATGTGGATTATATTTTTTTATTAATATAAATTTAGTGGTTAGCAAAAGTTGCGTTTATGTTTGGAGCTTATGATATGTATTTTGATTTTCCCGATATTTCGCCGGTTGTTTTTACCTTTGGTTCTTTTTCCCTGCGCTGGTATGCTTTGGCATATCTGGTAGGGATTTTGTCCGCATGGTTTTTAACCAAACGCAATATCAGGATGTATAAGCTAGGCATCAGCAACGAACAACTAGATGATTTGGTATTTTATGTTACGCTTGGTATCATTATTGGCGGCCGGCTCGGATACGTGTGTTGCTATGGAGATGGTTATTTTTGGTATCAGCCGCAAGAAATTATTGCTTTATGGCACGGGGGAATGTCTTTCCACGGCGGTTTGATCGGCGTTATATCTAGCTTGTATTTTTTTGCCAGAAAATACAAATATCCTTTCTTAAAAATTACAGACATTGTCGCACTTTATGTTCCTATTGGTATCTTTTTAGGCCGCCTTGCCAATTTTGTAAATGGCGAATTATGGGGACGCGTTACCACCATGCCATGGGCAGTTATGTTTCCTGATGGTGGCTATTTGCCACGTCATCCGTCTCAACTCTATGAAGCGTTGAGCGAAGGTATTTTGCTGTTCATTATTCTCAACTACCTTTGGAAAAAAACTTATATCCGTACACATTACGGCATTATTTCTTCTGTTTTTTTAATCTTTTATGCTTTTTCCAGAATTTGTATGGAATTTTTCCGCGAACCGGATCAGCAAATTGGCTTTTTGGTCGGGGGTATAACTATGGGGCAGATTTTGTCTCTTCCATTTCTTTTATTGGGATTGTATATTTTGCATTGCGTTGTTAAAGAAAAGAGAGATTAAATATATTATTTTACGCTTTAACGGTAATGTTACGTGTAAATTTGCAAGCTTTTTGCAAATTTGTTTCTGCTCTTTTTAAAACAGTTTCTGCATTTGCATCATTATGTTTTCTTTCACTCACGCATTGGGATACTGTTAATTGCAAGTGATTATTTTCATTAAAAATAAAGATAGACTTAGCCAAAATGCGGCGAATATTTTCAGCGCGAATAAAGCTCTTTGCTGCATTTTCGTTTTTAAATGCTAAAATAAAGGCGTCTTTTTTGTAATTATATATCAATACATCTTTGTCTGCCTTTTTTATTTGCGCTAAAAACATCTTTTTCAACAGAAGCATTTTGTGATACCCGAATCGCTTTTGTAACCGGTCATAACCATCTATGTACATTACGGCAATACTATATATTCGCGGATACTTGTACTTGTTTTCGGATTCGCGGAAACAGGCATGCCAATTTTCCATATCCAGTTCCTCATCATGACTACGAATGTAATAAACATAATAGGTAGTAGCTAACAACAAAATCAGAACAGCGGCCCAGAAAAATAAACAAAGAGCAAACAGGTTATCAGAAAAATAAATCCCCATGAATAACGCTAAAGAAGAAAAGAAAGTCGCAGCGCTTAAAATTCTTCCCTGCCTAATATGATAGATAAATAATATCAGCATACTTATAACGGATATATACAATGCCGGATAATTAAACATTCCAATATGCTTGTAAAAATGGTAAGAATCTTTTACTAGTTCATAATCCGGTAATCTTTCTATCCCTGCCGTTTGCACCAGTAAAAAGACATAAAACCAGCTCCAATACCGATCATTATCCTTTTTTTTGAAAATGAAATAAGCCAACAGCATATCTGGTAGTTGCAATGCACACCAAATATTGTAACCGGCCGAAAAGACGTAATCTTCCCCGTAAATGTAGCGTAAATTATTGATAACCAAATATCCGGCATAGATGACAGATGTCATCAGTAATGTCCTGATAATACGAAAATATCCCGTAACGGCAATGGTCAGCCCAATGCTACCGATAAACAAGGCGTGAATAATCCGATAATGTTCCTCCGAAAAACCGGTAATAGAGAAAAAATATGTCAGAAAGATACTTAAAACCAGAAACGGAACAAAGGCGTTTTTGTTAAAAATAATTAACTTTTCCAATCCCATCTCCAGTTTTGACATGACTTTTTCTCTCTTGTTTTCTTTTTACCTGTTTTTTTATGGTATCTGTATTTTTATAATCAGAAAAGTTAAATTTTATTTACGCATTTTAAAATTGAACTGTCGCCGTATGAATAAAAACGATACCGTTCTTTAACAGCATGTGCATAAGCATTTTTCATTCTTTTGGTTCCGGCTATGGCGCATATTAACATAAACAACGTGGATTTGGGCAGGTGAAAATTGGTAATGGTATAGTCAATTATTTTAAACTTATATCCCGGCGTAATAAAAATAGACGTTTCACCGTTAAAAGGATGCAATACACCTTTATCATCTGCTGCGCTTTCTAACAGACGAACCGATGTAGTTCCAACTGCAATTATTCGCTTCCCCTCTTTTTTTGCCTGGTTAATGATATTACAAGCCTCTGGTGTAATGATACCATATTCAGCATGCATTTTGTGATCTTTAGTATCTTCTGTTTTGACTGGTAAAAACGTTCCAGCACCGACGTGCAACGTTAAAAATACCTTAGTTACACCTTTTTCGTCTAGTTTTTTCAATACATCTTCTGTAAAATGAAGACCGGCAGTTGGGGCGGCAACAGCCCCCTCATACTTAGCATAAATGGTTTGATAATTCTCTTTGTCATTATATTTGTTCCATAAACCGGTTACCGGCTTCTCTCTTTTGATATATGGCGGTAAAGGCATCAGCCCGTATTCTTCCAGCTTCTTAGATAAGGCGTCTATCGGGCAAAGAAATTCAAGCAAAACACCGTCTTGACCGTTTTTTTTCAACACTTTTGCTTTAAAATCAGACATTTCTGGCATTATATCCGCATTATAAAATGTTATCACGTCTTCAGAATGGAGCCGTTTGGAATTTTTTATAAAAGCATGCCATTTTATTCCGTCTTCGGGATGATATAGCGTTACTTCCACCTCCGCCATACCTCGTCGGCCATACAAGCGCGCTGGAATGACTTTGGTGTCATTAAAAACCAGCACATCACCTGTCCGCAAAATATGTGGCAAATCGTAAAAATACCGATCTATGATTTTATCGTCTTCTGACAAATCCAACAAACGGGAAGCATCCCTAGGATTTGCAGGCTCCTTGGCTATTAAATTTTTATCCAGATTGAAATCAAATATATCTACACGCATGTTTTCCTCTTTACACTTCGCTGTGTTATAAAACAAAGTATATATTTTGGCAACTTAAATTTTCATATTTTTTTATAAATTCGTTTTAAATCCGGCTTAAACCAAGTTTTTATTTTGACATTTTTTTAAAAAAAATATTTAAACTTGACAAAAAATAGTTGAAATAATTTGAAAACTGTTTTATACTGCCAATAAAGATTGAGCATTTTATGGAGTAAAAAACAATGACTAATGCTTTTGACAGCATGGATTTAAATAAAGCTTATGAGATTGCCGGTGGTTATGAAACTGCAGACAATGTGACTTTTGAAAAGGCTTTGGCCATGGTCCGAGCCGATGACGCCTATTTTGCTGAAGAGCTTCGAGTAGCACATGAAGCCGAATTATCATTAAAGGCCAAACAAGAGAAGGAAGAGCAAATTACCGCCGATGCTGAAGAAGCTTTGAAAAATGCCGAATTTCTCAAAAAAGAATTTGAAGATAAACAACTTAAAGAGCAATTCTTTGCCGATGAGGAAATCAAAGAAGCCGAAAATAATACGGTTATTTATGACATCAACCCGAAAACTAAAGAACGTTTTGAACTTGAAGGCAATGAAAAGCACGCTCATTTTGAAATGTTGTTTGAAAAGGCCAAATTAGATGTCTGGCGCGAAAAAGCCGGTGATAAAGAATTTGCCCAATTTAATCAAAAAGAAAAGAAAAAGAGCCTGTTCGCTGCGATTAAAAGCTCTTTTCTCGGTACAGTCGCCCATTTGAGAACATCCGCCCAATTGGAAAATGAAGCACACGAGGCAGCAAGAGCTATTGAATGCGACAATAAAAATTTCTTTGCCAAACAGGCTGGCAGTATGTTATCAAAACTGCAAAAGGCTTTTGATTTTAAAAGCCGGATCAATGTTTCTGCCAATTCGGTCATAGCTGCTTGTGTCGAATCGGAAAAAAAGACACATCAATTCGCTAAAAAATTTGCTGATCTTGCGAAAAGGACAACTGGTAAGAAAAAAGAATATTTTGCAAAAGTTTCCGTTTTAACGCATCAAGTTAAAGATGCCTTTAAAACGCAAGCTAAAGCTTTGTGGGGACAACGGTATGAAATCATGGCCAATCTTCGTGACAAAGCACCGAAAATTGTTACTGATTTGGCAGCCACTGCCGTTTTGGTTGGTGCTACGGCGGCTTCCGCGCCCTGGCTTGGCGGTGCTGTTATCGGTTATGGTGCTTATAAAGCTGCTTCAGCATGGGTTTGGCCGATTGTAACGCATGCTCGTAAAGAGGCCAGATTAGCAGGTAAAGATGATAACACCACGAAAATGAAATTTTGGGACAGATTAAAACAATCCGCTAATACGGTTGTCGGTACAAAAGCTTATATGAAAGAAGCCGCATGGGGCAGTGCAGCCGGATTAATCGGACTGGGTGCCGTCGGTGCTACCGCTGCCGTTGGTTCCAGTGCTTTATTACAAAAGAGCGTTCAATCCCTGTCAAGCACTGCTGTTTATACCGCAAACAGTCTAATCCATACTATCAAAAAAATTCGTGAAAAAGACTCTAACTTACTCAGCAAAGGCCTGGCTGTTGCCAGCACTGCAGTTATGGCCTATGTCTTAACCTCTTGTGGCGAACATGCAAATGATACGCTACGTATGCCTCAACCTAACAGTGAACTGTCTCCGGAAAATATTTCCTCTTCCGCAGACAGCGTCATATCGGTAAATGAAAACACTGGCACAGTTGCTCCGCGGAGCGTTGAACCGATCAATATTCCTGAGAATTGGGAAAGTGACATGGGTATTACCGAGGCGCAATGGACTCGCTTGCAGAGTTTCTGGGGTAGCAAAGAAAAATATGACTATTTTTATAACAGAATCACAGACGATATGCTCAAAGATGACGGTATTTTTGCAGGCAAGACCCGTGAGCAAGTTTTATTCCAATACGAACGTCTGTCTTCGTGGGATTTGACACAACATAAAGAATATATTAGCCGCCTTGACGCTTTTTTTGAGTGTGGCGAAACATTATCTAACGAAGATGCGCAAGTTCTTAATGATGTCTTACCAAACGGCGCCATTCGCGATATCAACGGAACACTTAATGTTCAGATAACAGGCAGAGATATTGAATGTGGTGAAGAGGCTATTCTCCACTCTGTATCCACCGAACGTCCAGATGTTCATCCTGTCAGTGCTCCCGAAAATACCCCAGAACAGCCGGAGGCTCAATTTACACTTGTTGATGGAGGTAGCGCAAATATCGATATAACGGATGGTTCTCATCCTCAACAAACTGGTTTTGTCAAATATCAATACAAAAACGACGGCAACGGCAACGTTACTTATCTTAGCGATGGGCAAGTTGTATCAGATGAAGAAATTGCTAATATTTCTTTAGATAATAAAAATCCGAATGTTGCTCTCCGTTCGTCTGACGGGTTTAAGATAACTTCCGAAGGTTTTCGGAACAGTGCTGACAATGGCGGATTTGAAGAGATTACCACGGAGGAGCTTAATCAAAACAACAGCGTCGTTGCAGACGTATATGCCTCATCTCCAAGCGAACAGATATTTACCCTTGAGAAAAGTGGTGAGGGCGTTATCAACGTTAACAATGACACTCATTCTGTTGTATCTGAAGGTTTTCGGAATGGTGCTGATAATGGCGGATTTGAAGAGATTACCACGGAGGAACTTAATCAAAGCAACAGCGTCGTTGCAGACGTATATGCCTCATCTCCAAGCGAACCGATATTTACCGTTGAAAAAGGTAGCGAGGTCATTATCAACGTTAACGATGATACTCATTCCGTTGTATCTGATGATTTTTCTATTAATACCTCTGTCGATGGTGGCAATATAGGTATCGACCAGATTGTCGCCAATTCCGATGATGTCGCAACCGGCACACCAGCCGCCGACAATGTCCCTGAACGTGGTGGTTATATGAATACCGGTCTAACAGAAAAACAGTATCATCGCATGGAAACATTTTTCAAAGACCAATTCGGCGAAAATGCTTTTGAGGCCTATATGGAAAAAATCTCTGATGACATGCGCGCAAAAGGTGGTATTTTTGAAGGGTTGAGCAAGGCACAATCTTTATATTCTGTCCAACAGATGATTGCTTGGTCCAATGATCAGCACGGTGCTTTTGCCGAGGAAATTACTTCTATGGTTGAATATTTAAAAGATGGTTGCAAGGAAAATCTGACAATTTCCGAATCGTCTGCTATAAAATCAATTATTGACAGAGTCAATGAAAACGGAACGATTAACGGCGTTATCGGCGATAAACCGGCCGTTGTCCGCTATTTCCAGGCTAACGCTTGTAGTGAACCCGGCACCTATCATGTTGATGAAGTTGCAAACTCAGGTACGACACACCCTTTTGGTGAAGGATTTAAGCGCTTCTTTAAGAAAATCATTACCCCGGCCGAAAAACCTTTTACTATAGGAGAGGAAGGTTCTGCAACTATTGTTCTGGAGACCGCTGAACCCAAAATTATCGGGTTTGCCGTTTATGATTATAAGAATGAAGACGGTAATGGATTCAATATTCTTGGTAAAAATGGTGATATTTCGCAGGAAGAATTGGCTGAACGCCTTAAAGATGTCAAAATCAAGAACCCTGATGTGGCGATTACAGCACAGGGTTTCAGAAGAGGAGATGATCCTTTTGAAGAAGTTACAGCCGCTGATCTTTCCTCTCTCGGCTATAGTAGCCAAACTCCAGAAGCTGATACCGTTGATTTGACCGATGAAAAACTGACGGATTCGGCAAGACAGGCTGTAAGAGCGGCGGGGAGAGACCCGGATAAGATTACAAACCAGAATCTTATCTATTGGATTAACAAAACGCATGAAGGAAAATAACCTTTTTCTGAAAAAACAGCGAAGCCGGCAGAAATTAAGCCGGCTTTTTTAAACTGGCTTTCTGAGGAAATATCAAAATGTTGTCACACACCGCGCTTAACCAAGCTACCGGATTTAAAACAGGCTTTCATTTGATGTATAGAGATATTTATAATGATTTTTGTGGTTAAAAAACACTCTTTATTTATTCATTTTGGCAAAAAACTGGGGATAACTTTTGCCTTTTCTGGGTAATTTTAAAATTTGCTTGAAAAATGCAGAATTAGTGTTAGCTTATGCATGATTTATGCCATGCGGGGCTGCCGCATATGAATATTTTGGAAGGATAATAATCATGACTATTCGCGTCGGTATTAACGGTTTCGGACGTATCGGTCGTCTGGTATTTCGTGCTGCACAGAAAAGAGACGACATTGAAATTGTTGGCATCAATGATTTGATTGATGTTGAATATATGGCTTATATGCTCAGATATGATACCATGCACGGACAATTTGACGGGACGATTGAAGTAAAGGACGGTAAGCTTGTTGTTAACGGAAAAGCTATTCGTGTTACTTCTGAAAAAAATCCGGCAGATTTAAAGTGGAATGAAATCGACGCTGAATATGTTGTTGAATCAACAGGCTTGTTCCTGACAAAAGAAAAAGCCCAGGGTCATGTTGATGCAGGTGCAAAATATGTTGTTATGTCAGCTCCATCAAAAGATGACACGCCGATGTTCGTTTGCGGGGTTAATACTGATTCCTATGTTAAAGGCACGCAATTTGTTTCCAACGCATCTTGTACAACTAACTGTCTGGCACCTATTGCCAAAGTTTTGAATGATGCTTTTGGCATTACGGAAGGTCTGATGACTACTGTACATTCTACAACCGCAACCCAGAAAACGGTTGATGGTCCGTCAATGAAAGATTGGAGGGGTGGACGTGCTGCTTCTGGTAATATTATTCCATCATCAACAGGTGCGGCAAAAGCCGTCGGTAAAGTTATTCCGTCCTTAAATGGTAAATTGACCGGTATGTCTTTCCGTGTTCCTACTTTAGATGTTTCTGTGGTTGATCTGACCGCAAATTTGGCTAAGCCTGCAACATATGAAGAAATCTGTGCTGCGATGAAGAAAGCCTCTGAAGGAGAATTGAAAGGTATCTTGGGTTATACTGATGATCAAGTTGTTTCGTCTGACTTTCTAGGTGATTCACGTACCTCTATCTTTGATGCCAAGGCAGGTATTCAGTTGACGCCGACTTTTGTTAAAGTTGTCAGTTGGTATGATAATGAATGGGGTTATTCCAATAAGGTATTGGATTTGGTTGCTCATATGGCGAAAGTTAACGGCTAGTTTATTTTCCCGTCGCTTTGATATTGCTTTTCCTTATCGGTCGGCACAAATAAGCGACGGGAATTTGTTTTTTTGAGGAAAAAAGATGATTGAGTATAAAACAATTAAAGATTTAGATAATTTGAACGGCAAAGTTGTCATGCTGAGAGCCGATTTGAACGTACCTATGGACGAAAACTTTCATGTTACCAATACAGCTCGTATTGACCGTACGGTTCCGACTATTAAACTGTTGATGGAAAAAGGAGCCAAAGTTGTTGTTATTTCGCATTTTGGCAGACCTGAAGGCAAAAATGACATGAAAAATTCCCTTTCACATATTGTTCAAGATTTGGAAAAATCTTTGGGCAAACGTGTCGTATTTGTTGATGACTGCATTGGTGAAAAAGTTGAAACTGCTATCAAAAATATGAAAGCCGATGAGATTTTGCTGCTTGAGAATCTTCGTTTTTATAATGAAGAGAAGAAGGGTGATGAAAATTTTGCTCAAAAACTGGTTAAATCAGCAGATCTTTATGTTTCTGATGCTTTTTCCACCGCTCATCGGGCACATGCATCTATGGTAGCAGCGGCTAAATTGTGTCCGTCGGCCATGGGTTTATTGATGGAAGAGGAAGTTAAAGCCCTTTCTACTGGTTTAAACAATCCTGTTCGCCCTTTAATCGCCGTTGTTGGCGGTTCTAAGGTTTCTACCAAGCTGGATTTACTTAATAATCTGGTGAAAAAAGTTAACAAACTGGTTATCTCCGGTGGTATGGCACATACTTTTATGAAAGCTAAAGGTATAGATACAATTAATGAAAATAATTCTCTTGTACAGATGGATATGATAGGCACAGCCAAAGAAATTATGGCAACGGCAGAAACTAATTGCTGTGAAATTGTTTTACCTGAAGATGTGGTGATATCAAAAGAGTTTAAGCCGATGGCAGAGCATAAGACCGTTGATTTGGAACATATTCCAGCTGATGGATGGAGCCTACTTGATGTCGGAGAAAAAACAATTACTATCATTAAAGCCAAACTTGATGAATGTAAAACTTTGGTTTGGAATGGGCCTCTCGGGGTTTTTGAAATGAAACCTTTTGATAATGCAACCAATAAAGTTGCTCAACATGCTGCCGAATTGACACAGGCTGGTAAATTAACATCGGTTGC
>CAYQDC010000006.1:0-47945 GCA_964416205.1 uncultured Acetobacter sp. | reverse complement strand
TTATTTCCTCCTGTCGCAACAAAACCTTTTGATAACTAAATATTTTTTTTCAGATATTCAGCTGATTACTTTCCAACTTGTGCCTGCTGATCAGCCGGATAACGATCCCCCATTATTTCAACACCAGCCAGTTCTTTTTCTAATTTTTGCCACTCGGCAGCAGAAATATTCACATCAGCCGCCCGGATATTTTCTTCAAGATGTGCCAACTTTGTCGTACCCGGAATAGGAACAATCCAATCAGCTTTATGCAACAACCACGCTAAAGCGATTTGCGCCGGAGTTAAACCGCGTGGCCGACCAAACTGATTCAGTATTTCCACAAGTTGTAAGTTATGGCGCATAGCCTCCGGCGTAAAACGAGGAAACTCGGCACGATTATCATTAGACGCATCAAACCGTGTATATTCGTTTAACATACCACTTAAAAAACCACGATTTATTGGGCTATAAGGTACAAATCCGATTCCCAACTCTTTCAAAACCGGTAAAACATTATTTTCCGGTTCCCGCCACATCAGATGATACTCACTTTGCAGTGCTGTCAAAGGAAACTCCCTATGAGCTTTGCGAATAGTCTCAGCAGAAACTTCGCACATTCCCCAATGCTTAACTTTACCTGCTCTGACTAAATCTTTAACCGTACCTGCAACATCTTCAATTGGTATTTCTGGATCATAACGATGCTGATAAAGCATATCTATACAATCTCTGCGTAAACGTTTAAGAGATTGATCTACCATTTCACGAATACGTTTTGGTGAAGAATTCAAGCCAGTAACTTTTCGCCCATCATAATTAAAACCGAATTTGGTGGTAATTTGGATTTTATCGCCATATCCCCGTAAACACTTACCGACCAGTTCTTCATTATCAAAAGGGCCATAAGTTTCTGCCGTATCAAATAAAGTAATACCGCGATCAACCGCTTGTTGAAGCAAATATGCCGCTTGTTTTTCATCCAGTTTACAACTGCGATGATAATTCAATCCCATACAACCAAACCCCAAAGCAGAAACTTCCATTGCTACAGTTCCATGCCCCAGTGTTCTTTTCCCGGTCATTACCGGCCAGTCAGCTTTATTTGGGCTGAGAGCCGTCGCCCTTGCACTCTTCAAACTTATCGGTACTGTCGATGCCGCCACAGCCACTGCTATGGTTTTCAAAAAAGTTCTTCGCTCCATACTCAGATTTTCTGTCATAACAAACCTCTCTCTGCTTTTAGAAATAAACAATAACACCGTTATCATAAAGAATTTCAGACAGAAAATCTAATAATACTTATTTATAAAGCCATAAACATAATTTATAATATCAAATTTTCTCTCCCAGCAACATTGGCATATTATCCTGGCACCAGGCCAACAACGGCTGCACCTTTTTCTTATTGATATGCAGAAAAGAAAGCCAATACGTAGCCTTCACGCCTTCATCTGACAACGGAACAATTACTCTGTTATCACCGTCATTCCTATAATTCTGCACCAACCGCGTTGTAAAACACAAAGCCTCCTGATCGGCCAAACTTTGCCGAAATATAAAATAATCACTAAAAACTTTAACTGTCGGCAAAGAAATCAACCACACTATGAACCCTTTAATTTTATGTTCAAATGCTCCTTTTAACGTATAAACAAAAATCCGTTCTCCTTTTTCCTGGTGTAAACAAACTGACTTTTTCTCTGCCAACCTATGTCCTGCCGGCACCGACAACATAAGCTCTTCATTGGCAAAAGGCACACAAACAATACCCTCTTTTTCTATCTTTTGCAAAGAAATCACGGCATCATATTTGCGTGAAAATAAACAATCCTCAATATTAGCATCTCGTTCAACTATTTCTGAAAAAACCTCTAAATCTGGATATACTTTTTGAAGCCGTGAAACACTCAGTCGCATCGGCCCTGGATCACAAAATCCCAGCGACAACTCGGAATATTGGTCAATATATTGGCGAAAAGCATTTTTCATTTCATCCGCGTTATCAATAATTAATGAAGCATACGTCAAAGCAATCTTTCCAGCATCATTCAACACCAGTTTGTTTTTTTGTCTTTCAAACAGGTGCACGCCCAACTCTTTTTCCATTTTTTTGACTGCCACACTGATTGCCGGTTGCGAAACATTCAATTTTTGTGCCGCATCACTCATCGTTTTACACTCTGCCACAGCTTTAAAATATCGTAACTGAGTTAATTCCATAACACCTCCTGGCTATAAATATTTTTTATAGCATTATAAAAAAACGGTATTAGATTTTTTATCTAATGTCAAATATAAGTACCAAACAATCAGAAAGAACATCGTGAAATCCGTTTTGTTAATATTTTTCAGTATATTTTTTTCAACCATGACCACGGTACCACAGCATAGAGCAAATAACCGACTAAATACCAATGTCTCTCATATATCAGGATTCGCAACATACAAAGCCAAATTGATAAACAATCCAAAATGAAGTTATTAGCAAGATTTTAAAAGAAATGTATCTAGACAATTAAAAAATATACCAATCAACACAAAAAAGTTCTTGACTTAGAGTAACCTCTAAAAAATATATTTTTGGAAGAAACCTATTTACACAGGAGATTTCATATGAATAGACGGGAATTTTTAATGAGCACATTGGCAGCCTTTGCCTTATCAACTCTGCCCAAACTTACTTTTTCCGAAACAATTGCTGTTTCCAATGAAGTTAAAGCTAAAATCAATCCCAAAAATAAACTCGGATTTGGTTTCATGCGCCTGCCTTTGAAAAACCTGGAAGACCAGACATCTATTAACTATGACGAATTAAACAAGATGGTAGATTTATTTTTGGAGCGTGGATTTACCTATTTTGACACCGCTTGGATGTACATGGGCTACGAAAGCGAAATAGCTATCCGTGAAGCTCTCGTCAAACGCCACCCACGCAATAAATTCACCGTCGCCAGCAAATTACCTGCCAGCTATTTAAAAAATGCCGCAGAAATGGAAACTATTTTCAACAAGCAATTAGAAAAAACCGGATTGGATTATTTTGACTATTATATGGTACACAATATCAATGCCAACACCATAGACAATGTCCGCAACTATGATTGTTTCAAATTCATCTCTGATAAGAAAAAGGCCGGAAAAGTCAAAAACATCGGCTTTTCTTTCCATGACTCCCCAGAACTGTTGGAAGAAATATTAAAAGCTCATCCGGAAGTTGACTTTGTACAATTGCAGATTAATTATATAGATTGGGATAACGCACATATTCAGTCCCGCAAATGCTATGAGATTGCTCAAAAATATAAAAAACCGGTAATTGTCATGGAACCCGTAAAAGGCGGCAGCTTGGCTATGGTTCCGGAAAATGTTGAAAAAATATTCAAAGATGCCCAACCTGACATGTCGGTTGCCTCATGGGCGATTCGTTACGCAGCCAGCTTAGATGGTGTCATGATGGTTTTAAGCGGTATGAGCAATATGACGCAATTGGAAGACAACACTTCGTATATGCAAAACTTTAAACCGCTAAACGCAGAAGAAATGAAAGTCATAGAAAATGCCGTTAAAACTCTGCATGCATCTGTCTCAATCCCTTGCACTGCGTGCAAATACTGCGTTGAATTTTGCCCGATGAAAATTGCCATTCCAGATTACTTCGCTTTGTACAATGCCGAAAAGCAAGAACGTTCGGATAAACCGTTCAACGCCCAACACGTATACTATGCAAACCTGATTAAATCTCACGGCAAAGCATCTTCTTGCATCAGCTGCAGACTTTGCGAACAACATTGCCCGCAGCATATTGAAATCAGTAAATGGATGAAAGAAGTTGCCAGAACATTTGAAGGCTGATTTTTTAACTTTAACATCATATAGGAGAGAATAATGAACAAACTACTGATATTTGGTGCAACTCTTTTTTCCGCATTAACTATGTTTTCAACCACGGGCACAGCTCAAACAACACCAGCCACCACAACAAAAAAAGCTACGTCAAACATTTTGGTAGCATATTATTCCTACAGCGGTAACACAAAAGAAGTTGCCGAAGCCATCCATAAAATCACCGGTGGCGATTTATTTGAAATTAAAGCAGAGGGAACATATCCCGAAGAATACCGGGCAATGACACAACAGGCCAAAAAAGAAATTGCAGACAACTTTCGTCCAAAATTAACCACATCCGTTACTGACATGGCTCAATATGACACTGTCTTCATCGGTTCACCGAATTGGTGGGGAACTATTACCCCTCAAGTCAGCAGCTTCCTGGAAAACTATGACTTATCTGGAAAAACAGTCATTCCATTCATCACGCACGGCGGTGGAGGCGTTCAAAGTACCATTGCAGACTTAACCAAACAGTGCAAAGGCTGTAAAGTTAATCAGGACGGGTGGGTTGGTTATGGTAGCCGTACATTTGGCATTGCCGGATGGCTTGAAGATTTGGGCTTTGAAAAATAGGTCATAAAATGGCAGAAAGTTTTGCGGATATCGGATTTGCCAAGCTGGATTTAAGCCGTGGCGAACGGACTGGATTTTCGGAAGCCATTTATTGTGCAGGTAAAACCAAAGAGCAATTATTAGGTATTTTACAAAAATTCCAAACTGAAAGTATTGCTGTTTTAGGCACAAGATGTTCAGAAGAAAAGTACAATTATGTAAAATCTTCCGGTTTAAATGTTTGTTATGATCCGATATCCCAAATCATCTCTTTAGGTAAAACCGCCCCGAATAAACTTCCGGGAAAAATTGCCGTTTGCTCTGCTGGAACAGCAGATCTGCCAGTCGCTGAAGAGGCAGCTCAAACCGCAGAATTCTACGGAGCGACCGTTGAACGCTTTTATGATGTCGGGATAGCAGGTCTACACCGTCTATTAGCTAAAATAGATGCTATCAGACAAGCCGACGTCATTATAGCCATTGCCGGCATGGAAGGCGCACTAAGTAGCGTACTCGCCGGCTTGGTAAAAGCACCGATCATTGCTGTTCCGACCTCTGTAGGTTACGGTATATCTTTTCAGGGATTAACCCCACTGTTAACCATGCTGAGTTCCTGTGCCACCGGAATATCCGTCGTAAACATAGATAACGGCTTCGGCGCCGCCATACAAGGCTGTCGGATTCTCAGATTAATAGGAAAAAAGGATGACTAAATATTTATATCTCGAAGGAGCTTGCGGCATCAGCGGCGATATGATTGTCGCCTCATTGCTTGACCTCGGAGCCAATCGCCAAAAATTAGATAAAGTCTTACAGAGTCTGCACCTTGATGGTTTCGACTATACAATTTCACAAAAATCATCTTACAGCATAAGTGGTTGCGATTTTGATGTTCATCTGCACGCACAGGAACACTTCGCTGAAGAAGCCTATCTTGCATCAGAAGCTCAGCAACCACACTTCCATGAACATCACCACCTGCACGAGCACGGACATCATCACCCTAATGTTCATCGCCATCTTTCGGATGTTTACGAAATCATCGACCGTGGAGAGATGAGCGACAAAGCCCGCGCTTTAGCAAAAAAAATATTCTTAATCATCGCCGAAGCGGAAAGTAAAGCACACGGATGCCCGCTGGAACAAGTTCATTTTCACGAAGTCGGCGCCATAGATTCCATCATAGATATTATTTCCGCTTCTGTCTTATTTGATGACTTAAACATAGATAAATGTATTGTCACCGGATTCTCCGAAGGACATGGCACCATCCTCTGCCAGCACGGAATCTTACCGGTACCGGCTCCGGCAATTTTAAATATTGCCGAAAAATACGGCATACCTTTACGTCCAAGCCCTGTATCCGGTGAACGTGTTACACCGACCGGTATTGCTTTTGCTGCAGCCGTACGCACAACAGATAAAATGCCGCAGGAATATAAAATCTTAAAATCAGGTATCGGACTAGGCAAACGTGATTTCGGACAAGCCAGTTTTCTGCGTTCGGTCATTCTGGAAGACATAACGGAAAACCAAAATTCAGAGAATCAGGCGCAAATGCTGATTGTAGAATGCAACATAGACGATTCTACAGGCGAAGAATTCGGACTGGTACAGGAAAGATTATTTGCCGCCGGTGCTCACGATGTTCATTTCATTCCCTGTTTTATGAAAAAAAACCGTCCGGCATACCTGCTACGCGTCATCACAACCGAAGCCAAACGTCAGCAAATGGAAAAAATTATTTTCCAAAACACTACAACAATTGGCATTCGCCACTATAAGGCTGAAATTACCTGTATGGAACGTAAACTGCTAAACATTAAATTGCCTTACGGCGAAGTACTGGTAAAAAAATGCTGGTTAAACAGTACCATTCGCTATAATCCAGAATACGACAGTGTAAAAGCTCTGGCCGAGACTCAAAACCTGCCATTCCGAAAAATTTTTGACGAAGCACGCCGTACTGCAGAGGAAACCGACAATGCTTAACCGCTTAAAAGACTTTCTACGACAATATACAGCCGAGGGCATAGCTTTGGCTTTTTCCGGTGGCACGGACAGCACCCTGCTACTGGCAACATTAAGCATCATGAACAACGAAGCTCCTTTCGTGACAGAAGCCCTGACCGCCAAAACCATATTACAAAATAATGAAGAAATGGAAACAGCCCAAAATTTGGCACAAAAATTTAATATTCCTCATTATTTTTTAACTTTCAATCCTCTTACCATCGACGAGATAAAAAATAACCGTCCTGACCGGTGTTATTACTGCAAAAAAGCAATATTTACCAAATTTTTTGACACAATAAAAAAACATAACATTAAATATTTAATAGACGGCACCAATGCCGATGACTTACAAACTTATCGCCCCGGATGTAAGGCCCTTGAAGAATTAGGCGTCATTTCACCGTTAGCCACATTAGGCATAACCAAAAAACAAATCCGGCAATTATCTGCCGAACTGAGATTACCGACAGCATCAAAACCCGCTACACCTTGTCTGGCCACTCGCTTTGAATATAATACAGTATTAACCGAAGAAAAAATTTGCCAAATTGCCACCGGAGAAAAAATCCTGAAACAAATGTTCCCTCAGTTGCAAAACTTCCGTCTGCGGGCTCATGGCAACTTGGCCCGGTTGGAAGTGATGCCAGCCGACATACCTTTCATTGCGGCCCGGGCGAATGCTGCGACCAAAGCCTTGCAAAAATTTGGATTTGACTTCATTACTCTTGATTTAAACGGTTTCCATTCTGGCTGTTTTGACCAACAATTTAAGAAGGATTCACAAAAATTACTATAAAATTATCATGTCTAACAAATTAACAAAGGTAAATTTATGAAAAAAGCACTTTTAATTTTCATGTTGATGATGGGTATTGCCACAACGGCTTATGCTCACGGAAATCCCGGACAAATTGAATTAGGTGAAAATGCAACCTTGTCCGCCATCTGGATTGCTGCACTGCTAACGGCTGTTTTGCACACTATTATGGGACCGGACCACTATTTGCCGTTTGTCGCAATTAGCAAAAGTCGCAACTTCAGTTTAAAAAAGACATTATTCTGGACATTTGCCTGTGGCATCGGTCACATCGCCAGCGCTCTGTTGATTGCATTAGTATTCATTTACTTTTCGCATTGGTTAAGCACTGAAGAGTTCTCATGGATAGAAGATAACCGTGGTAATATTGCCGCTTACGCACTGATAGGACTAGGAGCCGCCTATTTATTATGGGCCATACGCCATCGCCTGCAGCATAAACACGACAAACATCATCACCATTTACCTCAACCAGACGAAAAGAAAAACATTTCCGTCTGGATATTGTTTATTATTTTTGTATTAGGGCCATGTGAGGCATTATTGCCAATCTTAACGGCATCAAGCGTCCTGGGCGCATTTGCCGTAATATCAAGTACAATCATCTTTTCGGTCGCCACCATTGCAACCATGACGATTGCCGTTACATGCTGTTTGCTAGGAATAAACGCCTTACATTTCAATCGGCTTGAAAACTATGCCCACGAAATTGCCAGTGGCACTATTATGGCCTGCGGCATCGCAATTATTTGCGGATTATGACTTTAAGCCCCTGAAAAAGGGGCTTAAAGACTTTTTTTGAAAAAAGGATGATGCTCATGAACAAAAATCAAATATTACGTTATCTGCGCACTGGCGTGGCTATTATCACAGGAACACTCTCCATATTCGCAATTATCGGCCTTTTCTACCCGATAAAAATTTTTGATATCCAATTTTCTGCCATATTGCAACGAATATTGGTTGATTTCTCCGTAACGACCACTGTCCTTTTTATCGGCCTTTTAACACTGACATTTGTGTTCGGGCGGTTATATTGCTCCGTTTTATGTCCTTTCGGCCTGTTACAGGAATTTTTAATATTGATTTTTCGCCGTAAAAACACCATACAACAAAACCATCCGCATAAATACTTTCTGGCTGCCATCCTTTTTGGTGCCTTAATAGGAGGATCAGTCTGGCTTTTGCGGTTGATTGACCCCTACACAACGTTTGGCTCTGCTGCAAGCCTAACCGGCCTCGGCCTGGGTGTAACAACAATCATCGCCATCCTGGCCTGGTTTAAAGGACGTTTTTTCTGCACCAATATCTGTCCCGTCGGAACAGTTCTCGGACTGCTATCCAAACATGCCGTTAATAAAATTTATATCAATGCCAACACCTGTGTTTCTTGTGGGTTATGCGCATCCAAATGTCCAGCAGGAAGTATTGACTTCAAAAACAAAACTGTAAATAACGAAACTTGTTTAAAATGTTTCAACTGTCTTAATGCCTGCCACAAAAACGGTATTCACTATGGTATATCTCCGGCACCGCACACGCCTTTCAATCCGTATCGCCGGCAATTTCTGATAAGCGGAGCCGTAATTGCAGCATTCGCCATAGCTGTCAAAGGAGGAATTGAACTAAGCAAAACAATCGCAACCAAAATAAAAAAAGTAATCCTTCCTGCCGGCGCTGAAAATATCGTAGACTTTGCCAACCGTTGCCTTAACTGCAATCTCTGCGTTCAAAACTGTCCGATGAAAATATTAAAAAAAGCAAATGAGGATTATCCAGCAGTTCATATTGACTATACAGACAATTTTTGCGATTATAATTGTAACAAATGCTCATCGGTTTGCCCGTCTGGAGCCATCAGACGTCTATCTTTGGCCGAAAAGCAAAAAACACAAATCGGCATAGCCATAATTAACGAAACAACCTGTGTTAAGTGTGGCTTATGCGTTATGAAATGTCCGCGTGAAGCCATCACTAAAGAAAATGGCGTTTTCCCGCTGGTTAATACGGATATCTGCATCGGCTGTGGTGCCTGTCAAAATACCTGCCCGGTAAAAGCAATTACCATCACTGCCGTTGCTCAGCAAAAAATTTTGTAAAGGAGAAACATTATGTCATTAGGTTTAACAGAAATTGCCCTCATTTTAATCGTTGTACTCATTCTGTTCGGAGGCAAACGCATTCCAGAACTTGCCAAAGCATTGGGAAAAGCTCAGTATGAATATAAAAAAGCCAAGGAAATGTTGCAAAATGAGGCCCAAGAACTGAAAGACACCATTGAACAAGCGGCCAAGGCTGAAGAACAAAAAGCAGACAAAGCAGACAAAACCGGAAACAACTAATGGCAGACAACACTGACGAAAGCCTGGTACAACATTTGAATGCCCTGCGTTCAATGCTGATAAAATGTTTTATTGCATTGGGCATAGGGCTTGTACCAATGTTTATATTGGCTCCATATTGTATGGACGAGCTGATTGAAATTATGATTAGTAGCCATCAAGTATCATTAAATTTCTTCTCACCTATAGAAGTCTTCGTTTTACAGATAAAAATCGCCGTTGTTTTGGATTTATTGGTTTGTTTTCCCTACATCGCTCGTCAAATATGGATATTCATTTTACCGGCACTTTTTGACCACGAACGCAAATTCATCAAATCCATCGTACTCAGCTCCAGCATTTTATTTATTACCGGCGTTTTATTTTGCATTTTTTTCATTTTACCCTTAATAATTAATTTCGGCATGAGTTTTACCACACCCAACATCCAGGCAATGTTCGGTATTTCCAACATTATCAGTATGGCTCTGTGGCTGTCTGTTATTTTCGGCTTAATGTTCCAATTTCCGTTAATAACCTATTCCTTGATTCGCTCAAACATTGTTTCTTACGAAACAGTCAAAAGCAAGCGTTCCTATATTTTCGTAGCCATTTTAATCATTGCTGCCATATTGACCCCACCGGATATTATCAGCCAGCTGACCTTAGCTATTCCTACCTATCTCCTATTTGAAGCCGGACTTTACTGCGCCAAAACAAAATCTTCAAAAAAATAGCATTTTTTTGCTGACATTCATAATATTGCAAAATACTTAGTGGCAAATTATTGGAAAACTCTTGATATATCTGCAGAAAATTCTAACAACAATCATACTATAAATGCTAAATTACAAAAGCTTCTAGATGATAAATTTTAAGAGCTGAAGTAACTCGCTCCCAATCGGCATTGTATGCAAGTGCCTTAAATTTAGCATTTTTCAATATAAAACAAGCTTACCATAATCATTTCGACAAAGTCAACTGCCGACAATACCCGCTTCTCTACCAAATACGAAAAAAAGACGCTGTTTTCAAACGTCTTTTTAATCAAAATGGCGGACAGAGTGGGATTCGAACCCACGGTACCCTTTGGGGGTACACACGATTTCCAATCGTGCACCTTCGGCCTCTCGGTCATCTGTCCGTTGCCCCGCTTTGTATAACCTTTTTTTTTATTTAGCAAGCTTTTTTTTCAATTATACGAAAAATTCCTAAGGCATCAGAAATCATTTCTCCGGATACCCTATAACCTGATTCATAATAACAAATTCTTCTCTGTCCAAACGCAACTTGTTTTTTAATTCATCTTTATCTATATAAGCACGAACAATTGTATTCAATCCTTTATTAGTTGCGTATAAATACACATTCTGAGCCGCCGCCCCGGCATGAAAAGATGAAAATTCTTTATCACTGCCAGTATAAATCAAATTAACCGGAGCATCTTTCACAAAATCCTGCTTGGCTATATAATCACCGATTTCTTCATCACTGACTTTTATCAAAGAATTCGCCACTGCATCATATGACCAGATAGAATTTTGATAAACAACATAAACGTTCAGATTCTGCTTATTCATCGCCGTCGGTACCGTACGTGTCCCTTTTTGGTTAATACCAAACGCCGCCCACAACAAATCACTGAGCGTTTGTTCACTAACCGGCTTGTTACTATAAGAACGCGAAGAATGGCGCTTATCCAATAACTGCATCAATTCTAAATTTTTATCCGGTTGCGGTAGCTTACGCACCTCAGCTCCCACCACAGCTTCAAATGGCAATAAAGACAATCCCAAAATAAAAATAAACCTGTAAAACATGATACACCCTTTCATTTATAATCCCACGTTTAACAGATTTTAATTTAAATTCAGTTAAAAAGGAAAATAAAACCTATATTTCCCGGTCACCACGTCCCAAATTAACATTAATCGGCACATATCGTTCACCTTTGGACGACCGTTCCTGTCCGCCCCGCTGTTCTTCCAACATTTTCTGCTTTCGTTCCTCTATATTCTTTTTTTGCTCTTCATTATGTGCCCTTCTCTCCCCTTCCAAACGTTCCGCATGAAATTCTTTTGCTTTTTCAAAAATAACTTCATCTTTCTCATCTGGTTTCTTGGCAATGGTGTTTTTTACTTTCAAAAAGGCCTTAACCAGCTGATCCGTGCTGATGCTGTTTTTCGTCAAATCAATCCACCCCGTAAAATGCCCATTGCTTAAAAATTCGGAAAAATCAATATAAAATGGCTTGGCCTTCTTCTTTTTTTTCGGTGCCAAAATCTTTTTAAGTTCCTCCGCACTAGGTACGCGCCCTAATGCTTGGGCAATTTGCTGCGGTGTAATAATGCACTCGCTTAAATCCAACTCCATAATATTAACCCCGGTAAAATCCAAACCGGTAAAATCAACACCGCGTAAATTAACCTGCCTTAGATCAATCCTCGTCAAATCCAACAGCGATAGGTTAATACGCCGCAAATTCAGTTTATGCGGATAATAAACCGCCAGATACTCAACCAATGCCTGCAATTCCTCAATCGCCAACTCATCCATCCGGATATCAATCAATATGGCATCTTCAATATCAGCATCACGCAGAATAACACCTTCCATATTGGCACCGGTAAAATTCGTACCTTTCAATTTGGCACCGGCAAAAATAGAGTCGGACAAATCAGCACCAGATAAATCAGCACCAGACAAATCTGCTCCAGTAAAATCAGCACCAGACAAATTCGCATCTTTAAAATTAGCATCTTGCAAATTTGCCGCCGAAAAATCAGCATGCATCAGATCTTGCCCGGAATAATCCGTTCCAACCATATTTTGCCCAACATGATACTCACCATCAGCCAGATTTTTCCTCCTGACGTTCAGATTATCATATTTGCTGATTTCATCTGCAATAGCATGCCAGGAATGACTATATTCATATAATTTTGCCTCAATCTCACCCTCAACGGTAGAACCAGCCAGAACCGCATTCAATTCCTTTTCCATAACTTCTCGTACGTGACCAAGTTGCAAATAATATAAACGCAACTTTTCCATACGATGAGAACTTTTTTTCACTGTAGCAGGCGTTGTTACTGACGTTTCACCATCATCATCTTTTTTACCTAATGGCCTGCTGGTTTCCTCTCCGTCAGTATTCACCTCACTGCTGACTACTTGACGATACGGCGCATTCCGCCCATTAACGTCTGCCAATGAATCATCTGCCGTTAACGTGCTCACCGGAGAAAAAACACTCTTACTTTCGTTATTGTCAGATTCGTCCATACCAAAATCTCCTAAAAAGCCACACACAGTATACGGCAAATTCCGCTAAAACTCAAGCCTGAATTAAATAAGCCGGCTTCTTTTTGTATAGATACCAACATAAAAGCATTCCCGGTACCGTTAAAAATGCACTAAACATAAAGAAAACCGGCCAAGAAGTCTGATCTACAAACCAACCAGAAGTAGAAGCTAACACATCGCGGGAAAAACCTGGCAGCGATGACAATAAAGCATATTGCGTTGCCGTATACCCCTTACTGCACAAAACCGACATAAAAGCAATAATTGCCGTTGTAGCCATGCCAGAAGATAAATTCTCCAATGAAATTGTAAACATTAAAAACCAGATATCATGTCCGATATAAAATAACGGAATATATAATGCCGTCGTAATTCCTTGAATTACCGCAAACAACAACATGCCTTTAACCAAACCGATACGCGCCAGAATACATCCACCCACAATACCGCCAATAATTGTCGCTGCCATACCGTATAATTTTGAAATATAAGCTATTTCCATTTTGCTGAATCCGATATCCGCATAAAAGGGATAGGCCATAGGAGCAAAATATGCATCACCTAGCCGATAGCATAATACAATCAACAGAGCCACTATCCAATGTGAACGACCCATAAATAACCGGAACGGTTCCACAATGGCATGATATAAAATTTCTTTTTTCCCCGGCAGTGTCGCCAGTACATGCTCCTTAATTGTCACAGGCTCGTTTGCCATAAGAACCGCAGTCATCCCGATCCCGAGCAACAATGCATTAATAAAATAAACTTCATTCCATGTCAAAACAGCAGCCAGCCCGATAGCTCCTGCACCAGAAACAACACTACCTATCCGGTAACCGAGAACATACATTGTTGCACCGTTAATTTCCTGCTCATGATTATCACTAAATAATTCCACACGAAAAGCGTCCAATACAATATCTTGCGTTGCAGAAAAAAAACTGATACATAACGCTGCTGCGGCCATCTGCATTACGCAGCTCTGCGGTGTTAGACAAGATATCCAGGTCAGCCCTACTAACAGACCTATTTGCGAAAACAACGCCCAACTACGTCTTTTCCCAAGCCTTTTTAAACCCCAGACCGACGTATTTTCTATCAAAGGAGCCCACAGCCATTTAAACGAATAAGGCAGTCTGAGCAAAGAAAATGCACCGATTGTCCTATATGCAATATGATAATCTTTCAACCACAAAGACAACGTACCGAAAACCAACGCCAATGGCAAACCACTTGAAAAACCGAAAGCGATAACCAATAACATTTTCCGCGAAAAATATGCAGCTGCTTTAGTCATCATCGTTTACATTTACCTTTTTTTCAACCAAATACAACGGCCGCCGTTTAACTTCAATAAATATTCTCCCAATATATTCTCCGAGAATTCCAAGAATAATCATTTGCACACCTCCCACCAGTAAAATAAACACCAACAACGATGCATAACCAGGCACATCAACCCCATACATCATGGTGCGGACAATAATGTAAAGGGCATACAAAACTCCGAGAAACGATAACAACGAACCGAAATACGTCCAAATCCTGAGCGGCAATGTCGTTGACGCCGTAATGCCATCTAATGCAAAATTCCACAATTTCCAGTAATTCCATTTACTGACACCGGCTTTTCTCTTCTGCCGAACATATTTAATGCCATACGATTTAAAGCCCGTCCAACCGAAAATTCCTTTCATAAAAATATTCCGCTCCTGCAATTCCAAAATAGCATCCACAACTTTACGATCAATCAACCTGTAATCACCGGCATTATAGGGAATGGGCGAACGTGTCATAAGATTATACGTCTTATAAAATAAAGCAGCCGTTAACCTTTTCATAAAAGAGTCGCTACGTCGATCATTACGGATCCCATAGACCATTTCATATCCTTCTTTCCATTTTTTCACAAATTCAATAATCAATTCCGGAGGATCCTGTAAATCAACATCTATCGGTATAACTGCCCGCCCCCTGCAATATTTAAATCCGGCCATCAAACCGTATTCTTTGCCAAAGTTGCGAGAAAATTTCAAAACCTTGATTCTTTCATCTTCACGAGCATATTGCTCCAACAAATCATACGTTTTGTCAGTAGAACCGTCATCAATACAAACAATCTCGTAAGTATACCGTTTTAACCGAGTCATAGTTTGGAAAATTGTCTTAAAAAAAAGAGACAGACTCTCCTCCTCATTATACATAGAAACAATAATGGAAATATCCGGACATTCTTTTTTTTTCGCAATAATTTTATTCATATCCGCCTCCTTTAGTACATATCTTACAAGATATTACCGCTCGATTCGATTAAAAACTGTTTTCTAATAAAACGTTTCTTTGCTCTTTATTAACAGATTTAAGTTAATCTAGCCTTAAGAAAAAAATGTTTTTAAGGAATTTGTTTCATGTCTTTTATCAAATCAATCGCCACTTTTAGCAGTTTCACCATGATAAGCCGTATCACCGGCTTTCTGCGCGATATGATCATTGCAACATTTTTGGGAGCCGGCACAATTTCTGATGCATTTTTAGTATCATTCAAACTGCCTAATCTATTCCGCAGCTTATTTGCCGAAGGAGCATTCACCTCGGCTTTTGTCCCTCTTTTTTCATCGAAACTGATCGCCTCTGGACGGGATAAATCCGTTGAATTTGCCGCCAAGGCTATATCTTTATTAACATTTTTTCTTATCATCTTTACCATTTTATTTGAATTGAATATGCCAACCATCGTCAAAATACTTGCACCCGGCTTTACCGAAGACCCAGAAAAAGTCGCTTTAACAATTGATTTATGCCGGATCACTTTTCCATTCCTGCTTTTTATATCCATTGTTTCCTTCCAGGCTGGCATATTAAATTCTTTTGACCATTTTGCCGCTCCGGCTGCCGCACCGATCATATTAAACCTGGGAATGATTGTCGCCGGACTATTATCTGTTGTTTTTTTGGACGCCCCCGTATACGGCATGGCCTGGGGCATCACCATAGCTGGATTTATTGAAATTGTCTGGCTAAAGTACTTTCTTAACAAAGAAAGCATCTGCATCCGTCCTGATTTTCATTTTCTGCGCCTATTCCGAGATAAAGAAATCCGTACTTTATTCAAAAAAATTGCTCCCGGAGTCGTCGGAGCTGGAATTTATCAGATAAACATGGCCGTAGACACAATTCTCGTATCTCTGGTATCCGGCGGAGCCGTTTCTTGGTTATACTACGCCAACCGTCTGCAACAATTACCGTTAGGCGTAATCGGAGCAGCCATTAGCGTTGCCTTGCTTCCGCTATTGACTCGCAAATTAAAAGCTGGAGAAATAAAAGAGGCTGCAAACGTGCAAGATAAAGCCGTTTTTTATGGACTAATGATGTCACTGCCGGCCGCAGTTATATTCATATGTTTATCAGATTCGCTCATCGCGCTGCTTTTTGAACACGGACGTTTTACGGCAACCGATACGCATAAAACAGCATTGGCTCTGCAGGCTTATGCCATCGGACTACCCTGTTACGTCATGGTTAAAGCACTAATGCCAAACTTTTTTGCACGTGGAGACACAACCACCCCCGTCAAATATAGTGTCATTGTTTTTTTAACTAATTTAATTTTAAACCTTCTTTTCATGAAACCTTTCGGACATGTCGGCATCGCCACAGCCACATCGGTAGCGGCATTTGTTTCACTTTTTCAATATATCCATGGATTAAAAAAGCACAATTTTTGGCAATGCTCTGCCGAACTCAAATCACAAATTGTCCGCATCTTCCTCTGCACAATTGTCATGGGTTTATCTATCTATATGGCTAAAGCTTTCTTACAGCAAATATTACCAACACATAATATCGGCTTTTTAATCCTCAGTCTGAGCATTATCAGCATAATAGGACTTGCAACTTTTTTGATTGGCGCTAAACTATGCCGTATACTGGATATCGTAGCCGTTTGGCACAATCTAGTTTCAAGGAGAAAAAAGCATGACACAGACCATCCTAACCAAGCTTAAAATTACTATCAAACGTTTGCTTGGCAAATGTGTTTATGGCTATGTTTATCTAAAAAATACAACTCGCAAACTTCGAACACCAATTGCCAACCAGGCAAAACCGCGTAAACACAAAAATAATTTCTTTAACTTCATCGTTTATCTAACGGAACAATGGCGAACCGTACTCGTGGGACTGGCAGGCTTTTTCTGCCTTTACTACGGCCTCGGAGCCGCCGTCAGTTCAAACATCAATAATTCGCTTGACGAAACAATCTCCGTGGACGCCAAAGACATCGCTCCCGGCAACACAGTTGCCGCATTGATTCATGTCCTTAAAACACAGGTGGACGATTCTCCGTGGACGCCGGCCCTGCCAGCCATTTTCCCAGCTGCAGTATTGGATAACCTGCCCAATTTTCAAATCGGAGCAAAAGACAGCGTTCGCTACATGGTTAAACGTCTGTCAAAATACTATAAAAGCCCAACTCTTCAAGAAGCTGAAGCGCTCTTAAATTATCCCGCAGACATCTGGCTTTTTTCACAAATCGGTCAAGATAAACTTGCCCCCGGTTCCGCCAAACAATACCGAAAAGCATTGGCTAAACTAAAAGATTTTGCCTCCACCCCAACAGCAGGCACCCAGCCGGCCGAATATGAACTCTCAAATTGGTTGTCCGGAATAGAAAATTTATTGGAAAAACAACTGAACATATTGCAAAAACATGTGCTGGAACACAGCTCGGATCTTTGGGACTGGAACGCCGACAATATTTTCTACCAAACACAAGGCACTGTCTATACTATTTATTACACTATTTCAGCTCTGTCAAAAGATTATCAGGATATTATTGTCGAACGTGGACAATATGAAAAATTAACGGAAGCATTGGGATACTTGCGCAAAGCCGTTACTTTATCACCCGCAGTTATAAAAAATGCACCCCCACAAGACACCTTTGCCGCCAACCATTTAATCTACCTTGGTTTTGAAATTTCACGAGCCTTAAATAACTTGCAAAACATACACCACAACATAATCTATAAACGGATACCGGCTCTATGATATACGAATACAAAAAAATATCCCCGACGGAATTTCTTCTTTTCTTTTCGGAACAAATACCCATAATCGGAACCTTTTACGCCTCTGCTCACACAAAAAAAGAATATCCCTCTGTCACACCTGAAATCATCACCAATATTTTTGCTTCCGACTTAGCTTCGGAAATTTTATTAACAAATTTTTTTATCTATCTCCACACACACAACCCGGAAACAGTAAGCGATCTTAAGGCCTTAGCAGCAGCAGAAATAAATGACTGGAAAATATCAGGTATTCAGCCTCAAAAAGCATTACCCGGAGAAAACACAGAAGACAAAATAAAAATTATCTTAAAATCAATTATCGCGCCTTTCATGCAGCAAGACGGCGGCGACATTGAACTAGCAGGCATTTCAAACGAAATTATTCGGGTTCATTTTCTCGGAAAATGCAACAGTTGCCCATATGCACAACTTACATTAAAAGAAAAAGTTGAAAAGACACTAATTCGCTGTCTGCCCGAAATAAAAGGAGTAATAATGCAATGATGTTCAAAAAAATCATTCTCTTTATCATTTTTATCCTTGGTATCTGTAAAACCATATATGCAGCCCCTTCCTCCATAAAAGTAACCGAATTTGGCGGCATATTATATGTTGAAAATGCCAGCGTCAGCGAACTTGAAAATCTTTTTAAAAAATATAAATACAGCAGGTATCAGGCCTTGGACGATAACGCCTACCCCGCCATTTTTACCCACACCTTGCCTCGCGATTTTACAGAAATCCGTTCACAAAATAAAAGAAACGAACTTTTTATCCGCATTTTAGCGCCGTTGGCACTAAAAATCAACGAAGAAATCACCAACGAACGCAATATGCTGTTACGCCTTGAACGGAACTTTTCCCAAACTGGAAATTTAAGCGAGACAGAACAAAAAAAATTGGAAAACCTGGCCATCAAATATGACTATTTTACCCGTTTAAAAGGTCCCGAACGCACAGACAACCAACTTAAAAACCTAAAAACCAGGATAGACGGCATTCCACCTTCAATCCTTATTGCCGCCGCCGCCATGGAAAGCAACTGGGGAACATCACGCGTTGCCATACAAGCCAATTCTTTATATAAAGAAAAAGTCTGGTTTACCAACGAAGGACTGGAGCCTTCAGAAAACAAAAACGACGGTTACCGCTTCAAAATATTTCCCAGTTTATTGGAGAGCATGCGCAGTTTCGCCCGAACCTTTAATTCAAATATAAACTATCAATCCGTATGGATGGCAAGACAAGGATTTGCCGAACGCCACGGCACTATTATAGGCGAGAGCATTGCTTATGCACTGTCCACCTCGTCCAACCTTCCGAATTTCGCAGGAATACTGGATTACACAACGGCGTATTACAATTTGGTATCCATTGACATTGGCCATTTAAAAAGAGGTTTTGACAAAAATGAGCATTGATATATTTCCGGTTCTATGCAATGAAAAAAACATGGCGAACTACGCTTATATTATCCATGATCACTCTCATAACGTAACAATTATTATCGATGCTGCAGAAACAACGCCGATTATCAGCACTCTGGAAAAACTCCAGCTGCAACCAGACTTTATTTTAACCACCCATCATCACTTTGATCACATTGGTGGCAATTTACCCCTGAAAGCTAGATACGGTTTACAAATTATTGCCCCAAAAAATGAATTTGCCAACGTCCCTGGTGCCGATATCGCCACTGACGAGGCTATACCGCTTAACCTCAAAGGACTGGCAGTCCGTGTTCTTAACGCCCCCGGACATACATTAGGTCATGTACTGTACCATTTCCCGGAATCTCAATGGCTCTTTACCGGCGACACCCTCTTTAACCTGTGCATCGGAGGCTTATTTGAAGGCACACCTGCGCAAATGTTTTCTACTTTACAAAAAATCAAAACACTCCCAGACAACACAAAAATTTTCCCCGGACATGAATACACACGCTCCTGCCTGCCTGCCACCCCAGAGACCATTCCCGGCTTTGCTGAATATCTGCAAAAAATGAAACGTCGCGAACAAGGACAAACAGCCCCAACAACATTAGCCGAAGAAAAGATGTTTAATCCATATCTGCACGCCAACACATTGTCAGAATTTATAAGTTAAATCCAGAGGATAAAACAATGTTTTTCAGCCTGAGCAAAAAAATACTTCTTACAATTTTCACATTTTTCCTAATCAACGCCATCGTTTTTATCGCTTTCTTTGACACTACCATTGGTAAAAAAATCAAAAACGAAAGAACATCAATAATCACCAAAAACCAATATGTCATAGAACTTTTAAACGAAAATATCACTCTGCGTCAAAAATTAAATGCCCTTAATCCAACAATCCAAACACAAAATAATGATAATCTAAACAAAAAAAAAGAAGAATTAAGTAACGAACAAAAACTTAATGCAGAACTGACAAAAAACTATAACGAAAACTATGCTACCATTCAGGAAAGCTTGCATATCCTGGGACTAAGCATCTTTTTAACCATAGTGTCTCTTTTCATTCTATGGATATTGTTAAAAATATGGATTATCACTCCTTTAAATAAGCTGACAACACTGTCAATAGATGTCACTAACGGTGATTTCAACAAACGTATCAAGGTAAAGAATACATATTTTACCGACGAATTCAACATCTTGATACGTACTGTAAATTTCATGCTAACAAACATTCAGCAAAACATTACCGAAATTAAAGAAAAAGAAATCTTTTTACAAAATCTCATTGATGCCATGCCTGATGCCGTACGCATCATTGATGAAAATTACAATATCATCCTTTTTAATAAGGCATACAGCGAATACATAAAAAAGCAATATATGTATCCCTCAAAAAAATGCTACGGCGCCTATGCCTCAGATGCCCAAACACCTTGTAATAACAGCCAATTCCTGTGCCCGTTGAAAGAATTGCGTAAGCGCAAAATTCCCGACATCAAAACAATACACAATATAAACAACCGGCCATTATCAATAAACTCTGCACAAGTATTTCTAAACGGCAAACAATGTATCGTAGAATCTTTTCGCGACTTAAGTGATAATATTAACTTTTCTCATCAGCAGAAAATATCTTCTTTGGGTTTTCTGTCCACTTCTCTCGCCCATGAAATAAAAAATAATCTTGGCGCCATAAACTTAATTCTCGATGGCATTTTGCAAAAATATTACACAAATGTCTCACCCGAACGAGAAGAAAAAAACTACCTGGAGATAGTTTCCGAACAAATCAAAGCCTGCTTAAAAATCCCCGAACGCCTGTTGAGACTTTCACGCAACATACAGCAGGATTCCCTGTTTAACATTACAAACGAAATTGCGGATATTTTATCATTACTGGATTACGAGATCAAAAGCAAAGGCATCGTTTTAATAAAAAATTTTTCCAACAATAAAGAACAACTTTACGGAAACGAGACTGATTTTAAAATGATAATTTTAAACTTGGTTCAAAACGCCATTCATGCCATGCCTGACGGCGGAACACTGGAAATAAAAACTAACACCAACAAAGATAACCTGTTAATTTCCATCAAAGACACCGGTTGTGGTATTTCCCCAAATGCCATAAAACATATTTTTGAACCATTTTACACTCAGACATCTAACGACCAAAAACATGGAACAGGATTGGGACTGGCCATTGTAAAGAATCTGATAAGCAAACTGCATGCAAAAATCACGGTAAGCAGCACCGAAAATGTTGGAACTTGTTTTGAAATAACAATTCCCCGCTACAAACAATAAAAAAAACTTGTAAAATAAGATTTTGCGGTATATATAGCAGAAAAAAAGAGTAACAAGGAATACTAAATGAGTAAAGAAGAACTGCTAGAGTTTACTGGAGAAGTAATAGAAAAGCTTCCCAATGCCATGTTTAGGGTGAGACTGGAAAATGGTGTAGAAATATTGGCTCATACTGCCGGAAAAATGCGTAAATTTCGCATTCGGGTAATGGTTGGCGACAAAGTTGACATAGAAATGACTCCTTATGACCTGACTAAAGGACGCATAACATTCCGTCATAAAGACTAACCATAAGGATCTATATAAAATATGCTCCATCCCTGTTGATTGCCAGCTATTTTTACAAGAATATAAAAGTTATTAAATATCTCATAGAAGAGCTCTCAATCAAAAGATGGAACAGATTAACGAGTGTTTTAGTGATTCTAGCACAAGGTTACTATTAAAACAGGGGCATAGGATACTAAACGAACGAATAGAGAGATTGATAAAAATAGCCAGCATCCAAAACCAGATTGTCAGTCATCGCATAAAAAATGCCAGCGCCAACCTTCCAGGCAAAATCTGTATGGCCAGACTACTTTTACCTTTGAGATAACCCATGACTGAGATTACCGAAAATTTTGGAGGTATCTCTATTAACATATGCACATGGTCAGAACAGACTTCTGCTTCTATTATACTCATTCCTTTCCATCAGCACAATTCTCTTAAAATATGACCTACTTCCAGGCGACGACCTCCGTAAAAGGCTTTTCTACGATATTTAGGGGCAAAGACAACATGATATTTGCAATTCCATATTGATATATAAGTATAAAATTTAATACATGTTCTCAAAATGCTAATCAAACAAAGAAGATCTAATTTACCTAAAGTGCAACTTCAATAAAACATTATGTCATTAAAATGATTTTTTCTGCCAAATAACTTTATCGCCTATATCAATATTCCATTTCTGAACTTGCCCACCATTAATTTCCAAAACATAACAAAAATCACGTTTACTCACAATCCTTTGCAAAGACAAAGGTTTAGCCTTTTCATAAATATCCACCACAGAAAAATCACATCCGATAAACAACATATCTAAGACAATATAAGTATTTTTCATCCACATGGCCGTTTTGGGATAATCTCGCAAATCAAAAAAAAATCCCTCATTTTCAGGCAAATATCGGACAAACATTAATCCCTTGGCCAATTCACGGGGCGTTTGTGCCACTCGTACATCATAATTGACTTTTCCATCAATTTGCAAACTATCCGCCCGCAGATCAAAGCTCCATCCTACCCACAACAACAGTACGATAAAAAATCTCATACCAGACACCCCCAAAAAATTTACCTTATTTTATACATTTAAACATAAAGTGTCAATTAAATGAAAACGTTTTAACGGATTACAATGTTCAACACCGGGCAACTTCAATCTTTTATTAAAGAAGAAACCAGCATCTTTGCATTTGTTTTTGCTTCTTTATGCTTGGCATTTGCTCCATTGTTATTCAATTTTATGTGGGGTAATCACGACTGGCTTCCCCTAATACGGGATAACCTACTAACACACGGCCTGATTGAAGGACGTTTTTCACAATATGTACTGCTTAATTTATTATTGATGGGAAAAATACTTCCCGTATTTAACATAACAATCGGTTTTTTCCTCTATGCACTCGCTTTAACAATCCTTTGCCGGAAGTTTTATGATTTCACTGCACCGCATTTTATAACAACAATCATTATATGCGCCGCCGCATCTCTCCCTTTTTTAACGGAAATATTATATTTTCATTATATAACTCTAAGCCTGCTATCCTGGCCTTTAATCACCGTCGCTTCATTAATGGCCTGTAAACAAGCCTCATCAGCCAGACCAATTTTTTTCACTTTTATGGGTACGCTGCTTTTATTTTTTGCCGTCGGAGGCTATCCCCCCGTTATAAATATGTTTTCCACAGCAACTGCCGGACGGTTAATATTGGACTATGGACAAAACCATCTTTCCTTCCGCACTATCTGCCGCAAAGCTGTTCCGTATTTGATAAGCCTATCTCTCTCTCTACTAGCCCTAATTGTCGTATTTCTCTATCTGCACAAAACACACCGTATGCTCAGCCTGTATAACAACCAAGCAGCCACCTTGACGGAACTATTTGCAACATTGCCACAAATATTATATAAAGCTATATGTGATTTCACCACACCTCAACCATTTTTATCGCTAAAATTTAAATACTTAACATCAATCATCTGTTTAATCTTCGGCATACTGTTTTTACTTGGAGGACACTCTATTGGCCAACTAATATGCCGCATGTTAATGTTAACAGCCCTCCTGCTGGCCGTAAAATTATCTGCATGGATAACTAAGGAAACGGCAGATAGCATTTTTGCTTCCACTGATCCAACTGCTTTTATGGCACGTATGAATTTTTACTCCTTTCCAGCACTACTGATACTATGTTTCATCTATTTATACCAGACATCTGCAACATTAAGCAAAAATATGGTATTACTATCTGCTGTTACCTTATTTGCTATAAACATTAATTCATCTTTATCTTTTTCCAAAACACACCTGCTCGGATTTACTGCCGAAAACAAATTACTGGAACGTATCATTTCCCGTATTCAGAAACATCCTGACTTTAATCCGCAAAATCTATACACCGCAACCCAAGCCGGAGAACTTCCATTGCGCCACAGATATTATACCTCAGGCATAAAAGAAAAATATGGCTATTATACCCTAAATGCACCATATGTACGTCATTGGATTGCCTTTGAATACTTTAACTTTTATACCCCGAAAGAATTTGTTCGAGAAGGAACAGCCATTGAGCCCCACAACATTACCAACACCATGGCTGACTTTTTAACGAACCACATTGCCGTATGGCCGGCAGAAAATGCCGTATACGTTAACGACACCCACGCTATAATAGCTCTGTCACCGGAAGGAAAACAACTACTAATAAGCCAGTTTCGCCACATTAACCCCTATCAGACCGAAAACACCCCATGAAAAAAATCCTGCAATATTTCAATTTATATCCCGATTCGACAGATAAAAAAGCCTGGTTAATAGGCTTTCTGCTCCTGAACTTTGCTTTTTTATACCACACGCTCAACTTTATGTGGGGCAATCATGACGTCAAATTTATCAAAGAAGAATTACTGCTTTCCTCTGGCCTGTTTGAAGGTCGTTTCACGCAATTTATCCCCTACCGCCTGCTGACAACCGGGCAAATTCTACCGATATTAAACAACTTGATTGGCTTCAGCTTTCTGACCACAGCCTTATGGTTGCTTGCCAAATACTGGAACATAAAAAAAACATTGACCTCTTACACATTGTTTATCGCATTTTTTACCACCCAGCCCTATACCCTGTCATGGCTTTATTTCTCCTTTATTACTATCAGTTGTATGTTGTGGACGCTTTTAGCAATATTGGGCTTATATCTATCATCTTTCGCAGTAACAGCTAAAAATAAAATAGCCATCTGCTTTAGCTCCATAATATGTTTCTATCTCACCTTGGGTGGATACCCACCCATAATCAATACCTTTTTCGTTTGCCTTAGTGGCAAGCTTGTTTTCTCCATCCTTCTGGATGGTAATAGCATAAAAGATTTATGGCAAACGCATAAATTTACCTTATTTAATATATTGATTGCCTCCCTATTATTTAAACTGACCTTAAAAATCATTGCCCCCGAAAACGTCTATAATTTAAATACTGAACCGCTACTCGCCCTGCCATCAAAATTTATTTCCTCCATAAAAATTGCCTTCAGCCAATTTTTCATAACCGTTCCTTTCATGGAACGCGGCTATAAAACAGCCATCACCATATTATCCGTTCTGGCAACAGCCAGTACCTTGTTGTATGCACACAACTTTAAGCAAAAATTACTCATTTGTCTTTTATTATGCGGCACAATCTGGGCAACCGCCTTAACAACCTTTCTGGCTGTTTCACACACTGAATATGTTTCGCGTATTGACTTCTTCGGTGTTGCCTTTCTATACGTTTTCTTCCTGGGAATTTTGCTAACACTACCCGTCAAATTATCTCACAATCTTGCCCTAATATGTGCCCCGATACTGATATTTATGAATATTTTAAACGATTATCGCGCCCTACACACATGGCAACAGGGTTTTGATGCCGAATTTCAAATTTTAGACAATATCACAGAAAGAATAGAAAATCATCCGAATTTTTCCTCAAATCGCACTTATCGTTTTTACCAAGCCGGAGACATATCCTTACGTCCTAATTATCATCAAAAATCTTATGATAAAGACGATGTTTTCCTGTTATCACTGCCCTATCTTGCCATCTGGCAGGGAGCAAATTTGCATGAATTTTATACACTACATGAATTTATAGATCGCCACTTGCCATTATTGCCAGAAGATATAACGCCAGAAGTCTATGATTTTTTCATGTATGAAGCACGCCCATGGCCTCATCCAAACGCCGTTTTTATCAATAACGACATTATCATCGTCGTTTACAACCAAAACGGTTTAACCGACTTTCGTAACAAACTTTACCGGTTATCCAAAGATGTTCACTAAAAATTCCTTTTTTGAACTGTCGTTAACAAAAAAATTACGCTTTGATGATATACAAAAATAAAGCGGTTTAACTCTAATTTTGGGTGGCTAAAATGAAAAATATTGCTGAACTGGCCATTATCGTACCTTGTTTCAATGAAGAAGAAATCTTATATAAAAGTATCAAGATTCTAACAACTGAACTAAAAAAGCTGATAAAAAACAAAGCCATAAAAGAAACAAGCAAAATTATCCTGATCAATGACGGTTCAGAAGATTCCACCTGGCAGATAATAGAAACAGCTCACAAAAAAGATTCGCACATCAAAGGTATTTCCCTATCGCGCAATTTTGGCCATCAGGAGGCTCTTCTAGCCGGTCTGTATAATACTAACGCTGATATTTACATCACAATAGATGCTGATCTGCAAGACGATGTGGGAGTTCTTTCACAAATGATAGAAAATTATTATAAAGGGTACGATATTGTTTACGGTGTCAGAAATAAAAGAGATACAGACAGCTATTTTAAACGCACATCGGCTCTTTGCTTTTACAAACTCATGAAATGGTTTGGAGTTGAATTAATCAGCAATCATGCTGATTTTCGCTTGCTAAGCCAGCGTGCTGTAACGGCAATGTCTAAATTTAAAGAAAAAAACCTCTTTTTACGTGCCATTGTCCCACTTATCGGCTTTAAATCATGCAACGTCTATTATGACCGTAAAAAACGTGAAGCTGGAACCACCAAATACCCTTTCAAAAAAATGTTATTATTTGCCCTGCGAGGAATATCCGGATTTTCAGTTGTACCACTGCATCTCATAACCATTTTTGGCATTTTGATTTCCTCTTTAAGCTTTTTATTAATGTTATGGACGGTATATGGTTATTTTAATGGTTCCACCATTATCGGTTGGGCATCTTTAATGTCTGTTATCACCTTTTTCAGTGGCATCACCATTCTTTTCATGGGCATCATCGGAGAATACATTGCCAGCATTTTCATAGAAGTCAAAAATCGTCCGACCTACATTATAGACCAACGTTTGGACTAACCTGCCATGCAGTTGACCACAACACCACATAATACCCCCACCACCGCCAAATTTTACCTGAAAACTTGGCTCTGGCTTTATCTGGCAACACTTTTGACCTATTTTCCTTTTATTTTTAATTTTATCTGGGGCAACCATGACTGGATTTGGATAAAAGAAGGAACACCTTTGTTAAGTGGAGTTTTTGAAGGACGTTTTTCCCAATTTATTCTGCAAACTCTTTTATTTGAAGGTAGCATTCTGCCCATCTTAACAGTTATAACCGCACTCACTTTTTTTAGTGCTGGCACCATTATTTTGCTTAAACTATGGCATATCCCACCTAAGAGCTGCCCCTATATTTTACTTAGCCTCTATTTAGTCTGCACGCCATATACTTTATCCTGGCTTTACTTTTCTTTCATAACCTTAAGCTGTTTATCTTGGACGTGCATCGTGATTTTCGCCTATGCTCTGCTTGAATATGCATCACAAGCCCGCCACCCTTATCTAAATATAGGCACCGCAGTCATACTCTTTACTATGGCTCTTGGAGGATATCCGCCAATAATCAATCTTATCGGGGTTATCTTTTTTACCCTCACGCTAAACGATTTATGTTTCAAATCGCTGACAGCCACCAGCATCGCCCGTAAATATTATGTACATGCCGCAACCATATTAACAAGCCTCGTTTTATTCAGCGCAATTTTATATCTTCTACAAAAAAACAATCTTCAATATGGAACTTACAATACAGCCGGCATTTCCCTTTCCGACATACCAGAGAAAATATCCCTATGCCTGAAAGCCAGTATAGGCCAATTTTTTACCACCACTTCTTTTATTTCGGCACCTTACAAATATTTTGGACTTTTTCTGTTTTTATTATCATTATGCCTGCTATGGATCGGTCTTCCCAAACATCCGGCAAATATCCTCTTTTTCCTTTTATCCAGTATAGGCTTAGTACTCTCACCGACCCTGACTTTTTTTGCCTCCGAAAACACTAATTACGTCTTATATGAACCTCGCATAGACTTTTTCGGCCTCCCCTATATCTATATTTTTGCCACCTCAGTTCTTTTACGAGCAAAAGACCCCCTGTTTCGCAACCTAAGCCTTTTCATTCTTTCAGCCCTGATATTCGGAAACATAAAAACAATTTCCCGCGCTGCCAAAATATGGACGCAAGGATTTAAAGCTGAAATGACTTTTGCTGAACGTGTACTCTCCCGCCTAGAAGAAACAACACACTTCTCCCCTACAAAAAAATACACATTCCTGCAAGGTGGTACATTAGATTTTCGCAGCAGATTCTCCACAAAAGACATCTCTGCAAAACACGATGTTTATACATTAACCGCCCCATATATCTCCTGGCACTTGCCGGCTAAAGCTTACCAGTTTTATTATCCGCAAAACTTTGTTTCTGCTGATTTTGATATCTACTGGAGCTACGTCGACTCTCATGCCGTTGCCTTAACACCAGGACTGATCCGTTATATAAACAAACAAGCCCGCCCTTGGCCTGATAGCTTCGCCCTATATGTTGCCCCGGGTACCATTATTTTAACCGTTACACCCGACGGTAGCACCTACGCACAAAATTGGCTTGAACAACAGATAAAATCCATCTCCAAACAACCATGATACTTTTCAATAAACATATCTCAAACAGCTTATTCTGACTAATTTTATCCTCATCTTATACTATTTCCTTGTTTTTTCTCCGCTCACTCTGTAGTATTATTTATTAAAGGAAAATAAAAATGGTAACCGACAACAACAATTTGTCTTTAAGCGGAAATATTTGGAACATTTCTTCCTGTAATGACCGCGATGTTGAGCAAATGAAACTGCAACAAAACGTCTCAACATCTCTCGCACGGCTCTTAACCCTGCGTGGCATAACGCCGAAGTGCGCAATAGATTTTCTAAACCCTAGGTTATCCCGCCTCATGCCCGACCCATGCATTTTAAAGGATATGGAAAAAGCAGCTTCTCGCATTGCAGAAGCAGTAATAAAACATCAAAAAATAGGTATCATCGGCGATTACGACGTAGACGGTGCCACATCCACTTCTGTCATGCACCTTTTTCTAACATATCTCGGCATAAAAACAGCCATCCACATTCCAGAACGTGAAGAAGGATACGGCCCAAGCATCTTAGCTTTTCAGAAGTTTACAGAATTCGGCGCCGATCTGGTTATTACCGTAGATTGTGGGACATCTGCTTTTGACATATTAGATGCCGCCGCAACAAATTTTGAAATTATTGTTTTAGACCATCACGAAGCAGAAGCCCGCCTGCCAAATGTATATGCCGTCGTCAACCCTAAACGCCTTGATGAAAATAACAATCGCCCTGATTTGGGATATATGGCGGCCGTTGGCGTCGTCTTTATGACCGTCGTTGCGGTCAACCGTATACTCCGCAACCAAGGATTTTACAACGAAACATTGCCAGAACCTGATTTAAGACAATGGCTGGATTTGGTTGCTCTCGGCACAGTCTGCGATGTTGTAACTCTGCTTGGCATTAACCGCGCTTTTGTTACCCAGGGACTAAAAGTTATTGCCTTACAAAATAACCTAGGATTAAAAACCCTTGCCAACAGCGCCAATATTAATGAAAAGCTAGATGCTTATCATCTTGGTTTTGTATTGGGACCACGCATCAATGCCGGAGGACGTGTCGGTAAAGCCAACATTGGCAGTCGCCTCTTATGCAGCACTGATCCATCGGAGGCAAAACAATTAGCTGACAAGCTGAACAGTTTTAACCAAGAACGCAAAGACATTGAATGTTTTGTTTTGAAACAATCCATTGAAATGCTTGAAGGAACACCTCAAAGATGGCCCATAGCTTTCGTATACAATACTGGTTGGCACCAGGGGGTTATTGGTATAGTTGCCGGAAAATTAAAAGAACGTTACAATCTCCCTGCCTTTGTGATGAGTATAGAAGACGACGAAGTTAAAGGCTCCGCCCGTTCCATTCCCGGTATAGATTTAGGCGCACTAATTATAGCTGCCAAAGAAAAAGGCGTTATCACTAAAGGTGGTGGGCACACCATGGCAGCCGGCTTCTCATTGACAGAAGAACAAATCCCAACTTTCCACAACTTTGTCGGTGAATACATCTCACGCAGTTTAAACAACACCAAACCGCACCCTATATTAAATATTGATTTAAGCCTGACACTTCCGGCGGTAAACATGAATCTGTACCGGGAAATTGAACAACTGAAACCATTTGGTACCGGCAATCCAGAACCTCTTATTCTGCTCCGTGGCATTTATTTCCAAAAAACACGCATCATCGGTAACGGACACATTAAATGCGAATTAACAACTCTTAGTGGCGCCAAACTTGCAGCCATTGCCTTTCGGACGGCCGATACCGATATGGGTAAAGAGATTCTGAGCCCCCGGCATGACTGTTACGATGTCGTCGGTAATTTGCGGCTAAATATCTGGAACAATCAAACCAATTTGCAATTTACAATCACTGATGCACAAAAATCCACCAACTGATAAATTTTCCTCATATAAAAAGATTGACAAGAATCTTTTATAAAGGTTTAATCAACCGAAAAGTAACTGACGATATTGCTTTGTGTGGATTTAACCCAAATTGTCCGACACCTGATAGGACTAAAAGGAGATTTTTAATGATTAAAACAGCTGAATACGTATCCCTCGGTCATCCAGATAAAATTGCTGACTATATTTCAAGCGCCCTACTGGACTCATGTATCAGCCAAGATAAAAATGTCCGCTACGCCGTTGAAGTAATGGTTAAAAATAACCATATCATCCTCGGTGGTGAAATTTCAGGTAATGTTCGCTTGGATAACCTGCAACAGTTGATAAAACAGGCTCTGCGTGATATAGGATACAATGAAAAATACCATCAAATATGGCAAAATAACGCCATTAACATTAATGAATTAGAAATAATCAATCTGATTAGTGCCCAATCTGCAGAAATTGGACAAGGTATTGATGCCGACGGTTGGGGTGATCAAGGCGTATTTGTCGGTTATGCCGAAAAAGGCAGAGGTTTAATCAACCAGGAATTATGGCTGGCAAAAAAGCTGAACAACACCCTTTACGAAGCCGCACGCCATTCCGAAAACCTGGGCTTAGACATCAAAACGCAGATTACTCTGGATAACGATAACCATATCCAAACGGCCATTATTGCCATTCCGATGTTGAAATCCGAAGACATCACACCATTAATACAAACAGCACTCGAAGAAACTCCGCAAAATTTGATTATCAACGGTACTGGACGCTATGCCTGCCACTCGTCAATTGCAGACTGTGGCATTACCGGCAGAAAATTAGCCTGTGACTTTTATTCTACGGCCTGCCCCGTCGGTGGCGGCTCACCTTGGACCAAGGATCCCAGTAAAGCCGATTTAACCTTAAACCTGTATGCCAGAAAACTAGCTATCCGGTACCTTGAAGATAATGACACCAGTTGCGTTTACTTATCTTCATGCATCGGCAAATCTGACCTGCCGAGTACCGTCATCAAAACCCGCAAAGGCAATACTGAAAAAAGCGCCAATATTTGCCTAGACTGCAGTCCGAAAAACATTATCGATGAATTAAAACTCAAACGCCCAATCTACAGAGAGTTATGCCGCCAAGGCCTTATGGCTTATTTTGATAAAAACAATAACCTGGCATTCTAAGACAAAATAAAAATACTTCGTCATAACAATACAAAAAAGGAGCTAAAGGCAACATCATCTCTTTTCCTAATAATTAAGCTATCATTTCTTTACCGCCCCAGATTTTTGCACTTCCGCACTGACTGACTTGTTTCCGCTTGCTATCCGTTTGATTCCAGAATTTGCATGATTACGTATCAATAAAAAAACTTTTTCTTTTCCATTATATCGTAAATAACTCTTTCACCTATTTTATTATACACATCCATCAGCTCAATGCTTTTAACCTGTACAATATCCATTATTTCAGATTATCTTTTACCTTTTTGGCAAATTCATCCTCATAAACAAAATTTCCTACATCATCGTTTACAAAAATAGAACGTACAACACTCTGTACAATACCCATCAGATGCTCCTATCCAAGATACGGTACTCAATGACATCTCATCTTGCACAACTGAATTCTAACTATTCTCAACTTTATAGATTGCTCAGCAACTAAGTTCTTTAAAAATTTTAAAAAATTTATACTTTTTACCAAATCTGCTATTGCTTACTGCAAAACTGCTCCCTATATAAGGTAACAGAAATTTGATAAACATGCAAAAGGATTTTAGATATGAGCAATAAAGTATTGGGTATTGATTTAGGTACAACAAATTCCTGCTTTGCCATTATGGAAGGCGGAGAACCTAAAGTACTTGAAAATTCCGAAGGTGCCAGAACGACTCCCTCCATGGTAGCCTTTACAGATACAGAAACATTGGTCGGCTACCCGGCAAAACGTCAGGCTGTCACCAACCCGGAAAACACATTGTTCGCAATCAAACGTTTAATCGGCCGTCGTTTTGATTCGCCTGAAGTTGCCAAAGACAAAGAACTTGTTCCTTATAAAATCATCTCTGGCGACAACGGAGATGCATGGGTTGAAGTCAAAGGCAAAAAATATGCTCCTTCACAGATTTCTGCCATCGTTTTGCAGAAAATTAAAGAGTATGCTGAAAGTTATCTTGGCGAAAAAATTGAAAAAGCTGTTATTACTGTTCCAGCATATTTCAACGACTCACAACGTCAGGCAACAAAAGACGCCGGTAAAATTGCAGGTCTTGACGTTTTGCGTATTATCAACGAACCAACCGCAGCAGCCTTAGCCTATGGTATGGATAAAAAGACTTCCGGCACCATTGCCGTATACGACCTTGGAGGAGGAACGTTTGATATTTCCATTTTGGAAATAGGCGACGGTGTATTTGAAGTCAAATCTACAAATGGCGATACATTCCTTGGTGGTGAGGATTTTGACCAACGGCTGGTAAATTATCTAGCTAATGAGTTCAAAAAAGAAAACAACATTGATTTAAAAGCTGACCGTTTAGCTTTGCAACGTTTAAAAGAGGCGGCCGAAAAAGCTAAAATTGAATTGTCTTCAACAACACAAACCGAAATTAACTTACCATTCATTACGGCTGATATGAGCACAGGTACGCCAATTCCGAAGCACTTAAACATGAAACTGACTCGTGCAAAACTGGAATCCATCGTTGAAGAGCTGATTGAAAAAACGGTTGAACCATGTAAAAAAGCAATGGCAGACGCCGGCGTAACCTCGTCTGACATCAGTGAAGTTATTTTGGTTGGCGGTATGACGCGTATGCCAAAAGTACAGGAAAAGGTAAAAGAAATTTTCGGTAAAGAACCGCACAAGGGCGTTAACCCGGATGAAGTCGTTGCTGTCGGAGCAGCTATCCAGGGAGGCGTATTAATGGGTGATGTTAAAGACGTCCTATTGTTGGATGTTACTCCATTATCTTTAGGTATTGAAACACTTGGCGGCGTATTTACGCGTTTGATTGACCGCAACACAACCATTCCAACCCGTAAATCCCAAGTATTCTCCACTGCTGAAGACGGACAAACGGCCGTAACAATCCGTGTTTTCCAGGGTGAACGAGAAATGGCAGCTGACAACAAACTGCTAGGTCAGTTTGATTTGGTAGGCATTCCGCCTGCACCGCGTGGCATGCCGCAAATTGAAGTCACATTTGATATTGATGCAAACGGCATTGTAAATGTTTCCGCAAAAGATAAAGCGACCAACAAAGAACAAGCCATTCGCATCCAAGCCTCAGGCGGTTTATCTGATGCCGATATTGAAAAGATGGTGAAAGATGCTGAAGCCAATGCCGAAGCAGACAAGAAAAAGAAAGAGTTGATTGAAACCAAGAATCAGGCCGAAAGCCTCATTCACACAACAGAAAAGACACTGAAAGAAAACTCTGACAAGATTTCTTCTGCTGACAAAGATGCGATTGAATCCGCCATTACCGCCTTAAAAAGTGTAATGGAGGGCGAAGATACCACTGCAATTAAAGAAAAATCCGATGCCTTAATGCAAGCTTCCTTAAAACTGGGTGAAGCTATGTATAAAGCACAAGGAGCGACAGCTAATGCCAGCAATACTCAGGAAACTGAACAAGGTGCTCCAGAGGCAACGCAGAAGAAAGATGACAACGTCGTTGATGCAGACTTTGAAGAAATCAAATAATCAACCTCATAGATCAAGAAAACAACCCGCCGATATAACCGGCGGGTTTTCATTAACAGGTATACCATTTAACACTGACAGCCCCTGAATTTACAATAAAAAAGGTGACTTATAAAATGGATAACAAACCATACTTTTCTACTCAGAAATAAAAGAACTTGCGGCAACGTTGTAAAGATATTTATTTAGGACTTTTGCTTAATTTTTGGCTTTATCATAAATCATTGCCTCTTCCAAGAATAAAAATTTTTAATATTGATTTGTATATTTCATTATAACAAGAGTGATTTATATCACAGCAATAAGCCAATATCACTTATTCTCATTCAATTTGACATACTCTTTTTTCTGCTCTTCGGTCAATATATTCCAAAACTCACTGAAATAACGCTTCTCTATTTCCAAAATCCGCTGCCGACCGCTTTCAATTTCTTCCCATATCGGCTCCACCTCCGCTTTCATGTTACCCTGCAATTCTATTAATTTTTGATTTTGTTCCATCGTTAAATTCAAAACACCAGCATCAATTCCTTCGGCATACACCCTAAAACTAATCCCCACACACACAACCACCATCATCACCCAAACTTTCATCTCGACATTCTCCTTTAATAAACTAACCATTATATACCGATAAAATAATATTAACTATTCCTAAAAAAACTGCAACCAATATTTACAGGCAACGATACATTTCATACATATTTTTCTTATAAACACCTCCTATTTACCCCTTGCAAATTTCCCATAATTTAATAACATACCCTCATCAATAATATTGGAGAAACCGTAATGAAAATAACTGTTATCGGCACTGGTTACGTTGGTCTGCCTTCTGGTATCGGTTTTGCCGAATTAGGTAATGATGTAGTCTGCCTGGATATTGATGAAAAAAAAATAAACACTCTGAAATCAGGTAATGTAACTATTTATGAAGAAGGGCTTGAAGAACTTTTTCAAAAAAATACAGCCAATGGCAGAGTTAAATTCTCCACCTCTTTTGCCGAAAGCATCCCTTCTGCAGATTTAATCATCATAGCCGTTGGCACACCACCTAATTCAATAACCAAAGAAGCCGATATGAAATATATTAAAGCAGCTGCAGAAGAATTGGCACATCATTTAAACGGCTACACGGTAATTGCAATAAAATCAACTGTTCCCATCAACACCGGAGATGCCGTAGAAACAATTATACGTCAGGAAAATCCGTCGGCCGATTTTGATGTAATCTCCCTGCCAGAATTCCTGCGAGAAGGATTTGCCGTTCACGATTTCTTCCATCCAGACAGAATCATTGTCGGCACAAACACAGAACGCGCCCGTAAAGTCATCGCAGAATTATACCAACCTTTTGCCCAAAAATGCCCAATTCTTTATGTGTCGCGCCCGTCTTCCGAAACAATCAAATACGCTTCTAATGCTTTTTTGGCCATGAAAATTCAATATATCAACGAAATGGCAGACTTTTGCGAAACATCTGGAGCTGACATATATGAAGTTGCTAAAGGTATGGGCTTGGACTCCCGTATCGGTGCAAAGTTTTTAGTTCCCGGTCCAGGCTACGGAGGATTTTGCTTCCCCAAAGATACCAATGCCATGGCTTATATGGGTAAATTCAATGGTGTTGACTTATCATTAATTGAAACCACAATTAAAAGTAATGAACGCCGTAAAATTAATATGGCCAAACGTATTCTAGATATGGTTTCTGACAAAAAAAATCCGGTCATTGCCGTTTTAGGCAGTGCCTTTAAAGGTGGAACCGACGATTGCCGTGAATCTCCAGCTTTGCAAATCATTGAAATCATGTTAACTCATGACGTCAACATCAGACTATATGACCCAAAAGCCATGCCAAATACAAAAGCAATCTTAGGCAATACAATTACCTACTGCAATTCTGCTTATGAAGCCATTGGAGGAGCTGATGCCCTGGCCGTTTTAACGGACTGGCAGGAATTCAAACAATTAGATCTGGAAAAAATAAAAATGCTTTTAACCCGACCGCAAATTGCCGATTACCGTAATACTTTTAACTATCAAAAAGCTAAAGAACTTGGCTTTGAAATCAAGAGCCTTGGCCGTAGATTATAACTCAACCACCATAACACTAAAAGGGCTGTTTTTCTCACCTAAAAGACATCCCTTTTTCGAAATGTTTACTAATTAATCAAACAAAAAACAGCATTTAAAACTGAATACACATTAACGACCAAACTAATATACTTCGTTAATCAGAGCTAACTCTTCCTTCGACATCAAAATCGGATTTTTACCATGATCTAAGCTATATCCCTTAATCGCTTCATCTTTATTAAATAAAACCTTCGCCATCAGTGTACCATCCTGATTATATGCGTCCAACAAACCATGTTTTTTGCCCTTTTCATAACTGATTTCTCCCATCAACTCACCAGTCGGATAATATCTGCACACTTTCCCTTCTTTTCTATTTTTTACATACGGAATTTCATAAGATAAATTACCATCAATATCATAAACAAGAGTTAATCCTTCCAGCACGCCATCTTTATAATTAGCAGTAGACTTAGTACTCCCGTTTTCATAAAACTCTTTATACTCGCCATTCAACAAATCTTGAACATATGTGCTTTCTGCCACAACGCGCCCATCTTTATCAAAATTCCTCTGAATACCATTCTTTCTTCCTCCCTTGTATTCAGCCTCAACAGTAAGTTTACCCTCTTCATCATAAAATTTCGCCACCCCATTCGCAACAGCATCAACATATGTCATTTCCATTTTCAGACCAGATGTTTCATAATACTCACGACTAACACCATTTACGATGCCTTCAACATACGGTGTTTCACTTTTAACAATACCACTTTCATAATACTCAGTTTCTATGCCATCTTTTAAATCATCATTATAACTAACTACCAACAAAACTTTGCCACTAGGATAATAAGCTTTTGCCAATCCTTCACGAACATTATTCTGATAGTTAACCGTCAACTTTAATGTTCCATCCTTACGATAAAAACTCCCCTCACCATCTATCACATCATTTTTATAAGAAATAACCGCGGCCAACTCACCGCTTTCATAATAATTTTTCATATCACCGTTTTTTTCACCAAATTCATACGGAACCACGGATTTAAGCCGTCCTCCCTTATAATAAATCTCTCGTTCACCAACAATTACATCTCCACTGTAATGCAATTTTTCGGCAACATCTCCATCATTAAAATAAACAACGGCCTCTCCTTCTTTTTGCCCGTTGGAATAAGAATAAACTTCTTTTACCTTTCCGTCTTCGTAATATTCTTTTGCTGTTCCCTCACGTACATCGGCATTATAAGAAATCCGTTCCTTGACTTTACCGTTTTCAAAAAAGATACGCATTTCACCATCAATTTTTCCATTCCGATAGGGAATTTTTTCTTTAAGCTGGCCATCTTCATAATACACTAAGGCAATTCCATTCGCTTTACCTTCCACAAAAGGCATATCCGCCGTTTTGTTTCCTTTCTCGTCATAAAGCGATCCTACTCCGTTCAAGATCCCTTCCACATAAGGCATTCTACTCTTCAAAACATTATTTTCATAAAAGAGTTCATATGTTCCAGTCACGGGATCACCGTTTATATCATACAGCACATCATTTACAATATGCGTATCATCTTCCCGATATGTAAAACCGGCATTCGCTGTCCCGCAATAAAAAAAAACGGCACTAAGCAACATCCCAAACGCCCGAACAGTCATAAATGCTCCTCATATTCAAAATGACTTTTACAAAATTTTAAACCACTCCGTAACATATAATCAAGCGAAAAGATGTTTTTACCACATCAAAAACAATCTCTCTGTTCAAACTAAAAAACAAAAATAACCTTCAGCAGTAATTAATCTTTTATATCGGTGTTATTTTCACCTAAAAGTTCCTCTCTACAATTTCCATAAATACTTTCTCTCGTCAAAAGATCGCTTTTAAATAAAACAATCGCCACGATAAAAAACTCAACAACAAAAATCTGGAAATTCGTCAGATAAACCGCAAATATCTGCCCGCAAAGCATTGCGAACACTTCAAACCCAGCAACCACAATCGCACTCAACCTCATAAGTTGCCCCAATTGCAGCAATATCGTCTTTTTCATCAATTTTTGCCCCATACGTATCAATAACGTAACCAGCCAAACCTTTAATAAATAAAACAAAAAGAATATAACAACAAGTCCAACGGAAACCAAAGCCGCCCCCATGCCGACCATATTATCCAGAATTCTGGCAAAATCATCCACCGTAAACAAGCCATCTGCCTGCGTTTCCAAACTAACACGGCGAATTTCCCCGCCGAACAGACTATATATGGTATCAGACAAAATAAATAAGCCTTTGTCACCGACAGGAACAAACGTTGCCATATCATGCTTTGTATCCAAAACAACCGGAAAGATATCTTCCGAATTTCCTTTACCACCTAAATCCAAATCTATCTTTTTGTACGTATCAGCTGGCTGTACAATTTTCCCACTTTTAAATGTAAATGGTAAAAATTCATCAGCTATCAGTAAAATATCAGGTTTAACCTCAGCATACATACTTCTCAAAGCAAAAATCATCACCAACGCCGATAAAACTGCTGCTGCCAGCAAAAATACCATGCCGATCCCTTTTCCCACCCAAATATAAGATTTAATTTTTTCCATCTCTACCTCTTAGTTTTCTACCTGTTCTATCTAAAATTTATACTGCACGCCAGCACCAATCAGCAATGCCTCATTTCCACCTGTTTCCTTTTCCACATTGCCATACAACGACAAATCCTTATAATCATACCTGACACTCGCCGACAATACCGCCCGACTTCCCATCGTCCTATTTCTGATTCGAAATGAATCTTGAAAACCTGCCAATGTAGCGTCCATTTTATCATCACCATCCAAAAATTCAACATAATAAACGCCACCAATTTGCAGCCCTATGCGATTATCTTCGGAAAATTCAAAATTCTTGGACAAATAAGCACCCAAACCACCCTCTAACGACAAATTATTCACACTGTCAGATTTCAAAGCTCCTTCAATATCTCCCTCGTCAAATCCCTCTTGATAGATACCCAACAAATTTAACTCAGCAACCGGTTCAAACATAAATCCCTTCCCCAAATAAACTCCATAACGCACTTCATTGCTCATTCCATACTGATATTGAGTATAATCTGACGAATATTTTGCCAAATCAGTTACACGATCATATGATCCATCCGCATAGCCAGCGTACAATTTTGAATACCACCGAACCCCGTTATTAAAATCATATCCTAACGGTAACCATAATCCGAATATATTACTTTTTCGGCTAGAACCATTATCATAGTCACTATCTAACTGGGCTGCACTAAGCCCCGCCCCATACACAAACCCATTGCTGGCTTTACCTTTAATCATTCCATACACTGCATGTACATACCCATCGCTGCCAGTTAAAACACCATCGCGATCAGCTGAAATATCTATATATTTATAACCGCCAAAATAATCCTCATTCGGTCTGCTAAACAAGTTCTCATTAAATTGCCGACTCAAATTGCGATAAACCAAAGCGTCTTCACGGTAAAAATTCGGCAACATATCTGTTCCGAGTGTATTGGCTACTTTTTGATATAACTCTCCATCCGTACTTGCAGATTTAAGATTATCATAAATGGCACTTCCATTTTCTGCCTGATAATTGCTTTCCAAAAAACCGGAAATATCTCCATCATTAATAATATCATTAAAATTTTTCCTTGTCATAACCACATCATAACCGCCACTTTCGTTAACTACCGAAGATGCCTCAAACATGGCCGATTTAGAATGCAAATCTAAATCATCGGTATTTTCCACCTGCAAAGCCCCGGTTAAGACATACTCGTCTTCAAAACTTCCCATAACCGTTTCTTCTGAAACACTCATATTACCAGACAACGTATCAGCAAAAAAACGTCCATTCTTCCCGAGAATAATCTCACCGCCCAAATCGTTAAGATTAACCGAGACCATACTGGTAAGACTAGTTTCACTGCCCTCACCGTAAATATCTATAGCCTCCCCGTTTTGCACAATAGTATCGTCCGATGAACCGTTAAATATAATATCGCCATTATTTACCAACTTGGCACCTGCTTCCAAATAAATGCCAGTCCCACTCCCGGCACCCGTTATATTAATAATACCGGAGTTTACAATCGATGCCCCACTTTTGGCATAAATACCGTATGCTGTACCGCCAATATCGCTCTCAGGCTCATAAGTCACACCGTCAGTATCAGTATAGCTTTCACGATATATATTAATACTACCGCTATTTAACACATAAGAATAAGAATCAGCATAAATCCCAATAGCCGTACCGCTACCAAGATTATTAATATTTATCTCACCGCTGTTTACAATATAGCTACCATAACCACCACGCATACCAGTAGTAACGCCATTACCGGTATTAACCAGATTAATAATAGATTCCGAACCATTAGACGAAGCATTAGATATAATCGATCCCTCTGGTGAATACATTCCATAAACATCTCCATCACCCAGATTAACAATATTGATCGTTCCTTTGGCTATACCATCAGGATTTCCATCATCATCCAAACCACCATATGACATAGCATTATATAGCTGTTCACCACCATACATACCGTAAACATTGCCGTTTCCGGTATTATGGATATTGATATTCCCTTCCACATAATCACCACCGCTTGCATAAGCATTAAAAGCAAACCAGCTGGCAAGTTCTTGCCCCGTATCAGGTTGTCCAACGCCGTCAATATCATCTTTACTGACCAGCATACCATAAATATCACCATCCCCCTCACTGTATATATTTATATTTCCGATAACTTCATTTCCTCCATAGGCTGATACGGCATTCGTCACTGCGGCATAACCACTCAGACCGTAAATATTACCATCCCCTCGAATTGTAATATCCCCATAGGCATTCCCGTCATAATCGGCACGAGCATTATAAGCACGCACATCGCCGAACACACCAAAAGTACTTCCACCACCAGTATGTGTAATGTCAATTTTTCCATATGACACACCTTCATTTACCGCATAAACATTATAAGCCTCTTTTAATTGTGAAACATCTGAAATTCGCGAAAACAGACCATATACATTGCCAGAACCTTCATTTTCAATAACAATCGACCCCGTTCCACTTTCATAAGGATTAACCATATCGTCATCATTCTTTTTAGAAACAAATGAATTATACACATTCCCCAAGCCATAAACACCAATTACATCACCATCTCCCTTGTTCTTCAAAACAATTGTTCCCTCATCATCAGGATATGTAGGCGTAGAATACAAATTATAAACATCTTCATCCGATGAATTTATACCAAAAACATCATCATCATTATCATTTTCAATATAAATATCATCTGCCACACAGACATTGCCAACCAAATGTGTTCCGCTCGGACATTCTATTGAAACACATTCCCCATCTTCTCCAGTTGAACAAGCAACAGCCCCACTGCTACCGCTGTTATCATCATCCCAAAGAGCTACTGCGGCCACGCCACCAGCAATTATACCTCCTACTACAGCATATTTCCAAACGGAATTTGCCTCATCCGCCGTTGTCACAATATCCGCTGCCACTTCCTTAGCATAACGTTGTTCAAATATTGCTGCATTATTCGCGTTTACAACCTTCATACACCGATGTTTTGTATTTGCACCCAGATTTCTGATCTGTCTATATGCCTGATAATTACCACTTTCAACAGCATAACATAATGCAGTATACCCATTTGATGTCACAGCATCAATATCATAACCGCGTTGCAAATAATACCTTACACCAGACATATCCCCCCGTTTGGCATTTTGATAAACATATTCAGCAAATGACATCGCACACGCATTATGTGGTATTGTTCCAAAACATACCAAACCTAAAAACAAAACAACTAACTGTCTGCTTAATTTCATTTTTTTATCCTATAACAAACCTTTGTTATAAGTATAATGAAAAAAAACTTAATATTCAGTTTATTCAACACTGGATTTATTAATCCCCCTACCCGCCTAGCCAGTAGTTTTCTGGATACAAAAAAGCCGGGATAATTCCCGGCTTCACTCCTTTATTTCTACAAATTTAGAAATCCATTCCGGTTGCACCACCTGGCATACCGCCATGGCCACCACACCCACACTCTTTAGATTCCGGCAATTCTGTAACCATAGCTTCTGTTGTAATCAACAAGCTGGCCACCGATGCCGCATCTTGCAAAGCCGTTCTAACAACTTTCGTCGGGTCAACAATACCGGCCTTAATCATATCGGTATATTCACCAGTTGCCGCATTATAACCAAAATTACAATCAGAGCTTTCGAGCAATTTGCCAGCAACAACTGCACCATCAACACCAGCATTTTCAACAATCTGGCGGATAGGAGCCTGTAAGGCACGACGAATAATGTCAACACCAACCCTCTGATCCTGATTTGTCGGTTGAACCTTTTCTAGAGCCTTGGTCGCATAAAGCAATGCCGTACCACCGCCAGCAACAACACCCTCTTTAACGGCCGCACGAGTTGCATTCAATGCATCATCAATGCGGTCTTTCTTTTCCTTAACTTCAACTTCAGAAGAACCGCCAACTTTCAATACAGCAACACCACCAGACAATTTGCCTAAACGTTCCTGCAGTTTTTCACGATCATAATCAGATGTGGTCTTTTCAATTTCTTTCTTAATTTGAGTTTTACGAGCTTCAATTTCTTCCTTGTTACCATTACCGTCAATGATTGTTGTATCATCCTTCGTAATAACAACCCTTTTAGCTGAACCCAACATATCTATTGTCGTATTCTCAAGCTTCATACCCAATTCTTCAGAAATAACCTGTCCACCAGTCAAAATTGCCAAATCCTGCAGAATAGCTTTTCTTCTATCACCAAAGCCAGGAGCTTTAACTGCGCACACTTTCAATCCACTTCTGATACGGTTGACAACTAAAGTAGCCAACGCTTCACCATCAATATCTTCTGCAACGATTAATAAGGCACGACCAGATTGCAAAACAGCTTCCAATACCGGCAGAATAGCTTGCAGATTAGAAACCTTTTGATCATAAAGCAAGACATAAGGCGCCTCATATTCCACAGTCATTTTCTCTGCATCGGTCACAAAATAAGGTGACAAATATCCACGATCAAATTGCATACCTTCAACAACACCCAATTCCGTTTCCAAACCTTTTGCATCTTCAACGGTTATAACCCCATCATTTCCGACTTTTTCCATAGCCTTTGCCAGATACTCACCGATACTTATATCACCATTGGCTGAAATTGTACCAACTTGAGCAATTTCTTCAGATGTTTTAACTTCTTTAGAGCGGGATTTAACATCAGCAACAACAGCTTCAACAGCCATATCAATACCACGTTTTAAATCCATCGGATTCATTCCCGCAGCAACAGCCTTACATCCTTCTTTAATAATAGCCTCAGCCAAGACAGTTGCTGTTGTCGTGCCATCTCCGGCCTTATCCGCTGTTTTCTGTGCAACTTCCTTAACCAGTTGAGCTCCCATATTTTCAAATTTATCTTGCAGGACAACTTCCTTAGCAACAGAAACACCATCCTTCGTAATTTTCGGAGCACCATAAGATTTATCCAACATAACATTACGCCCCTTCGGACCTAACGTTACTTTTACCGTTTTAGCCAAGACTTCAACGCCACGTAGCATCTTTGCCCGAGCATCTGTTCCGAATTTAATATCTTTTGCAGCCATAATTTAAAATCCTTTCTTTATCTTTCAACAACAGCCAAAATATCACCTTCTTTAATAACCAGGTGAGGCTCTCCGTCAATTTTAACTTCCGTCCCCGACCATTTGCTAAACAAAATATGATCACCGACTTTCACGCTCATCGGCAAGATTTTGCCATCCGGAGTTCTGGGACCTTCTCCTGCAGCAACAACAATTCCCTCACTTGGTTTTTCTTTTGCTGTATCCGGCAGGATAATACCGCCTGCCGTCATGTTTTCTTCTTCAACACGTTTGATTAATACGTTTTCACGCAAAGGTTTTACTTTCATTTACATACTCCTGTAAAATAAGTTGAATGAACTAATACTTTAGTTAGTGTTAATCTTTGCAAAAATCAAGCATGACCAAAAAAGATTTTTTATTTTTTTATATTTTTTAAAACACCATCAAGAATTTTAGCCGCTTTATCATTTGTATAATTCTCCAAAGTAATCTTCCGCGCCCGCACAGCCATTTCCTTGCGGATTTCCGGATGTGCTAGATAATATTCTATTTTATCCTTAAATTCATAATAATCTTTATAGGTTGCCACGCTGTCGCCATACACCTCTTCAATTTCCGGCAAATAATCCGTAAAAATAAACCCACCGGCTATTGTTACATCATAAACTCGATTAGAAACAAAACCGTAATAACTCATATCTTCACGGTGATCATTCAGCACAATACCTGCGCTGGCATAATAGCGATGCAAATCATCATTTTCAATAAATGTACCTTTTAAAATTTCCTGAGACAGTTTTTTTTCCCAAAACTTGCCAAATACAGTCAAATTAACACCAGCCAACTGGGCATAATCAACACTTTTTCGGCCAAAACCGCTGTGGTCGGAACCGACAAACAATACCGGAAACGCCTTATCTGTCTCTGCTGCAATCGGTTTAAACCTATCTGGATTAGTAAATTGGGGAACATATACGGCAGACACACCAGCCGGCTCAACAACCTCTTTAATAAACTTTCGCGATGCACTCGCCACAACATCCGCTTCTTGTAAAATCTCCTGATGCAGTCCCTCCACATAATAGAGATATAATATATATTTCCGGCCATTTTTTTTACTAGCTTCCGGCAAATGTTCAAAATTATAATACCCCTTAAAATACAATACATTGCCAGCATTACCGAGCTTTAAATCATCATAATCTTCCCGAAACCGATATTCAACCTTATAACCCAGTTTCTCAAATCCGGCACGCAAATCCCGAGCCAGAAAAAAATCCCCATCTTTTTGATAATAATATGGTGACGATGCACGGTTGGAAGAAGGCAAAATAAACACAATTTTCGCATAATCCAATTTAGATATAAACAGCCATGCAAAAACACTCACAACTGCCACAATCCCTAATATAAGCACTTTTTTCATCCGAATTATCCAAAAATATTGACTTTTTATGCTATATACATCGCATTATCATACAATTATTAATACAAAAATACTATATGACTATTAGCGCACTTATCTTAAAAAATCTTAAAAAATGTAAAAAAAACATTTATACTTTTTTGCATTACATTCATTTTGACCAGCATCACTTTATCGCTGAAAACATAGCTCATCAGCCACTCTGTCAACTGCTTTAAGAATCAGACCGAAGCGCTTAATCAATATTTCACGATTTTACTGATACTTGTAGGATATTACCTATCCGCACCCTTATAAAGGGTTACTACAAGAAGCCTTTTCTCAAACAGTTTTAAATCATTTAATCACTGAAATTTTCACTAAAATATACACTCTTACCGTTCGTTACTTTGATGCGGTCATGTACAATCAGCGCTAACAATACTACGCCAAAGTTTAACTTAACTATTTATGAAACACCTGCTTTTTACTCATTCGCCCAATGGTAATTTTAATCGTAACATATACCATCATTACAACTTTTAGTCCATCACCAGGTACCTTGTTATTTGCGACAAACATTCCCCATTTTACTGTCTTTATAAACACTTAGTAACATAAAACCATCCATCACCTAAAATATCTAGCATCTAGTCCATCTGTATGGAATATATATTACCTTTTTTAAGCCCGGTTACCCATAGGTATTATCCCTTAATAATCAATAATACAAAAAAGTATGGAGTAACTCGCGTCACTCCATACTTCTGTTCTTTGGTTATGCTCTAAGCGGCCTTGTGCACATATATCTTCAGATACGGTGCCAAATGCGCATACTTACTCTGCAAGACAGCAAGATACTGTTTCTTGCTCAATCCCCATTTATCGGCATGAACCAATAGCAATATTTCCAGATCAGCCTGATTATTAAGAATATAGAGAAACGACGAATCCGCCATTTGATACTTCTTTATATAATCACATGCTAATTTTTCTACATAGCTATTTCCTGAAAGACCGAACAAATATTGTTCTGCCTCAGGATAAAGATGACAAAAACAAGTGATCAACTTCTCCATATTTTTTTTCATAGCCAAAATCTGAGCTCTTACCTCCATTTGCCTAAAAGCAAATTTCTGTAGTGGCTCAGACAACGAGGCTAGCTTCTCTGTCGATAGCATATTTTTCTCTATCAACGCCAATATAGCTTTTTGTGCCGTTTTCTCTTCCCAGCCGTCAAATGGAAAGAAATCCAGCACACTATGTGCCGCACCATCAGAAGAGACCAATTTCTTCTGTAGTTTTTTCTTAAACGACTCATCAGCCATTTTGAGCAACGAAGAAAGCTCTCCGCCACCTACGGCACACTCCGCAACAACATTAAACAGTTGCTGATATAGAGAAGCATCCAGCAAATTTTTAAGCTCAGGCATATCTTTTATAAAAATATACCTTATACCCGCTTCATAACAGCGTCGAAAGCCTATCTTGAGCCAAATATAGGCTTCTTGCCTATCAGCCTCATCCTCACAATCCGCCTGTCTTTCAGGCACATCATCACAAATAGCTTTCATATCCGGCACGTTTAGCACATACCCATCCATATACCTTCGCAGCTGCTCATACATCACACAGAAATATGGATATACTGAATTGTATCCATATATATTTTTCCGTATCTGTATATAGAGCTTGGGAAAGATAACATACAAATATGCCATCATATCCGAAACATCTTCCCTCGCATCCAAGGCCCGTTTGAAAAACATTTCAAACAAATCTTCGCCGTTTTTGCCAAGCCTTTGCGGCGGAAACTTCATCAGTTCACGCATAAACTTCGGCGCCCAGGCCGATTTAGCGTTTACCAAAGACTTAGCCAAAGCCCATCGTTCACCGGCCAAAGGATAGGTCTTATTTTTATCTACACCGAGAAATTCCCACGATTCCAGAGAATCAAATACACTCGGTATAGCCTCAATAATTTCAACCGTATCCAGACCCAATTTATCGATAAGCCTGCAGACATTCTCCTTACTGGGCGTATAATACCGCAAAGCATGTTTCAGCATCATGATATTACCGTTTTGCACCACAGAAATAAATTCCTTTTCCGTTCGAATTTCGGACAATAGTGCATCTTCTCCCTGAGCCAACAGACTAACTTTTGTGTCCAATGACCAGTGGCGCTCTTGTAATTGCTTAGA